>JAEOUE010000232.1 GCA_016839515.1 Candidatus Hodarchaeum mangrovi
AACAAAAAATAAACTACAATACTTTGAATTTTAGCGGAAAATTTTGGTTATTCATTTGAAGAAATCTCAGGGTTAGTATCATCGTAATCAGGAACACGAGTAATAATTTTTTGCCAAGGTTCTAACACTTCTCGAGTAATTTTAATTCTTTTTGTTGCAGCTTTTCTTCCTTTATCGGTCATAATAATTTTTTTTCTTTGCCTTTTTTTGTAAGGATTCTCTTTAATGGTTATCCATCCAGCTGATTCAAATTCTTGGAGAATTGGGTAAATCCTATTCGGACCTGGTTCCCAACGCCCATCTGTATGTTCTTTAATCAAAGCCATTAATTGAAAACCATTATCAGCTTTTCCTTGTTTGATTAAATGAAGCATAATTAAGCGTAAAAAACCCTGTTTAATACGGGATTCAAATTTTTGTACTAATTTTTCCTCCAAATCAGTAATATTTTCGTTCTCCTGATCAAAAACCACTTTTGACATACAATCCCCTTAAATTAATTATATTAATCAGACATTTCAAGAAAAATTTAAATATTCCTGATTTGGATATATCCAGATTTAAAAGAAATTTTTAAAGCTAAAAAATCATGTTCAATAGACTTTACCAAGATTTATTTCGAGATGATTATTATTGAAATTTCTAGAAGATACAGTAGCAATGATCACCGGAGGAGCACAGGGTTTAGGTCTAGCAATAGCTGAAGAATTAGCAAAAGCTGGTGCAAAAATAGCTATAGTTGATATAAATGAATCTAAACTCAATGAAAGTATAAATAATTTAAAATCATTAGGACACAAAGTTTATGGTGTTATTTGTGATGTTTCAAAGACTGATGATGTTGAAAGAGCAGTAAAAGAAGTTTTGAAACAGTTTAAAAAGATAGATATATTGATTAACAATGCTGCAATTGCTCCAGATACTCCTTTTCTTGAATGTTCTTCTGAGCAATGGGATAAAGTTATGGCAATTAATCTCAAAGGCTATTTTAATTGTTCTCAATCTGTAGTCAGGCATATGATAAAAAATAATATTAATGGTAGAATTGTTAATTTAACCTCAACATTAGGTCTGAGGCCTAAAGCAAACTTAGTGGCTTACACAACTTCAAAAGGAGCTATAATCAATTTAACTCAAACAATGGCAGTAGAATTAGGAGAATATGGAATTCGAGTAAATGCAATAGCTCCTGGAATGATTGATACTCCAATGACCGCTAAAGGGTTTATAAATCCGATGATAAAAAATATCATCTTAGGTGGAATACCAATGAAGCGATTAGGTACACCAGAAGAGATAGGAAAAGCTGCTGTTTTTCTAAGCTCTGATTATTCATCATTTGTGAGTGGAACTATACTTGTAGTAGATGGAGGACAAAATGCTGGAATGCCTTCACGGATTCAAAGATCACCAGATGTCAAAGAAGGACATCTTACACCTTAGAATTTAAATTATTTCTAACTTAAACGGTATTATTACTTTACTAAGAACAATTATTAATGCAATGGATTGCAAATACAAAAAAATAAATCAAAATTATAAAAAATAAAAAAAGGGGATGGGATATTAATTTGAAGACTCTATCTTCTTCGTCTGTTGAAAATGATGATTACTCCAATCATCGAGAAGACTAAAAGTCCAAATTCGAATCCCGATACCGATGGAGAGGTAGTTGTTGTAGTCGTTGTTCCTGTAGTTGTAGGTAGCGTAGTTGTTGGAGTAGTCGTAGTATCAACAGGTGGTGTACCCGCGGCTAGTTTAATTTCTGAAGGAGTACCAAATCCCATCATTTGGATCCAGAATCCTTTGAGGTGAAATTCTACAACAGAGCCAGTAGATCGATCCCAGATCATTCTTAGGAGAGGGCCTCCCATAAGGGAACCAGATTGATAACCAAATTGCGTAGCAGTGCTAATTATAATATATCCTTTAGCAGCATAATAAAGCTGCCAATGATTCCATTCCATTGTTTTAACATATCCCATGAGCATAACTTCAGGAGAGCTAACTGTTCCGAAAACGAATTTTCCATAAACTGTAGTGCCCATCATAGATGTATTAATTGTAGTAATTTCGATATAGAAATAATCACCTTGACTAATCGCTGAATCTGGAGCGTCGGGATAAGCATATGATCCATCAGTTATTTCCATACCATCGGCATCTAATAGAACAGCCCATTGTAGATGAATTTTATCGCCAACAGAGACTCCATAGGTGGGTACGGAAACATATCGATCAATTCGTATTTCCTTAACAGTACCGAAGCCCATCATATTAGGCCACATGCCTCTGAGTTCCCAAGTGAGCATAGCACCATCAACAGCATCCCATCTGAAACGCATATAATTAGGATCGGAAGCATTGTCACCATAAACATATTCAAAGTATTCTGCTGTCCAGTTTACACCATAACCCCGTGATATATAGTAATCTTCCCAGTATTCCCAAGTGTAGTTCCATGATGCCATCGGTTTGAAATAACCCATAAGGTATACTTCTCCAGTAGTTGCTCCATTTGCAAATGTAAATTCACCATAAACTGATGGTGTAAGCCCACTCATTCCCATAGTCATATTAACTGTTAATACTTCAAGATAGAAGTTATCTCCTTGGGAAATCATGGAATCATTCGCATCAGGATAAACAAATGAGCCATCTGTAATGGGTAAACCATCAGCATCTTTAAGAGAAGTCCATACAAATTCATATTGGTCTCCTACAAAGACGTTAAAGTGGCCCTCATGGGGAGCTTTGACCAATCTAATCTCAGATACAGTTCCAAATCCCATCATGTTAACCCAAAATCCACTCAAATGAAAATCTACTACAACCCCTGTAGAACGATCCCAAACAGTTGTTAAACCTGATCCAGTATCATATCCAAATTCAGTGGCGGTATCAATTATAGTATATCCCTTTGCAATATAATAAAGCTGCCAATGAGACCATTCACGACTTTTAACATAACCCATGAGAATAACTTCGGGAGTAGTCTCGTTTCCAAATATAAATCTTCCATAGGCAACAGTACCCATCATTGATGTATTGATTGTTGTTATTTCGAGGATAGATGTGTCTCCTTGACTTATTGAAGAATTTGGTGCGTCTGGATAGGAATATGAACCATCTGTTATTGGAAGACTATCTGCATCGAGTAGGATATCCCACTTTAGATAGATTCTATCACCTTCTGATACGCCATAATCTGTGACAGATTCATAACGGGTAATCTCAATTTCAGAGAGAGTTCCAAATCCCATCATACCAATCCAAAAGCCATGTAATTCCCATTCTAACATAGCTCCAGTGCTATTTTCCCAGCGGAATCGCATATAGTTAGGACTGCTGTCATTTTCATATTCATATTGGAAGTATTCAGAAGTCCATGTTACATTGTAACCATTGCCTTCATAATAGGTTTTCCAATAAGTCCAATTATAGGTAGAGGAATTCATAGCTTTGAAGTATCCCATTAATGCTACTTCATCAGTCGTTGATCCGTCCGCAAAGGTAAAATGACCAAAAGCGGTTGGAGAATCGGAAGTTATATTAATGGTGTCAATTTCTATGTAGAAGTGATCTCCTTGTGAAATCGATGAATTCGGAGCATCAGGATAGGAATAAGAGCCATCAGTAATATCAAACCCATCAGCATCCTTTAAAGAGGTCCAAACGAATTCATATTGATCTCCAACATCAACGTTAAAATGCCCTTCATGTGCAGCAACACGTGTGATGCTTAATGAAGTCAAGCTAACCATCAACAATGCTAGAACCAATATTAGATTTCTACTTTTCATTGTAATCATCTTTAAACTTGTTAAAAACATAAAAATAATTCTATTCTTAGAATTATGTTCAAGATTCAAGTCAATTTCTACTTATTTAAAAGTTTAATGTCTAAATTAAGATCACAATAAAGAGAATAGTTTTAGAAAAGAATAGAAGATGATCAATTAATATTAAAATAATGTTTCTAAAGTTTTATATTTTTGATATATCAGAATTTGACCTATAATGTAGTAATTTATACCAAATGCTGAACAAAATAATTTTAAAAAATAATTAAGAATGAAAATTATCTAATTTAATGAATAATCTAACGGAAGACAATTTTAATTAAATAAAACAACCAATTCACTATTTTATTTGTTCTTATGATTTATTACCTCTGTTTAAAAATAATATGGTTTTTATCCTTTAATCTGAGCAAAAAAGTAGATAAAGAAGTTCGAACACTTGATTCAGATTGATCTGCTTCAACAATTAATAATCTTTCAATCTCTCGTACTGATTTATCACCTAAACATAAAGTCCAGATGAATTCCCCTAATTCATCTATAATGAAAACTTCTGAGTTTTTATTCAGTAAAAATTTTTTACCAGGTTCCCAATAGCCAAGTTTTGTCGTTGTTTGTTGTATAGGGAATAAATGAGATAATTGAATGTCATCACTAGGAATTGGGAGTGAATCTTTAGGATTAGCGTTATCTTTAGAGTTCATATAACCACTTATTTTGTACAAAAAAGAAAAGAAGATTATTGTAATCTTCTTCTTTTAATAATAAAGAAAACTGAGAATAATGCTAATGATGTTAAGAATATTGTTGTTTCAAAGCCTGGTGATTTTTCTGGTGGGATATAGGATTCAGTTCCTTCAGTGTAAGTTGTGATAGTAACCGTAGTATTAGAAATAACTGTTTCTATTGTAGTAACGTATTGTACAGGTTTTAATGTAATTTTGCCCCATGTTGATTGATCTGAGAAATTTGCTTCACTAGGCCAAGCACAATACGGTCCTTCATCAGGTTCTGCTTCTTCAGAATCGTTAACAGATTTGTAAGCATTAATGTAGACTCCCATAGTAAATGGAAAAGTTTCAACACCTAAATTAGAAAGTGGAATTTTAAAGGAGAACATACCGTGTGGATTTGGTTCATTCCAAGAACTTTGATAAAATCCCCACAGTTGTAATGGGGGGATTAGTCCTGATGGAGGCATATTATGGCAAACACTAATTGTAAATCCTTCTTCTTCCTCAGTTTCTGGATCAATTGTTTTATTATAAGCAACTTGTTGACTAAAATACACATGATTTGCTCCAAAGACAGTAAAATAATATTGATCTGTGAGATGTGTAGTAATGTTATCATTTTCAGCGTCGAAAGCGATTTGAGCGTAATCTAACCGTATTTGTTGTTGTACATAGATAGAATCTACTAGGACGTAAAGAAAAGTCTTGTCATGGGCTAAATATGCGATGGCACCTTCTAAAGTTTGGTTTTCGTAGTTTTCTGAAGGGCCTAGTTCAACCATAGTCACATTTTCTGCATCTGTACCAACCCAATGTTCCTCTTTCAGATTTCCGACAGAAATGAAGTGAGTAGAAGGCACAATGTTTAAAGTTAATGGTTCAGCTGCATGAGTGACTGAGGCACTGATCAATGATAAAGTTATTATAACGAAGAAAACTATGTTTATCTTTTTCATTTTCAATTCAACTCAATTTTTAGGATGGTTCGACTTAATTTTTTGAATGATGGTCTCTATTAATTACAGTCGAAAAGTTTCGATTAAAATTTATTAAAACTTTTCGTAAAGTCTGATATATCCAAAATATATATATCGAAATTATAGTTATTCTTACAAAAATCTGTAGGAAAAGATCATCATGTCAATCGACATTTCAGAATTGAAAAATAATAATATCAAAGTCATTTTTGAAAACCAAGAATTCACTTATCAGAGAAAGGGGTTACCATCCTCTATTTTTGATTTACTTACTAAATATCGTGTAAATTCTATTGAAGGAATGGTCAACCAGTTTAAGACCAATGAAGATGGTTTACTTCGCAGAACTTCAACAATGTTGCACTCACCACCAGTAGCTACACGGTCTCCTAATGGTTATTTTCCCATTAATACGGCAGCTAAAGGGATAGGATTTATTCCTAAAGAAGAATATTTGGAAGAATTTGTAGTGCAATTTGAAAATCTAATTGATGAAGCAATTGAAAAAGGCTCTGATTTTAATCGTGATGAGCGTTTAAATGCCTTGTTAAATTTTTATAAATCCAAAGAAAAGATTACTAATTATAAACTTGGGACATTAGAATTATATGGATTAAGAACTTGGAGAAATATTCAATATGATCCTCGAGTTTCTATCTTATATAATTCTACAGAAAGTCAAGAGGGTGGAGGTCGACCAAATTACATTTCGTTTGAAGTAAAAGGAATCATAGAAATAATTGAGAAAGATACTTTAGCCTGGCGATGGCAACGTAATGTACATGATATATTTCACTTATATCGTGCAAAAGAAAGACGAGCTGGAAATTGGCCAGTAGCAGTTTTAAATATCCATGTCCTAGAAACTATTGATAAACGTCCAGGAGAAAATGCTAGCAAAGAAATTAATATTTAATTGGATAAACTTGTTGTGAGAAAAAAAATGCAGGAATTATTGGTAGAAATTATTCAGGAAACTCGAAGTATTGGAATAAATCATATTGATGCAAGATATGTGAAGGATTATTACGAGATATTCAATGCAAAAAACGGGAACCCTGAAAGATTATCGGAATCATATCGTTCTGGAGTAGGATTTCGTGTTTTTTTTAATAACTACATGGGTTTTGCTTCAACAAATAACCTTGAAAAGAGTTCATTAAAGAAAACAGTTAAAATGGCTTTAAAAATTGCTAAATTAACAGAAGGAAAGACTAAAAAGAAGAAAATATTTCAAGAGGAGAAAGAGGTTCATGATAAATACATCACTCCAACAAAAATAGATCCCTTTTCAGTAGATATTGAAGAAAAGATAATTCCGCTTTTAGAATGCACTAAACTTCTAGCTGAAAAAGATGCTCAAATACGGAATGCTACTGCCTCTATGATGAATAGAAAATATTCTACATTGTACATTTCCTCTGAAGGTTCAATAATTGATCAAATACTAATTCAATGTGGTGGAAGTATTACAGGTATGCTCATGGCAGGTCCTGGAGGGATGTTTGTTAGAACTGCTGAGAATTATAGAGCTCAGGGTTTAGAATTTATTGAAGAATTTGATTTAATAGAACAAGCAGAGACAATTGGTAATGATTTAGTTGTATTAAGGGAAAAAGCTATAACAGTCCCTAATGGGAATTATAATCTAATATTAGAACCTAGTCACTTAGGATTGGTAATTCATGAGAGCATTGGACATCCTACAGAACTTGATAGAATATTAGGAAGGGAAGCTGATTTTGCAGGTACTTCATTTATAGAAAAAGACTATTTAGAAAATTCCTTTCGATATGGTTCTGAATTAGTAAATATTATTCATGACCCGACCCTTACTCCCGCATTGGGTACATATGGATATGATGATGAGGCTACAAAAGCTCATAGAATTAATATCGTTGATCATGGCATTTTAAGCGCATTCCAAAGTGGTAGAAGTACTGCTTCAGAAATAGGAATTGAATTAATAAGTGGTAATGCAAGAGCACATGGACATGATCGCGTTCCAATTGATAGAATGGCAAATCTTTATTTTGATCCTGATCCTAAGCTCGCACTTTCCAATTTTGATGAATTAGTCATGGAGTCAAAAAAGGGAATTTATGCAATGTACTCAAAAACACATTCAATTGCTCCAAATCGATCAAATTTTCAATTTACAACTCAAATGGGATATTTAATTGAAAATGGGGAATTAACTAAACCACTGAAAAGTATCGTGTATGGAAGTAGAACACTTGATTTTTGGAAAAATTGTGTAGCTACTACAAAGGATGTAATAATTTACGGTACTCCAAATTGTGGAAAAGGAAATCCAGGTCAAACAATTTGGACATCACATGGAGGTCCTTATTCTTTGTTCAAAAATGTTCGTATAGGGGTTTGAAAATGACAACAGAGTTATTAAATCAGTCCCCACAAGATTTGGCTAATGAAATTATTAGATTAGGTTTAAATACAGGCGCACAAGAACTTCAAGTCAAGATTAGAGAAACAGAAGCAAATTATATTCGTTTTGCTAATTCAGAAATTCATCATTTCTCATCTAATCTCATTAAAGAGATAAATATAACTAGTTTGATCGGGAAAAAAAAAGGGATTTTAACCATAGTACCAACGAATGATGAAGATATTATTTTTGGTATTCGCCAATTGATTAAACTAACGAAAACTAATTTTGAAGATCCAAATCAACTTCCTTTTTTAGAATCTAGATATCACTATAAAAGTTTAGATACTTTGGATCCACTATTTACTTCATTTGATCAATCCAAATTAATTGAAATTGTTGATTCTGCTATTAAAACAGCACATGAATATGATAAGCGCGTTTCGAACGTTAGTGGAATGTTACAATCCTTGAAACACCAATATTATATAGAAAACAGTAATGATTTACAATTACAATCCCACCAATCAGAGTATTGGTATGGGATAGATGTTTTAGCTCAAGATAATTTAAGCTTTGGACGTAATTCACAAGGGGAGACAAATCGTTTCAGTAGAAATATCCCATTCGTAGAATTAGCCGAACTAGCTGCTAAATATGCTATTCTGGGATTGAATCCAATTAAGCTTGAACCTGGTGATTATCCAGCGATTTTGGATTATTATGCTACTTTTGAACCTCTAGTATTTCTTAATCTAAGTCTGAGTGGAGTTTTTGTGATTCAACATCGGAGCTTCCTTGCACAAAAATTAGGATCAAAAATCTTCAATAGTAATTTCAACTGGCAACATGTTCCCTATTCCACTAATATTGTTACATCAAAACCTTTTGATGACGAGGGTGTTCCAACAAAAGAATTCTATTTTATAAAGGAAGGTATATTGGAAAATTTTGCTCATAATCGTTGGTCATCATCTAAAATGGAAGTAGATGCAAATGGTTGTGGTTATGAATCTGAAAGGACTTCTTTTGGTATTCCAATAGCTACAAAACTTATTCCTTCAGAGAACCATACCTTGAACGATTTAATCAAATCTGTTGACAATGGGGTATTCGTTTCGAGACTTTTTTATTCCAATTGGGCAAACCCAATGGCTGGAATCCTCACTGGAACAACTAGAAATGGATTTTTTAAGATTAAATCTGGCGAAATCACTGAATCATTGTATCCAATGCGACATACCACCTCAATCTTTGAAATGTTTGGTGAAGGATTAGAAATAGGTAATCAATTACATCAACCTCCAATGCAAATGATGCCTGGAGTCCAATCAATCCTTTTGCCTGCGGTGATATCACCAAAATTACACTTAACAACATACGCAAATTAGCCATTAATTAAGTGATTTTAGATGCCAACTGCAATTGTTTTCGCAGCACATGGAAGTCCACCATTAGATTTTCCCAAAAAAGAATTGAGTGAGTTTTTTTCTCTACATGATAAACAAAATAGAACTACTGAGGAAACAACGCGTTTTAAAGCTTTAGAATCGAAAATGCTGAATCATTTTCGAAATGAACAAAATGATCCATATTTCTTTGCTACATATGACATCGCCAAGAATTTGGAAAGAAAAACAGAAATGAAAGTTTTTGTCGGATTTAATGAGTTTTGTAAACCAACTATATCAGAAGCTATAGATAAAGCCGTAGAATCAGGGAATAATGTCATTTTAATTGTAACACCGATGTTGACTAGAGGAGGAAGTCATGCTGAAAAAGATATTCCTGAAATCATTGATAAATGTCAAAATAAGTATTTGAATGTAACTTTTACTTATGTTTGGCCATTTAATCCCGTCTATATAGCTGAATTTCTACATCAACAAATAAAAGAATCAATACAAGGACGTTAGCAACGAGGAATCTGAACATCACTATTCGTTAACTCAACAATGATTCTTGCTTGATCTCTTGTTATTTGTCCATCTCTTAACCAGCAGATTCGATCTGCAATATCAATCAGTTTTAGGTCATGAGTTGTATTTATTACAGTTACTCCCGTCTCTTTATTTAATTTCTGAAGCAATTCGACAATTTTCATACCAGTTACTAGATCCAAATTAGCTGTCGGTTCATCAGCAAGAATAAGAGATGGTTTATTGACAATTGCTCTTGCAATTGCCACTCTTTGTTGTTGTCCTCCCGATAATTCAGTTGGAAGATGATTCATTCTATCATGCAGTCCCACTATTCTTAATACTTCCTCTGATCTCTCTTTTATTTCCTTTCTTGGCTTTCCTGCGAGGAGTAGAGGGAGACTTACATTATCTAAAGCTGTTAGTGAATTAATCAAATTAAATGTTTGAAACACAAATCCAATTTTAAAGACTCTTAATGACGATAATTCTGTTCTTTTCATATCTGAAAGTGGTAATCCATCAATAAAACATTCGCCTTCATCTGGAGTGTCCAAAGCTCCAATAATATTGAGAAAAGTTGTTTTTCCTGATCCAGAAGGTCCCATAATAACAATATAATCTCCTTGATAGATTTTTAGGTTTATCCCCTTTAATGCATGAATTTTTTCTTCACCCAATAAAAAAAACTTATGGATATTTTCTGCTTTTACCGTTACGTTCTTCATCTCACTCAAACTCTATTTAATTCTTCAGAAGGGGCCTCATAAGCTCTTTCATCTGATAAAATCACTTTAACATTGTGCAACTGTTCTATTCGTTTTATTTTTCCATCTGCTATCCAAATAATTCTATCTGAAACATCTATCATCTTTAAATCGTGGGTGGCCGTTAAAATTGTTGTACCATGTTCGGTATTTAATCTTCTGAGAAGATTTATAATTTCAAGTCCAGTTTCTAAATCAAGATTCCCCGTTGGTTCGTCTGCTAATATGATTGCAGGATCATTAACTAATGCTCGAGCTATTGCCACTCTTTGTTGTTGTCCCCCACTGAGTTGTGCTGGACGATGATTCATTCGATCAGTAAGGCCAACTAGCCCTAAAACTTCTTCTACTTTTTTCTTACGAACCTCACGAGATCTTTTAGCAAAAATTGCTGGCATTTCCACATTTTCAAATGCTGTAAGATTAGGAATGAGATTGAATGTCTGAAAAATGTATCCAATTTTCCTACATCGAAGCCATGCTAATTCATAAGCATCCAATTTTGCTATATCAACTTCATCAATGTAAACCCGTCCTTGTGTTGGCTTATCTAATCCCCCAACACAGTTAAAGAAGGTTGTTTTTCCTGATCCCGATGGTCCCATCAAACTGACATATTCACCGTGTTTAATCTCAATTGAGATTCCTTTCAATGCTTCAATTTCTGTATCCCCCATATGGTATACACGATGAACATCTTCTGTTTTTAATGTGAACTGAAAACTCATTTTTATTCGCCTATGTTTTACGTAGAGCATCAGCAGGATTCATTCGTGAAGCTCCAATTACTGGAATAATTGAAGCAATTAAAGTTAGAAATGTTGACAATATTGTCCCAAGTATTATTATAATTAAATAAAATTCAAAATTGTGTTCAATTAGTTGTAATATTTCCTTTAATGGAAATTCAATTCCACTTAACCCCATTCCTAATAATACTCCAAGTATTGACCCTATAAATCCTGATATGATTCCAATAAAGAGACTTTCGAACATGAAAAGCTTAACAACGTGTACTGGCATAGTTCCTAAAGTCATATAAGTACCAATCTCTCTATTACGTTGACCTACTTCCATAAACATACTATTCATGACACCTACAACACATAGTAAAAGTCCTACAAAGAACAAATAGCTTTGTTCTCGTGCTATGTTGGAAGTAGGGTCAAAAAAGTCGATAATCGTGGAATAAGTGATAAGAGTAACAATAAAGGATATTCCAAGAATTACTCCTATTCCTGTTATGATTGATCTCCCTTTACGTTGTTGTGTATTCTTCAGTGCATGTTTCATTGCTGTCCAAGCGCTATACTTGGTATTAGGTAACCCTAATCGATTCAACTTTACCATTTTTCTTCCTCTGTGTATTAATGTTCATCTTCCTGAATATCTGTGATTCGGTGGGTTTCTTCTATAATCATTGACCAGCGAATTTTCTTTGTTATTAATAATTTTAAATGATTAACCAACCGTTTTCGGGTATCCTCCTCTCCTAATTGTGTTGCATTCCATGTAACAAATGGAGAATAAAATCTTGCGAGTTCTAATACTGGTTGATCATCAACAATTATGAATTTAATAAACCCTAATTCACCCAGGAAACACGATGCATTAGGACAGAGGATATCAATTTCTCTCTGTTCCTTCTTTAAAAAAAGAATATTATATTTTGATTCATCCTCTATCTTATACCCACACGGACATTGAACCGTTACATCGGTAGTTGTCATTAAACATACGTCCTTTTCAGATATAAAATTTTAAAATTGTGGCTTTATTAAAATAACATGTAAAAAATTGATTTATGATCGATTTACTCGTTTTATTAAAAAGAATTTAACTGTTCTGTATTTTGGATATATCGAAATTTGTAATATTTTAATATACCAATTATAATCATCATCTCAATGATGTCGTTTTGGTTTGCCTAAAACTCTCATTCTTGATACTCTAATCTCAGGAAAACGGGTATAATAAGCATCATTTACTTCTTTACCTATTGCTTCCACCATTGACAACAGTTCAAAGGCATTTCCAAATATTGTAATTCTATTAGTTGGTCTAATAGTTTCATCATTTTTAATATGATATGCTTCGGTTGAGCTAAGTTCAAAATCACCGTTTATTATGTCAAAATAGTTAATTGAGGCGATTCCATCCACTTTAACTCCCCTTTTAATATTATTCAGAGTTTCACCACGTAGTTCCTCATTACTATTCAAAGTTAGATTTGTTAAGGCTATTTGAGGGGGTCTTCGGTGGATAGTAAAATCATTCAATAGAGGTAATCCTCGTAAAGTATTTCCACTTGGTGTTTTACCAGTTTCAATGGATGTTTGCAAGTCAATTGGATAATTTTGAATTTTCCCATTTTGAATTAATACAAGATTCTTAGTTGGAACTCCTTCATGATCAAATGGATGGGCACCAATTCTTAATGGATTATTAGCTTCTTCACTTAAGATTATATGTTCTGAAAATGATAATTCTCTTAATTTGGAAATTAGAAGTTTATCCTCAAACATTCTTGAGAGCAATGGTCTAAAAATAAGATCTCCTAATTGGCACATAGCTCTGGAGCTAAAGACTATTGGATATATCTGGTTTGCTTTTACATCTGAACCTTTTAAATAGGGTTGTAAATCGTTTAATCTCTTTTCAATAAAAGTTTCATAATTAAATTCTTTATTATGTTGGATATGACCGAGATTTCCTTCAAACGTTAAGCTTCTTTTTGTTCCTGCCACTAATTGAACTGCCAATTGAAATAAAGTATTCTTATATACAAGTTCAACTTCATTTGTATTAGTCAATAAAACATGGGTTTCTTTAATTGTATGTACCCCCGATTTAATAAATAAAGCAGACTTATGAGTTTGAACTGTTTCCTGAATTTTTTTAATAGAGGATACAATCTCTTCTAATTTCATATCTCTTAATTCATAATCATAATTAGATCTTGAAAATTTATCAAGATCAATAAATTGAGGTGATGAAAATTCAAAGGGTTGTTGTAAATAAGCATTGGCTTCCTCTCCTGTGAATGAAGCAATATGTTCTTCGATTTTAGAGAAATTTGTATCATCAATTGCTTGAAAATACATTAGAGAGTTTTTCTGATAACGTATTCCAAATCCTTTCTCAATAATGGTTTTTATGTCAAAGATCTTTGATGAAGAGAATGTCACCGTTTTAAGTTTATTATAGCAAGCAAATATTTCTGCTGAGCTGGCACCTAGGTTTAAAATGGAGTTTAAAATTCGTTTTGATTTATCAAAAGCACTATTAGTTATTTCTGAATTCATTCTTTCCACCAACACATCTAATTTAGTACTTTCAATCTTTCGAAAAACATAGGAGGAGCGATTGATCCTGAAATTAGCCCTCCACCCTTTGTACAAAATATTGTTGTAGGAACAACATTCTTGCCAATAAGCTTCAATCTTTTCATAAAGTCATCAATAGGATAATTAATGTCCACATTAAGGTATAAATCTTTACTTACTTTTCCCTGACTGATTATTCTAGACTGTTCAGGAACAATTTGAATTTTGTTGTTATCCCAATCAATATAAATAAAATTAATCCCCTGACAATAAATTCCAATATCCACTTCAGTAATTAATTGTTCTAAATTATAATCACCTGATTCTACAACTAAATTAGTACAAGCTGGGAATGAAGGATTTGTGAAGGAAGAGAAACGTGCATTGTGAGTATTAGAACATTTTAATAATCTTGATGTTTTTGAATCAGTTATAAAGGTGATAATCTTTCCTTTTTCAATGATCAATGACTTCTCTGTTTGATATCCCTCTGCATCATAATATGTTTGGGGTAAAAGGGGGAATTTTTTCATGACAGGGACGTCATAAATAGTTAATAACCCAGAAAAAACCTTTTTTTCAGTTTTTTTCCAAGGACCGGTTGTTAATGCAACATCTCCCTCAATTCCATGCATTAGTTCATGAATGATTCTACCTACAGAGGATCCATCAAAAAGAACATTCATTCGTTCCTTTGGAGGATTATTTACTATTAAAGTATTTAATAATCGTGATTTTCTCTTTTCAATAAATTCTTTTGCTGTTTTCGGATCAAAATTTAATTTATTTAACCTTCCACAATAATAGCTTGTTCGAACAATCCTTTTTTTGGCGTATGTAACCTCATTAGTTATTTGAATTTTAAAATCCTCAACTGGATGAGTTATATAATACTCATCTGAATCAAAATAATTCCATAATCCAGATCGATCAGAATAATGGACAGTAGTTATAATCGGTCTCTCAGAGTTCTGGGGAGTGAAATTTCTAATGAAATTTAACTTATCTCTTGTCGAAATTTGTTCATCTAAATTATTAATTAACTTTCGTTGAGAGGTTTGTTTATTTAATACTTGATATTGCGACTTAAAACTTTTTGATTCCTTAAGTAGGTTAGCTGATTCAGCAGCATTATTGATCAATTCCTCAAGGGCAGCTTCTGAATTAATGGTCGTACTACTTTGTCCTTGGACTCCATCGATCCAAACACTCAATAATATTTCACTAATATTCTCTCCTTGGATCCACGTTTTTTTACCTTG
>JAEOUE010000233.1 GCA_016839515.1 Candidatus Hodarchaeum mangrovi
CCAAAGAACATTCAATACCTACAACAGTAAGTTTAGCTCCTCTTATGGTTGATGGTACTGGTATGTGTGGATCATGTCGAGTTACGGTTGCAGGAGAGGTTAAATTCGCGTGTGTCGATGGGCCAAATTTCGATGGACTTAAAGTGGATTTTGAAGAACTCACTTTAAGATCAAGAGCATATAGGTATGAAGAGCGAATTTCTCTTGAAAAAATGGCACGTGAGGAATAAAAAATGAGTAGTGAGGATCGCAAAGCCAGTTTAAAGAAAGAACGCGTTCATATGAGGGTTCAGGATCATTCTGAACGAATTCGAAATTTTGAGGAGGTTGCTTTGGGTTTATCTTATGAAGAAGCACTTTATGAAGCCTCCAGATGTCTTCAATGCAAAAAACCACGCTGTATAATAGGCTGTCCAGTAAATGTTTCAATTCGTGATTTCATTGCTCTTCTTAAAGAAGGGAACATTGATGAGGCTAAAAAACTCATTTTAACAACTAATAGTTTACCAGCGGTCACAGGAAGAGTTTGTCCTCAAGAAAACCAATGTCAAGAGTACTGTATTCATCCTAATGCAATTTCAATTGGAGCCCTTGAGCGATATGTCGCAGATCATGGAAGTCGTCCTCAACCGTCTACAATTCCTCCTTTAGGAACAAAAGTCGCTATCATTGGCTCGGGACCATCGGGGTTAACATGTGCAGCAGATCTAGCTACAAAAGGCCATGAAGTTGTCGTTTTCGAGGCACTACATGAATATGGAGGAGTGTTGACATATGGAATACCTGAATTTCGAATGCCCAAGAAAATAGTCAATGAAGAAGTTGAATATGTTAAAAGTTTAGGTGTAAAATTCGAAAAAGATATTTTAATAGGCCGTACAATTACTATTGATGAATTATTGAATGAGGAAAAGTATAATGCTATTTATATTGCATCAGGAGCTGGAGCACCTAATTTCCTAGGGATTCCAGGCGAAACACTTACTGGGGTGCTATCTGCTAATGAATTTCTTACACGTGTAAATCTATTGAAAGGTTATGAATTTCCAGAATCTGATACTCCAGTAACAGTAGGTGAAAAGGTCGCTGTTGTTGGAGCTGGAAATGTAGCAATGGATTGCGCCAGAACTGCATTACGATTAGGTGCACGTGAGGTTGATATTATTTATCGTCGTTCTGAAGGGGAAATTCCTGCAAGGCTTGAAGAAATCATTAATGCAAAAGAAGAAGGTGTTGTCATAGGTGAATTGACAGCTCCATTAGAAATCTTTGGTGACTCCAAAGGCAGAGTAATCGGTGTTAAGTGTATGAGAATGTCTTTGGGCGAAAAAGATAGTTCTGGTAGACGTCGTCCTATTCCTATTCCTAATTCAGAGTTCATTTTTCCAGTAGATACTATAATAATTGCAATAGGTCAAAGTCCTAATCAATTGATTGCTAAAACAACTAAAGGACTAGAAACAACTAAATGGGGAACATTCATTCATGATCCTGAAACTGGAAAAACCACTCGTGATAGAATTTACACAGGTGGAGATGTTGCAACTGGAGCAGCAACAGTTATCCTTGCTATGGGGGCAGGTCTAAAAGCAGCAAAAGCAATTCACGAGATGATTGTCGCTAACGATCTCTAATTTTCTTTTCTTTTGTTTGATATCAAGCAAAAGATTATTAGGACCACTAATCTATTGATAATGTAATAATGTAATTCTTCTTATTTTCAACAATTATGATTTCTACTATTATGAAACTCTAATTAAAAGTGAAAATCAAGGCATGTGATTAAAAATTGAAGGATAAATGGCGAGTTACTCCGAAAAGAATTGGTCGTAGTCGTAAGATACAGGTAAGACAATTTGAACCAGAGGAAATTTTTATTGAGTACGATATAGAGGTATACGATGACACCCTAAAACAAGATGCAATTCGTGAAGCAACACAAATGGCAATTCAATATTTAGATGAAGAAGAAGCAAGATTAAGAGGAAAGAGTATTGAGAGTAGACCTACTGAAGAAAAAATTAGAATAAAAGAATATTCTCTTGAAATTCTACCTGAAGGGAAAAAATTAGGTAATTTCAAAGTTAAAACCTCAGAAGATCCTCAATTTTCAAATTATCTCCATTTATGGTTAGAAAAAGGTCAGGAAAATATTTACGTGGGATACCTTCTTAAAGACAGTGGAAATTTTAAGTTTAAATCAGAGAATAAAGCAAAAATTAAAGAGATAGGAATTAAAAAGGATTTACATTTTAAAATTAAAGAAAAAGAATAGGGATTTGATATGGATCGCATTTCAAAACATGCTGGTAGTTGGTACGCTGGATCAGCTCAAGGATTGAAAGAACAGATTGAGAAATTATTTTCCAGTAAATGGGGAGTTGGTGAATCCCCTGCAAATATTAAAACTGCAGAGACTAAACTAGCTAATATTTTAGGAGTCGTATCTCCTCATGCGGGTTATATTTACAGTGGTCCTATTGCTTCGCACGGTTATGCTAATGTCTATAAGGAATTTGACCATCTAGACACCGTGATTATATTAGGGCCAAATCATAGTGGAATCGGATCTCCAATTTCCTTCTATCCTGGAGGAAAATGGCACAATCCATTTGGAGAAGTAAAAATAGATAAAGAGGCCATAGAATTTGCTCAATCTTTCGATTTTGGTTCTATTCAAGATCGAATAGGATTTGAAAAATATGCTCATTCTCAGGAGCATTCGATAGATATCCAGCTTCCTTTTCTCCAGTATAGATATGGGAATAATTTTCAAATAGTTCCAATATGTTTAATGGATCAATCTTACCCAACCACGGTAAAATATCTTGCAAATTTTATTAAAGACTATATTCAGGAACAATTATCTAAAGAAATCTTGGTCATTGCTAGCAGTGACTTATCTCATGAAAGTAATTACGATTTAGTAATCAAAAATGACAAGAAAATGCTTGAATTACTTGAGAGTTGTAAACTAGAAGCAGCTAATTCGTTTAGAAAACAAGTTCAAATGACTATGTGTGGTTATGGTCCTGTTTTTACTCTAATTCAGACAGCAATTGATTTTGGATCTCCTAAAATCACTGTATTAAAATATGCGAATAGTTCGGATATTGTAGGGGGCCGATCGTCTGGCAGCTATACTGTTGGATACTCTAGTGTTCTTGTTCAATGCAAAAAAGGTATGAATTGACCTATAGGTAAAAACTATGTCAACTAAGATTTTAGTTATTGGAAAAATTTCCTTTAATCTTGATTTTTCTATATTAGATGAAATAAGTAACGAATCTGGATCTGTAAGTAAAGCTTCAGATGTAAAACGTTACTTTACAGGGCTTGGGGCTAACATAGCATACGGAGTCTCTGTTATGGGTAGTAGTCCAGTATTGATTTCCATAGTAGGGAAAGATTTTGATGTTGAATATCGTGATTATTTGGAGAAAAGAGCAATAGAATTAATGCTTTACTACCAAAATGATAAGGAAACGGCAACAAATTATATGATCCATACATCTGACGAGAGGATATTGAAAATTCAACAGGAAAATGCCTACCGTTTTATCGCTGAACAAAATCTTGAAGATAAATTTTCTGATGAGGAGCTTAAAGCATTTGAAGCGGTTCTAATAGGAACTGGAAAAGTTGAGGCGGATGCTAAATTTATTTCTATGATTCATTCTATCTGTGGTAATACTCCACTAGTTTATACACTTGATGGAAACATTAAAGAATTTGTTAACTGGAAACTTAATCAGATACTAGAAAATACGATAGTATTGATTTGTAGAAGTGACGAACTCCTTCAAATCGAGCAAATTTTAAAACAAACAACGAAAGAGATTTTAAACAGATTTCCTCGGTTAAAATACATTATCTCTGTTTATGATCGGGACAAAATTGTAATAAATTCATTGGATATGACCGTTAAAGTCTCAGCTGGACCCGCTGAAGAAATTCTTTCAGAAGAATATTGGTACGATGCTTTTAGAGCTGGAATTGTATTTGGAATATCCCTTAAAAAGCCAATTATCGAAGCAGCAAAAATAGGATCTGCCTTAGCATCTTATGCAGTTGAGAAAAGGGAAAATCAGCAATATAGTCCAAGTCCTGAACAAGTTCTTTTGAGATCATATGAGGTTTCTTCAACATTTAAATCTTGAAGTCCTGGAAATATATTATACGTGAATCCCTCGGTCAGCAGCTCCATAACCCCATAAAGCAATTCGCTTGAAATCAACAAATTCTAAACCAATATCCTCTAATTCTCTTCTCATGACCATCTTTAAACGATTAATTATAATTGGGCGCTGATTGATAATTTCATCAACTGTTACATTCTTAAGGATCATATCAATATGGCGCTGGATTTGAAAAGAGAGAAATACATTTACGGAGTCGAGATCTAATAATCCTTTTGTTACCTCTTTTAAAAGCTCAAGGTTAATTGTATGATAACTTAATATTCCCCGAAAATCAATTTCTATCTCTTCACATATTCTTGTATATGAAAAATCAAGGTTATAGATACTATATTTTTGAATCTTCATGGTTAAGACTCCCTGACAAATTATGTTTAGTAATTATTCTGGGTTTTTAAATTTAAGGGTTTAATCACTTATTTTGAACAATTAGTTCAGTAAAGTTAAACTGATCAACATCTACTAATCCCTTATCTGTGACTTTCAAATGGGGGATAACAGGTAAAGCCATGAAAGATAAGGCCATAAGTGGTTCTTCAAAAACTGTAAAATCTCGAAAGTTCTTATTTAATTCTAGTAATTCATGATAAAGAGAGGAGTATTCTTTTGTTGTCATTAGTCCTGCAAAAGGTAAAGAAACTTCTTTAGTTTGGTTTTTTGTCGCTAATACATACCCTCCTTTAATTTGGACAAGTTTATCTACAGCTTTGACCATGGTTTCATGATCTGTTCCTGCCACAAGAAGATTACGAGTATCATGGGCGACTGTTGTAGCCATTGCAAAGGGTTGAGTTTGAATTCTAAAACCTTTAATAAAAGCATTAAAGATATTACCATTCACACCATATCGTTCGATAACACTCAAAGAAAGAATATCTTTTGTAATATCAGGATATATACATCCATTTTTTACCTCTAATTCTTCTATCAAAGATTCAGTCAGTACAGAATGAGGTACAACTCCCACGACTCTTACAGAATATCTTCCATCTGGTAACGATACTTTTGCGTGTAATATTTCAGGATTAATGGTGTGTTTTAACTTGATTGTATTAACAGCCCATTCAGGATATGAGGTTTTTGGGAAGTTAAACAATAGTCTGTTCTGATCAAAAACTAGATTTCCATTATAAAAAACAGAACTAACTTTGAAATGATTAAGATCCTTTAATATCACTAAGTCTGCAAGCTTCCCTGGGGAAATACTACCGATAATTTTTTCCAATCCTAAAAAAGAAGCAGCATTAATCGTAACCATTTGAAGAGCTACTAAGGGATTCACTCCAGCTTCAACTGCAGTTCTAAGATGAGCATTCAGATGACCATTCATAAAGAGATCAATAATATTTCTGTCATCAGAACATAAAGTACAATTTCTCATATCAAAATCTAAATTATTTAGTCCCCCCAGGATATTTCTGAGATCTTTCGTAAGAGAACCTTCACGAATTAGAACATGCATTCCTTTGCGTATTTTTTCAAGAAATTCTTTGGAGGTGGTACTTTCATGATCAGATTCGATTCCAGCTGCAATGTATGCGTCAAGGTCAGTACCCGAAACCCCTGGACTATGTCCATCAATTATTTGAAGTTTTTTGCCTAATATTACCTTTCTTAAAACCTCTTCATTTTTATAAAGGACTCCAGGATAGTTCATAACTTCACCTAATCCAAAAAATCCTCTTTTTTCTTCAATTAATTTTTCGATATCATTCGAATCAATAGTGAAGCCTGATGTTTCTAATCCTGGGGCTGCGGGGACACATGAGGGTATTTCAATTAAAAATCTTAACGGAAGATTATTAGTTTGGTCTACAAGAAAATTTAATCCCATAATTCCCAAGGCATTCCCAATCTCATGTGGATCTAATAGTACTGTAGTAGTTCCGTGTGGAATAACAGCCTTCGTAAATTCTATTGGTGGAAGCATCGTACTCTCAATATGGAGATGCGTTTCTATAAAACCTGGGCTAATAAACTTTCCTGAAATGTCTAGTACTTGTTTAGTATTTGACGGATTTAATTCCTCTGGTGCCGCAATATTTGCAATATATTTGTGATATATCGAAATGTCAGCTTTATATAATTCCCGAGTAATAACATTAACTAAAGTGCCATTTCTAAGTAAAAAATCAGACGGGATTTCTCCTCGTGAACATGAAATTAAATTTTTTAGCTCTTTAAGATTCATATCATCCTAAGCTCCTTGGGAGCATATTAAAAAACGGTTTTCTAATGAAATAATTTTAAGATTATGTTATATAAATCTTCTGTTGTTATAATCTTTCGTTTTTTCACTTCTAGAACGATAGAATTATTGCCGTACTTTAGTGATATATAATCATTGAAATTATCAAGAAGAGCTTGTTTTAACATCAGGGGAAGAGTAAGTCGTAAATAAGCTTTATTTCTATTTGCTGTTTGCTCCATATTATAATTCACAATACTAATAAGATCCTCAGTTCGAGTTACTAATCGTTTAAAGTCACTTCCTATCATGTTAATTATAGATTCGTCACAATCCAAAGAGTTATCTAATGTAAATACCTCGTGCATTGTTAAACTCATTGGTTGTAATACATTCTCTACAAATGTAGCTAAGGATGTTTCTAATTGTTCTTCAAAGTCAGTTTGAAGGAGATTATTAAGAGCAACGAAATAATCCTTACGAAAAGGGTGAAGTTCTGCTGTGGTTGCATATAGTTGTTTATCAGCTCCTCTAACAGATATTGGATATAAGTCTCCTCTGAAAAATTCTAAGAGTCCTGATTTTGGCGGTAATGCATAAATAAGAGAATAACCACCAATGAAATTAGCCATTTCTTCTAAAAATTCAATAGTAACTATTGGCATTAACTCTAAGGGAAAATTTTCATCCAAATCGACTCGTGTATGAATTTCGTTTACTGGATTGTTGAAATTTAAAACTTTTATAGTTTGATTCTCTCCCTCTTTCTCTAATGTAAATGATATATCCTTCGATGATATTTGAATTGCTTTTAAGGATTCTATTCCAGCGATATCCAATTTTTTATCGATTAAAGGTCCTTCAATGGATATTGGGGGAAAAAATGAGAATTGCATAGGTTTTTCACCAAGGAGGCTATATCAGATAGATCTATAGCTATCTAGTAATGAATGATTCAAGGATTATAAGTGTATTTTTATTTGGGGAGGATTATAACTTTATGATTTTTTCTTCAAAAGTTCAGCTATTCCACTTGATTCAAGCCATTCACGATCTTTTTGTTTCATTCGTGAAAATAGTTTTCGCTTATCAGGATCTTTAGGGAATGGTTTAATTTCCGCTCTTTGTGTTTCAGAAAGATGGATGATATTTGCTATAGCCTTCTCAAGTGTTTCTTCATTTATTCTATCAAGAAACCAGGGTTCAAAACTTTTAGGATTTTTACTTCGTAACCAATGGAAATTTCCATCCAAACAGATAGTTGCTCCCCAATCTGTCGGATTACGTTGAATCCGTCCATGAGCTTGTTGAATAGCTATTAATACTTCATTTTCTAGAAAATTAGGATATTTTTTTGTTTTCTTTTTAATAATCGGATCACCCATCATTGGAAAAGGAAGCTTAGGAATAAGACAAATTCTTCCAAGATCATCATCTAAAGATATGCCTTCCCACGCACTTGGTGTAATTAGTACATCTCCTTTTTTCTCTTCTATAAAGTTTTTTATCGCTTCATCTGATTTTCCTGCGGTATGAGTGACTACTTGTAGTCGTTGATCACGAGCTAGTTTACTGATTAAATTCGTGATTTCAAAACTAGATGTTAATACTAATCCTCTCAAATTTCTGTCCTTCATAAGATTTAGAAGAGGTGGTACTTGCTCTGAAAGCAAATTATAAGAATAATTTTTTTTATCTTCAGTAGCTGTAGATAATTTTTCTGCTTCTTTAAGGATGTAAAAGGGGTGCTGGGATTTGTTAAAGGAAGAGAGTTCTTGAATGAATAGACAATATTTCGGATCTAAACCAAGTAGTTCAGCAAGATATTTTCCATCCCCTAATGTTGCTGAAAGAAAAAGATTTTTACTCCCTTTAAATAATTTTTCAAAGATATAGGAAATATCAAACGGTTGAACTACTATTTTGGTTTGTTTTGTTTTTCCAATTCGTTGTAAAAAAAAACTTGTATCAGAACCTTTAGGATTAGAAACCAAATCACTAATAGCATTTGTTAATTCACTTATCCTTCTTAATTCCCTTAAAATTGTATGACTTATCGATGAAGGGTCATTGTTTAATTTTTTGGCAATTTCTTCTTCTCGTTGATTTAAGGATTGTTTTAAATCTCTTAAAAATTCAACACCTTCAATTTGATCGATTTCAATAAAATATTTATTTCCTAAATAAGTTATTTCCCATTCTTGAAGTTTTTCCAATAGTATCTGATTTACGATATTATTCTGCAACAGTGATTTATTAATTTCGACTCTTACAAGACTTTCTAAGTTTAATAGATTATGAGCTTCATCATATACTCGAAAATCTGCTTTTAAATCCCCTAGATCTACATATTTAAAAACCCACCAATTAAGAATTCGTACATGAGCTCGTCGAATTCGTCTCCGTGCCATTAATAAGGGGCATCGCTGTCTTGCTTGACATGTTCTTGCATAAGAGGGATTAAATGCACAGGGAGAGATATTTGAACCACTTTTAATAATTGGACAATAATAAGATCCTCTTCCTTTTAATAATGCAACATTAAACCCATGTTTGCGTCCATAAAGTTCTAGAATATTTTGCCAGAAATCTTGGTGCATTCTGAAAGGAACAATAATATCTACTTTTGTGGAACTGTTGAGTTTCAGATATTCAGATATTAAACAGGCTGCAAGATCAGTCTTACCAGAACCAGTTGGTAATGAACAGAAAAATGAATGAAAATTATTCCAATTTTCTTGAATTAATTCATATGATCGAAGTTGTTGTGGACGAACAGAGGGATGGATTATTAACTCCGAGATCGATGTGTACAATATATTGCCTCTAAATCTATTCTTATCCTTTCATTTTCTGCTAAATACTGAAAAAAATGATGGTTTTAGATATTTATTTACTTAAAATCCTGATTTCAATCTACAATTAAATTGATAGCTTTTACTAATACTTATTGTTTTGAACCATAAATCAACAGAATGAGTAGAATAATTACATTTTTCCTGTTAAGTATTATTTTCTTACTTTAATCAGATTATTCAAATTGAAACTCCTTTTATCTTTAAAAAATCCTCACTCTTCTTGAAAAAGAGTCAAAATTGATAATTTTATCCTTACTACAATCTTTTAAAATTCATTTGTAATTTAGGCTTCAGGAGTAAGATCTGATTAACCACAAATAAACAGACACATTTAAGAACGATATGTATTTTATTCAACATGAGAATTATTTCTCTCTTTCACGTTATTTACAGGTAAAATTAACACTTAAATCTAGAAAAAGGGATAGAAACTTATGGTAGATGCAGTTATATTGATCAATGTTATCCCAGGGGAAGAGCAACGTATTAAACAAGAACTCCTTAAGATTGATGAAATTAAAAATTGTAGGATAACATTTGGTGAATATGATTTAGTTGCAGAAGTAAATAATTTAGATAAAATAAGATCATTAGGTTCCATCATGACTAGGAAAATAAGACAGATTCCTGGAGTAACAAAATCTGTAACTCTAATTATTAGTGAATCTCTTGAAAATGATAATTCTCATATTAATACAACAAATTAACTCAATTTTTTTCTTTTTTTATATATAAATAACATTTAATGGTTTTTTCCCTTATAGCTGACCTATAAATAAGACCTATATTTTAAAGATAAATAATATTTCTACCTCTACAGAACATTTTCTCCTCTAAGAAAAAATGTTTTTCGTATTAGGATTGTTTCAAGAAGATGGTGACGAAATGAGAAGATTTAATTTTACTTGTATTGTTTTTCTTGTAATATTACTAGCAAATTTTAGTGTACACAATAAAATATCTATTTCCGCAGTTCTTTCATCGCCTCAAAGCGTTCCTCTCAAGATTTCTGAAACAGAGCTAGTTATTTATACATATGATAGCTTATTAGCTGACCCAGAATATTCAATTGAAACAAATTTTGCTGCATATGCAGGGATTTCACCAACAGATATTACAATAATCAGATTAGGTGATGCTAATGAGATTTTAACTCGTTTGATCGCTGAAAAAGATCTCCCACAGGCGGATGTCATTATCGGGATTGATAATGCACTCATTCATTTGATCGAAGAGAAAAATGACATTTTAGAACAATATACTCCAGAAAATATTAGTGATATCGATAATAACCTTAAACAAAACCTAGATCCTGATGGATACCTTATCCCATTTGATTATGGGATTATCAGTTTTTATTATCAAAATCAGGTAATAAATAGTTCATCTCATCCAGAGTTAACAAATTTAACATTAAAATCATTACTCGAGTCAAATCTGTTGTCAATGCTGATAGTAGAAAACCCTTTGTTTAGCAGTCCTGGACTTGGATTCTTATTATGGACTATTGCTGTTTATGGAGATCCTTCTATCAACTTTTCTGGACTTCTGAATGATGATTGGCGAAATTGGTGGAAAACAGCAAGAGAAAGTATTATTATAACTAAATCATGGGGAGAAGCATTTGATATCTTTTTTGAACCCTCTGAAGGTAAACCCATAATGGTTTCATATGGTACGTCTCCAGCTTATAGCTATTGCCAATGGGAAGACAATAGTACATCTGCAGTTGTTACATATGAAAACAATCAAATGAACGCTTGGCTCCAAATCGAAGGAATTGGATTAGTAAAAAATGCTCCTCATAAGAGTATGGGACAACAGTTTATTGATTGGTTTTTAGGGGTTGAATTACAAACTGCTTTACCAGAACATCAATGGATGTATCCTGCAAACCAAAAAGTAAATGTTTCTCAATGTTTTGAAGAATCAGTAATAAAATCTGAAGATGTAAATCGTTTAAATGATTTAATTTCTCCCACGATGTTAAAAGAACATCTTTCTGATTGGCAGGATCAATGGGAACAGGTCATGGTGAAAAAAACCATTATAGGATTTGAATTACCTTTTACTCTCTTAGCTATCCTAGTTCTATCCAGTATTGGCATAAAGAAAAAGCAGAGAAGAATTAAAACTTGAGAAAGGAGCTGAATCCCTCAATGAAAGAGAAAGTATCAAGAAGCTTAATACTTGCTTTTCCAATACTTTTTCTTGTTTTTTTCTTCCTAATCCCTTTATTGTTTATTAGTTTATTAGCTTTGGGGCTTTCACCAGAGGATCTTTTAGGAATTCTCACTCATGACTTGAATTTGTATTTCATGTATTGGGATCTTCAACAGGCTCTTTTAACAACGATTTTATGTTTAATTTTAGGCTTACCAGGATCTTATTTCTTGACTCACACTAAATTGAAAGGAAAGAGAGTTATACGTAATCTCCTCACGATACCTTTTATTCTTCCTCCTATTGTCGTATTAATGGGTTTTATAGAGGTTTTTGGACAAGGTGGTCTAGTAAACCAACTCTGGTACTCTCTCACTGGATATCAACTAATCAAAATATATAATTCCTACGAAGGAATTATTCTTGCACATGTATTTTATAATCTCCCTGTAATCATAAGACTTGCTGAAATTGGTTGGCGGACAATTAATCCTGAAATGGTAGGAGTGGCAAAAAGTTTAGGAGTATCTCGATTTAAGATTTTCTTAAAAATCCAATTACCCCATCTTTTTCCTATTCTTGCTGCAGCTTCTCTCTTAGTTTTCATCTATGCTTTCAACAGTTTTGCCATCGTTTTAGTTTTAGGAGGAGTTCAATATCAAACATTAGAAGTACGAATCTATTCCTTGGCAAAGATGCGTTTCGACTTTAATGCTGCTGCAGCACTTACTCTTATTCAAATTTTGATAAATATAATTGTCATCCTCTCCTATCTCTATTTTTCTAGTAAGTATGAGATTCCAAGTGATGAAATACAAGAATTTCAGGAAAAATCCATCAAAATAAAGCCAATAAATTTTCGCAATCTAACGAAACTTTTGATAATTGGAATTTACTTCGGTATTATTACAATATTAAGTCTCCTTCCCATCATGGGTGTTTTTTGGTCTGCTTTAAGTTCTAGTTTGAATTTAATTTCTTTAGATAATTTCTTTTCGTTATTTGATAGGAGCCTTGTTAGTTTTATAGGGGTGACTCCCTTAGAGATGATTTCCAATTCATTATTTTTCGGAATATGGGTTTTAGTTCTTTCAACACTATTAGCAATCATGTTAAGTTTTGGATTAAATTTTGATAATAACACAAATAAACAAGCCAAATTTACTTTACTTGGTTCTGTAAGCGGTATAATCATTATTTTGCCTTTAGGAATCTCATCTATTACTTTAGCATTTTCTTTATTTAGTTTATATCGATTAACTCCATTATATGAGAATGTCTGGGTAGCAATAATTATTGCTCAAACCCTTGTAGCTTTTCCGTTTGCAAATCGCATTATTGCTGCTAGAAGAGCTAGTATTGATCCTTCACTGATACATGTTGCCCGAAGCTTAGGAGCTTCTCGTTTTCGAACATTTTTGAGGATTGAACTTCCCCTTTTATTACCTGGTATAATTGTTGCTGGATTATTCAGTTTTGCGATCTCACTTGGAGAATTTGGAGCAACAAACTTTCTAGCTCGGGCAAACTTTGCAACAATACCCATTGGTATATATAAATTAATAAATACACGGAATTTAGGAGAGGCTGCTGCTTTAGCATCAATTTTAATATTAATTACTGTTATCAGTTTTATAGTACTTGAAAGATTTGGTAAAATCGAGTTTAAATTATAGAATTTGG
>JAEOUE010000234.1 GCA_016839515.1 Candidatus Hodarchaeum mangrovi
CAAATGGCACTTGAAAACTGTGACACGTACCTTTTGAGAGGATGAATCATTATTTAAAATTCCCCAATCTAAAGAATGGGTACTTTGAGGTAAACAAAATGGACCGGTTGTATATTTGTATCTATACCTTGGAAAAAGCATTATTTGTTCAAGATTCGCCTTTTCAATATTATTTAAGAGTTTTTCAGCTAGTTCTAATTTTATTTTTCCTGATTCTTGAATATCTGACATAGATTTCACCATTTAGTTTTTTAAGTTTTAAAAGTGAGAATATTTCATTCTCACTATTTATAAGGTAGGTAGAGGATAAAAATAATTAAAAAACTAGAAAAAATTGGTAAAACTTACTAGGATTGAAATATAAAGAACATTACATTATTTAAACTACATTGGAAGGGAAAATTGCTACATTTTGCTTGGATGAGTTTATTTTCTGGAATATCTCTAAAATGAGGTCTGATACTCCTGTTTAAAGCTATTTAGGTAAAATAAAAGTTTAATCTTTATCTAGGGAAGTAGGTTTTACTCAAATCGATGCCCCAGTTGTACATACCTTGTTCAATAACCAGTTTGGGGATAAAAGCTTCCTTGGTTAGATCAAGCCATTGTTTGGCAAAGTCAGCAATCCATTGGGAAGGCATCCTGATCAAGCCAGTAATAAACATTTTCTTCGTCTGGTCAACATTATTTTCAGTGTAAATTAAAAAACAAAAGGGGAAGAATTTGAGATGATTGATGATCTTAGATATTAGTGAATGATTGCTTGTTTTTTCTTTTCCTAGTAAGTAAATACCTACTTTTAGATCTAATCCTAGATGGGTAAGAGTGGTAAATCGTGTGATGAGTTTATTTTTAAAAAAGTGGCGAAAAAACTGCTTAATGTATTTTGGGGTTACATTTAAGGTTGTACTTAAGTGGGTGTTACTCAATGTCCCATTCTGTATCAAATTAAGCATTGAGATTTCATTTGGAGAGAGTTTGCAGCAGCTCATGTCATTGAAGAGATTCATCTCAATCCCTGCCCCTTCTGCTATACAGACATCATGCCATTGATGTTGATCTAGGATGGGTGGTAGAATCTTCCATCGAGTATTTGGTTTTGGGTGAAGGCCTGTTAAGTCATAACCAATATAGCTTTTTGTAAGTGTGATAATGTGGTGCGGTTCATATTGTTTTTTAATCTTTTGCCAGATCATTCGTTGATGATAGGGTATTTGGAACACTTTGATCTTTCCAAAATATTCTCCCCAATCTATTGGAATACTGAGTAGACAATAATAATCAATTTCTGAATCAATTTTATTATTTTTTTCTTGATAAATCACTGCTACTGTCTCATATCCCAATTTTGCCATGTCTACTCGATATAAATGGGATACTATTGTTTTTTGATAGAGATAATTCAATCTTCGTGAAATCGTGTTTTCACTAAGTTCAGTTAGTTGTGCTAATTGACGATTGGTTGGTATTGATTGAATTTTTTGTTTGATCAGTGGATGGATGAACATTTCTATGAGTTTTATATCATTTTTACAGAGAGGGAGATTTAGATGCCAAAGAATGCGAGTTATATTCTTCTCAAATTCGAGGATGGTTTCGACCAACTTAAGCTGCTCTATTACTCGATTTTCAGGGTTGATGATTTCATAACTCAAAAGACGGTGAGGGATCAGAATTTTGGTTCCTCCACACCTTAACACGAATGAGTGAAAATCTTGAGCATAACCAGGATTCCAATCAATGAATTGATGGTGTTTCCATTTCTCATAAAACGGACGAGTATTTTCTTCAAAGATATCTTGACAGAGGATGGGAATGTCGTTGATTGAATCTACGAACTTGGCTCTATGTTTAATAATGCCATAATATTTAATAAAATCCTCTATAAATATTTGGTCCCTTTTTATTTGAGAAATTGTCTGCGTTCGTGGATTTGCTGTAACATTCGAGATCTTCATGTTCTCTCCATCCAAACAATGCATGGGTGAGGATTAAAATTGAGGATAACGACTTAAACCTGTAATTACATTTCATTTACTTTATAAGACTTTGCATGCTTCTATCTCAATGAGGGATAGATCACTTCTTCCCTAGTTTTTTGTTGAATTTAGGGGATTTTTGTTCGCTCTATATTATTTAAATATCAAGATATTTGAGATCTTGAAGGTGATAGTCGTGTCCTTCAAAAATCCCTCTAAAATTGAGTATACTAAAATTCTTCCATGGATTCTATGGTTTTTCTTAGTTCTTCTCTCAGTGCTTACTGCTTCTGGTGATCCCACTGTTCCCCCACCAGGGATAATGTAATATAATCAGTTTTTCCCTCTTTAGGTATTTACTATGGTGTTTCTAATGGATTCTTCCCCTTCTCTCAGTGAAGAAGTAAGTATCCTTTGCTTACTTCTTCCCATTTTTCTGTTTGAGGATTTTTCCATTTTTCCTGATCATATCTCTTTCTCTCTTCGGAAACACGCCTCTCCAGGTTTTTATCAATTCTTACTAAATCTTTTACATCTTCTTACTGGTCAGCGTTTTTTTTTCAAATTCTTTCCTTATTCTTTGCAGGTTGATCTTATTTGTCTCTCCAAGAAAGGGTTTTTTACAGCTCTCCTTCCCCCTGATTTAGTATTAGATTGAGATAATCACTAATTTTTAGGGTTTTTTTGTCGTTTTTTCCAAGTGAGTATTTTTAATGCAACCAGTGTAAAAGCTAACAAGAAGTCACTGGTTAAATTTATTATGGGTTCTGTATTAGAGCTAGTTGACTTCCCAGTCAAATTAGGTTTATTAATTCCTGTAAGCTATTAATGTGAACATCACAATTAGTTGAATTGCATGACTTGTCATTTAAGACATGAATAGTTCTTATTCCCACGCTTGAAGCTAATTCAAGCTGCCAAAGGGAATCGTCAATAAGAACTGCATTCTTTGGGTTTACAGTCCTTTCTTGTAAAATTTTATTGAAAAAAGAGGTACTTGCTTTTGCTGTGTTAATTAAATCTGGTCCATATAACTTTGTGAAAAACTCTACAATCATCATTCCTGTTAAATAACCATTAAGTTCCCATGATACTTCTCCAGAAGCAGTGCATAATTGA
>JAEOUE010000235.1 GCA_016839515.1 Candidatus Hodarchaeum mangrovi
TCCATTAAAAGATATGAATATATATCTTCACTTTTTATAAGAACAGTATTTAGCCTTACTCAAACAATACAACAATTATGGAAAAAAAAACATGAATCAAGAGTAGAGGAATAAAAACAATAAAAGGGCCTTTACGACAATGAAAAAAAGCTATATTGTCTTCCAGAGTTGTACCATCAATGATTACAAACTTTGGGGTAACTTTGTTTCTAATAACCTATCTAGAATTCATTCAAAGTCTATTTTTTATAAATTCCTTTTCCTATTCCATCTATAACGACTGGTAACATAAAATTAATTTTTTGTACGATACTGGAGGCATTGTGATCGTACCATTGAACTAATCAAATGAAGAGGTTAATTTCTTGAAATTGTTGGAATATCTTTTAAGTATATCTTAGAACCTTAATCCTCGAGCCAGGATCGATAAAACCAACTTTTTCTAACACAAAAATAATTTCTCCAAAATAATGCCCTCGGGGAGTCAAGAAGTAAAGATTCATTTCTTTCTCCAAAATGCCTTCATTCACCAATTTTTTAATGTGAAAGGCAAGACCAGATGAACTCTCAATCTTCATTTCCTCAAATATTTTATTAAAATTCAATTTACCATTTATTTTTAGAAGATTTATAATATTTTTCCGTGTAGGATGCGAAATAATACTTATAATATCATTAAATGCCTGAACTGAAACTAAGGATAACGCATCATGTAATAATGCCTGATAGACATTTGTGGAAGGGCTTTTTTGATCAATAAGCAATATAAGAGAAAATTCTGATGATAGGATCTCCTGACGTAAATTCTCAACAAAATTCTTGATGTAATCCCATTTATGTGTCATAACTAGTTTCTCAATACCTTTGAAGATAATAGTTCCTTGTGTATTCATCGAAACAAATTCTTGGATTTTTTGTCTTAATAAATGAAGCTTTGCGGGCGCTATCATATTTTCTCCCTCATTAAACCCAATTAATATAATTGTAGCCTCATCAATTTTGTATTTCTCTCTTATTTCATCTACATTTATATCTGAAACAATTAAAAATGGAGTAACATGTTCATTAAAATCAATCTGTTCAAACGAATCTTTTATTACTGTTTCATTCGTAATGACAGGTTTCGAAAGGCTTTCCCGTAATTTTAATTCCTTTTCTACTTCTTTTAATTTTGTTCTCAGATTAGAGATTTCAAATGGTTTTAATAAATAATCGTACGCTCCAACTTTCATTGCTTCAACAGCTGAGTCAATAGTACCATAACCAGTTACTACAATACTCACTGTATTAATTCCTTGATTCATTACCTTTCTGATTAAATCTATTCCTGAAATATCCCCCATTTTTAAATCAGTAATAAGGAGATCAAAATCCTTTTCTGCAAACTTTCTAAGTGCTTCCTCCCCCGATAGTGCTAGGCTGACTTCATGCTGATCCAAAACCAAAATTTGTTTTAATTTCTCTAAAAAAGTTCTATTATCATCAACGACTAATATTTTCATAATATAATTTCCTTTCAAGAATTCACTGCAGTCTTTGATTGAAATCTATCATATTTCTCTTTTAATGAGAAAAATTAGATTTGGTTTTAAAAATAATTAAGTAAAATCCATTTGATTACGACAGAATATCTGCTGATTAATATTATATCTCATCTCTTTTGATATTCGTAGTAAATGATAAATGCATTGATATCTATCAGTTTTGTCATATACTGACAACTCAATTCTATTTGAGTAAATTCTTTCCAAAACAAGATTCAGTTAACTGGAATAAACTTATTATTTTAAGAGGGGTATAATTTAGTTCTATGAATAATCCTAGAGATATAATCGAAAATGAATCAGTGTAGGAGGAAAATCCATGAAATATGATGAAATTGATAGGAAAATTTTAGAGATTTTGGATCAAAACGCTAGGACTAAATTTACAGATATTGCTAAGTCTATTCAAAGAACTGAAGGTACAGTCAGAAATCGTATTAGACGATTACAAGAGGATGGAATTATTCAAGGTTTCAAGTTATTAACCTTCCCTGAAAACCTTGGATATGGAATCCAAGCTATAATCACATTTATTCTTGAACCTAGTTATGAGAATTATGTTCAAATGGATCAATTACCAGAAATGGCAAAACAATTTCACAGTAAACTTCTTTCTCTCTATCGAGCCAATGATAAAAATATGTTCATGATTGAGGTACTTTTTAAAAACTTTCAAGACCTAAACCAGTTCATTTTAAAACTACAAAACTTCAATGGCATCTCAGAGATCGACAAATTGATTAAAGCAGAGCGAATTTATGAACATATTTCTTAGATAAATCAATTCACAAACTCAGAATAGGACCAAAACTAAAATAATTTTTCTTCATTTTCATAGATTTAAAGAATGAAAGGAGGTTATCAAGCTGACTATCGAATTAGAGGAAGACTTATTGTTGCAATCACGAGCTGAGATAGAGCTGGTGTGCCCTTGGTGTCATATTCATAGTATTTCAGCCATAGTAAATCATAATATGCTTCGCTTAAAATGCTCTGAATGTGGGATGGATGCTTTTGTCTCTCGTATTCCTCGCAATAAAAAACTTAGTGACTATATTACTAGAAGATTAATACCATAATACAGTTACAATGGAAAATTCTCACGTTAAAATTGGTTTGTCACTTAATAAGGATTTAAAATAAATAAGAACTATAATTCAATGAAAAAAGATAAACCATTCTTTTATTTCAAAAGTGACCGATACATAACATTTTTCTGTTAAATGGAATTAACCATAATATTTTGAATATTCCCACTCATCTAATAGCTAATTGATTTGCCAATATTATGAAATGTATTATAATATAATTAATAGGAGCTCCTTTCTTTTTTCTATCAAACAATAATATTAGAAGAATTACCCCTTACAATTAAGTGAAAAAAGATAAATTGAGATATTATTGCACCAGAGGTAATATAATCTCCACGTTAGTTCCTTCTTTATAGATACTCGAGACCTTGATTTTTCCCTTATGCTTTTCAATTATTCCCCGAGCGATGGATAACCCAAGACCAGTTCCGTGTCCAATTATTTTAGTAGTAAAGAAAGGTTCAAAAACTCTAGAAAGATCTTCTTTCTTGATACCAGTTCCATTATCTTTAAAATTAATAATAATTTTATCTGCCTCTTTAACAGCAGTAATATGAATCATTTTTTTCCTATCAATACTTTCATTGAAAGAATCAACCGCGTTTTTTAATATATTTTGAAAAGCTTGGTGTAATAATGATTTATCTCCAATAATTTCAATTTGATCCTCAATCTCAGGGATAATTGTTATATTTTTTTCTGAAAATTCTGTAATAAAAAAGGTTGAATTGATCAAATCTTGGATTTGTGATTTTAAGATAAATTTACTCGGGGAAAGATGAATTTTTCTGGAAAATTGAAGTAGTTCTTGGACAATTTTTATACAAAGAAGTGCTTCCTTTTTTACATCTCCTAGTTCCTTTTTTAATTTATCTTGTTCCAAAGGAGCTTGTTGATCATCTGCTACACTTAACAGATATTCAATAATGAGATTTATATTGGCAAGGGGGGTATTTAATTCATGAGCAACTCCCGCAGCGAGCTGTCCTACAGCAGCAAGTTTATTTTTTTCTACTAATTCTTCTTGAAGTTCTGTTACGTCCGAACCACTTGCTTGAATTTCTTCTACCTCACCAGAACTATTAAGGATAGGTGACATATTCCATTTTATTGCTCTGGTTCCTTTAGGTACAATTATTAAATTTGTGAATCCTTCAATACTGACTTTGGTTTTCCCAATGTTTTTTAATTGAGATTCAAAATTTTTTACATCACTTGGATGAACAAATTTAAGGATATTTTCACCAATCATGTTATCTAATGATTTTTCAAAGAAATTAAATCCAGAGTTGTTAATAAAAGTACATTCTCCCTTTAAATTAACTCTTAGAATCATTTCTTGAGCAATTTCTGTAATGTTCTTATATTTCTCTTCTGACTCTTTTAAGGCTATCTGCATCTGTACACGATCAGTAACATTCTGAATAGTGAGAATTAATCCTCTAATTTCATTATCCAAACTTTTTATAGGTATTAAACTCCAATCCCAATATGAGACTCCGCGTTCAGGATGTTCAGTATATTCAAATGCTTTTGCATGAGCGAAATATGGTTCTCCAGTCCTAATTACTTTTTTAAAGATCTCCTCGTTTTCTTCATTGGGGTATAAATCAAAATGATTCAATCCAGGAAAGTATTCAGGATTTTTGTCATCAGCAATTGCATAAGCACGATTCACCCATACAAAGTTAAATTGCGGATCCAAATAGGCTATGCATGTATCAGTTGTGTTAAATATATTTTCAAATAGCTGATTTATTTCATTTAGTTGATCTTTAGATTCTCTTAGGGATGTTTCAGTTTTCTTCCTCTCTGTAATATCTAAACTAAATTCTAATATCCTAATTACATTTCTATTATCATCAAAGATGGGATGAGAATGTATTTCATATATTAAAGGGGTACCAGTGTCAGTGTAGTGAGTATGTTCCATCACAACTGGCTTTTTCAGCCTTTTAACCTCTTCTAGAGGGCATGGATGTTCCTTACCTGAACATGGTGATTCCTTTCCATGTGTAATGTTGTAACATGTTTTAGGGGGCTTTGATTCACCAAAAATCGTTTTGAAACAAGAATTAGCCAGTTCAAGAGTGTAATCTTTAACATTAATTACATAGAAAGGATGATTTAGTGATTCGATCCCATCTATATATAGTTGGTATTTTTGCACGCGTACTCCTCCTTTTATCTAACCAATAAAGCTCGTAATGTTTTTGATCTAAACCTTTGGGCATTTTAATAATAGTTAGGACACAAAAGATTTGAGAATAACTCAGAAAAAGCTACTATAAAAAAAATGGAGATGATCAATTTAAATGTTATATGAAAATATTTTTTCTAAAAAAGAAAATCATTTCCCTGTTCTGGGAAGAAATTTCACCCTAAAATCCTCTAGCTGGATTCTTTGAGCTTTATTCAGAAAAAGAAGAGAAGAAAGCATCAAAATGATGATTCTTTTTACTGTAAAATGAATTATTTAGCTGTTCTTCTCTTTAATGAAGTTACCAACGTTATTATAGATAGTATAGAAATTGTACTTATTAATCCTGAAGCAGAGGTAATATTTACGGTATTAATAAGGACGGGGTCAGTAGTTTCTTGAGATTTCTGGTTATTTTCTTGTATTGACACGATTCCCGTCGTTGATGTTGTTTCATCAAAAAGTTGGGTAGTTTCTGCTTCAAACAATGCTAATTTCAGAAATGTACCTACAACAATCCCATCTACAAAATTTTCATTAATCGATGTTACAGCATCATTGATTTGGGCTGGAGTATAGGCACTTGGAAGGCCTGCGAGAATTAAATTTGCTTCTTCTAGGATTTCTAAAACTGTCCATCCTTTAAATGGACTTGAGTTATCTGATATAATTAAATCTTGCAGATTAGATGCACTCAATCCAAAATTTGGATCAAAGAAATCGAAATAGACATTTAAAGTTAATGCAACTACTTGACCTGCTAATACACCTGCTTCTGTTGATTCAGGATCAACATGATTTTTTATAAGTGTTCCTGGTGTCCCACCCTGGGGAAGAAAACTTTCAACAACTTGAGAAGTGGATAAGAGTACTGTAAAACCATTGGAATGTCCGATTGTCAAACCACTTGGAAAAACGCTAGCAAAGTTTGCATCACGATAGGTCCCAGGATTGTTTCCTTTTGCTTCAGTACCCCAACCTCCCTGGGTTTGCGTTCTAAAATCACCTGGATTAATAGGGGGTTCTTCGGGTTTCTCAAGTATAAACCAAAAATAGGTCGCCCAATTGTTTCCTGAGAAGGGGTCTCCATCAGCCCAAGCAGTTTCCTCTTGAATTACTACATCATTTTCAATTTTTTGTACAACTGCATGTGCAGCAATATAGAGCATATCTCCAAAATTCCAATCGTTAAGACTTATTGTGTACAAAAATTCTGTAATTAAGGGATCAAAAGTGTTGGAATAAGTGAATAAACCAATTTTTGGATTTCCAGATGGTGTTTGGGGAATATCATTGAAATTTGTAGCAACATGTAAATGAGTTTCAAGAAGGTACCACTCATTAATTGTTTCATATTTGATATACAAATTTAACTCATCATTCCATACCGAAGCCGTTCCTACTTCGATATTTTGTCCCGCCCACAATGTTACTTGGTATGGTGTTGTTTCATTGTAGGCTTGAGTTGGTGTGAATGATAGAATAAAAACAAAAAACATTAACACAAGTAAAAAATTCTTCTTCAAATGATGATCACCTTTGCTTTTTTAACTTCATAAAACCATTAAAATGCTTATCTAGAGTGAGGAAGTTAAATATAGAAAATAGTTTTCTTTCGTTTTTCGAAACCTTGTAATACCTGAACTTTTAGCTTTCTTTTAAATAGTTAAATGTTTAGAAGAATCATCACTAGTTTTATAAGAAAAAGAAAAGCAGTTTATTGAATCTTGATATGAATATAAATCCTCTAATTTATATTAGACTAAAATTTCTAGAGTATAATTGATTTTTAAATTGTTTTAACTCCAACATTTCCCAATGTTTTAATATTATATCATTTAGATGAATTTAGCAATATTCAGGAAAGACATTTTGAATCAGCATTGCACATTTTAGCTAAAGCCATTCATATGGTAAGAGAATCAAAAAATTTCAGAGAAAAACAAATTGAGGAATAAATTGCATTTTGTTCTCGTTAAACAGGGTATAAGTTTTTTTTTGTATTAAATTGAAGTCTTATATCTTTTTAAATAATTTATTTAATTTAGAATACGTTAATTTAAAATTAAATCAAACCCAAATGCTACTTCAGAATTCTAGCTTATTTTTTTAATTCTCCTAAAGAATCGTCTAATGCTTTTCTCTTGTTTTGGTCTCATTCCAAATAAAAATCGTAGAGTATTTTCTTCTCGGATTATTAATAATAAAATAAAAATACAAGCGAATGAAGATGTAATGATTAGTATATATTTTATCAGAATTCCTTCATTAAATTGGATGATAAAGAACCCAAGAGTTATTAAAACAGTTTGATGTAGAATATAAAAAGGTAGAACCAGTTCATTAAGGGATTTTCGTAACTTGGAATCCTTGTTAAGGTAGCTATAGCCCGTAAAGAGAATGATAATTAAACCACTCCAAGCAAATATGGTTCTAAAAAGCCAAAATAATGGTTCTGAAAAAGGATACACATTTGGAGTCGGTTGAAAGATATCATTATGGAAGAAATAAACAATAATAGCTAAAAGCACAATAGAAAGCCCGTTTATTATTATTGTCTTTTTGATATGCTTTTTTATTGTTTCCATTAATTGATTATCAAATGATAAAATAAATCCAAAGATATAATACAATAGAAGTGAAAAAATATTCCAACCACCGAAAAGAGGGAAATCTATCAGAGATGAATAGGTTAATTCTGATAAAAAAATAGGAACTGGTAAGAACAATATCACTTGGGGATTTTTCAAAAAGGACAATATTCTTTTCTGATTCTTTTCTTTTCGCAGAAAAGTGAAAAAATTTAGTGTAAAAAGTGAGAATAGGAAGAGGATTACCAAAAACCAAAGATGATGACCCACAATTGAGAAATTTCCTCCAAATTCATAGATTCCATCAAAATAGCTAGGATAGAATTGAAAAAACGAACCTGAAAACTCCCCTGTGTTAACGCGCTCTAAATACACTTGCAATGGAATATGAGTGAATAATCCAATGAAAAAGGGAATCAATAATCGAATGAATCTTAGGGAGATATATTCCCGACTTTTTACTTTTCTATTCTCAATGATGGCTAAGGTAAAGAAGGTACCCATACCCGCAATGATGAAAAATAACGGCATCCCTAATGCTGTTAAAAATGACATATATACAGTTAAATTTGAATCTATTACATCATTCTTGAGATGCCAATTCTCACCATCAAAAAACCTTGTACCATGATATATAAAAACAAGGAATATTGCAATGATCCTCAACCAATCAAGATAATAACTTCTTTCATAGGAAGTATAACTTGAATCACTTCCATTTTTAACGGAATCGCTCATGAAACTAATGTTTACTGTATTTGGTTTATATTTGTTATAGCTGTCTGCTTTTGTGAAGGGGACGTCTGAAGAGTAAACATTGTCATATTCCGCATAGCAATGATTGGAAGTGATAATTCCTTGGACAAAGAAAATATATACCCAGAAATTTCGAAGTTCCTTCAGGAGGTGGTGTGGGAACGCCCAGTTCCATTACTCATGCATATAGCGTATTTTCAACTGTTGTAAAAGAGCTTGGGCTGCGAAAGGGAACATTACGACAGCTAATGGCACCTCTTGTCGCATCGCTTAACGGATTCTGAGATAAGGCTTTTAAAAATAGGCAATCTAATCTCGCTCGGTTTTACGAAACTCTCTCCGAAGAACCCTTCGGCTTTCCGAGTTCATGTAACATTCTATTAGCACGTATAAGTTATTTGAGTACCTACATGACAATTTCGAACTACTTCTGAACCGAAACGTTGTTTTAATAATTCGGTACCCTTAGTTTTCCTAACAAATGGAATTGGGATTTGATCAGTACAATGATTGAGATAAAGTATTGGAGTACCATATTGCTCTTCTAAAACTCTAGCAACAGCCATAACTTCAGCTTTAGAAAAACGAACGAGATGTATTCCTCCAATAATGGCTTTTATTGGTTTTTTATACTGTTTTTGGACTAGTTTACAAGTATTTAATATCCCGGCATGACAACAACCTGTAAGAATTACAACCCCCTCAGTCGTATCGA
>JAEOUE010000042.1 GCA_016839515.1 Candidatus Hodarchaeum mangrovi
CGTTTTGCTTTTTCAAGATTGAATGCAACTTTATCACTATCAGGGAGAAAAATATATGCACCATCGCTCTCGATTTCCATTGGTATTATAAATTCCAGAGTATCAGCTAAGATTCCACCTTCACTTCTTGTTCTTTTAGTTTCTACTTCAAGGGTTGAGCTTTTTTGTCTTAATTTGAGTTGTCGAATTGATTCATGAATAATCTTCGCTCCAAATTGCATAGAAAGAATTCCATCTTCAAAAACACCTATCCCGCTAAGATTTTGTTCATATGCTAGAATATAAAGGATTTCATCAACAGTTGCATCCGCCGATACTAGAGAGCTTCCAATCATCTCTTTATGTCCCATTCTGCTTTGTAACTGAAAACTAATTTTAGCATTAAGACCATCTTCTATTAAATCAACTTTAAATCCCATTCCTTGAGTATTGGGTAAAGCTATAAATCCATCACTACTCTCAACTTCTATAGGTATTTCCATATGTGCAACTTCGGCAGGTTTTGTAATGATTTCTTTGATTTTCCTTGGTTCTACTTCTTGTATAAGATACTTTGTGTTAATTTCCCTTATGCTAAGATTTGGTTTTTCAACTGCTAATACGAGACATTTAACAATATTTTCCTCCCTTAATTCACCTTTAAGGTAGGTTGAAAATAATTCGAGAAGCTTATTGGTGTCAAAAGTTTTGGTTTTTTCTTCTCCCTGTGATTTTCTAATAAAAGGCAAATATTTTAAGAATATATCAAGAACTAATGGAACAGGCATTCCTGAAGTAACAGCCATCTCAAATAATTGATCCCACTCGTTTTCGATCAGCTCAGCTGCATTTTCTGCCTCAATTTGATAAAAATTTATAAGATGAGTTAGTTTTGTTGGATCAACCTGTGCGAATTGATTTAAAACAGTAGTATCCTCATCTACAGGTTCAGAAATGTCTAAATTTTGTTCTATTTCTAATTCTCTGATATGAGGGATTTCTGTATGTGCTAAAACTGTCTCTGAAATAGACTCCTCTGAAGCAGCCTTCCCTAGAAAAACTTTGTTTTCATTGGGAGCACCATTCTCCGTTTTTAATGCATGTTTCATGATAAATTGAAGTTTCTGTAAGACTTCTGGATCACCAGCCATTTTTTGAGTAATAGGTGCTATTGGAACTTTTCTTACAATCTCTTCCTTTGGTTCGATTAAGGTCATAGGAGTTGTATGATATTCCTCAATTTCTCCTATTTCTCTTCCTTCAACGAAATCACTCTTTGTAAGCTCAGGAATGGTTAATTCAAAAATACGACCGAAAGAATCTATCACACTTTCAGGTCGAAAAATAGTTGTTCTAAAAAATCTTAAGGGAGAATCTTTGTACTCAAGCTGAAATTGTTCCTTTAATTGTTCATGAATAGATTCATAATTTGGTCTATTTCTGATTAAATCATTTTTATGTAGAAAGACAAAAACATTTGTTTCAGGTGAAAATGTTTTTAATTTCTCAATACATGATGTAAAATATTGAATTGCATTATTACGAGAGGTTTTATTAGCTACATCAATTAAAAATATGAATATTTTGACATTACTAAAGACAAAAGGACTAAATCCTGTTAAAAACCTTTTTAAGAATATTTTTTGACCCCCCAAGTCTACAATCGTAACTGGCGAGTCATTAACCGTAAGAGAGAGTCTTTCATAGTTAATTGTGGCACTAAGCTTGTTTACATCCTCAGTTTGTTGTTTTAGAAAGAATATACGTTTAACTGCGGTCTTTCCAGCCTCACTCAATCCTGCAATTAAAATTTTATAGCCAAGATGCTGAGAAATCTCAGTTTCTGATACCCAACGAGACATTTTCGGTCGATTCCCTGATAATCAATTATAAACCATAGGTTTTTAATTTATGTATTTTATCCAGATACCCAATGAGACATTTTCGGTCTATTCTATGATAATCAATTATAAACCATAGGTTTTTAATTTATGTATTATAACAAGTTTTAATAAATTAATCTAAATATATTATAGGGAACTCATACTCCAAGAAATAGTAATTTTAATTAAACTTTATAAGATACAATATATGGATAAGTAATTTTTCATCTAGAAGGAAGAATGTGATTACTATGGAACTTTCTAATCAACCCAACAAAGTATTATTTATGGGTCTTGGAGCGTCCGGGAAATCAAGTATACGGTCAATTGTATTTGAAGGAAAGTCGGTAAATGATGTGAAAGATTATCATGCGACAATTAACTATACACGTTCTACGAAAAATATTATAGATGCTCCATTCCAGATCTTTGATTGCGGTGGTCAAGAATCTTTTATCTCTGTATTTGTTGGGGAACAAGCTGAATTTATTTTTAGCGATGTAGCTGTTTTGATTTGGGTAATTGATGTCTCAAATTTCGATGCAGTCTCTACTTCAAAATTTTATTTTGATCTTGCTTTAAAAAAATTAGCTGCTTATTCTGAACGAGCATCTGTGTTTTGTTTACTTCATAAAATGGATTTATTACTCCCTGATATGAAAAATCAAGTTATAGAGACTGTAAAAGTCTATTTTGCACCAATTTCTGGTTTAAAGGTTCAATATCGACCAACATCGATCTATGACCAATCTATTTATAGCGTGGTTGGTGAAATCATCCAAACACTAATACTTCAAAGTTCAAAAGCACAGACTGTATCAGAGGCTATTGAAGAATTTCTCAAATCAAATGTTGAAATGTCAGGAATAGCAGTGTATACAGATGAAGGTCTTCCTGTTTTTGAAGGAGGAGAGACAGACAGAATAATTCTTCCAGCAAATCTTTGGTTAGCCTCTTATGATAGATTGTCTAGCGAGTACCAACAGGAGGAGATTAAAACAGTTCTTGAAACAAACAATTATATTTTTGTCTTCCATGTCATTAAATCACAGCTCCTCCTTTCTGGAATAGCAAAAAAGGTTGCTCCATTACAATATGTTTTGGTTAAAATGGAGCAATTAGGTGAAATATTAAATCAACTTTTATAAAATACCATGTTTTGACGAATAAACTACCTTTATGAGGATTTTGATTCACTTTCTTCTTCAGTCATATATTTCCCAAAAAGATTCTGAATATCATCCATTGCAATTTGTAATTCTTCTTGGGGGATACCTTTTGATCTTTCAAACCATCCTCTTTTAATCGGAGATTTAGAATCATCATGATAGCTTATTAAGTCTGTTGCATCATTAAATACATCACGTAATTCAGGAATGCGTGGAAGGCCAAAAAGTAATAATAATGATGATTTTTCTCTTAGTGGATCATCATAAGCTACAAATGAAGGCTGAATAGAACCACCTTTAACTAAATACGGCGTTAGAATTTTCTTCAAATAAGCTGAATATTCAATTTTTGAGATATCTTTATTTCCAGTTATTATAGAATAAACTGAACCAGCATTAGGTTTAGTGTCTATATCAGTCAAAGAACAATGATTTACGGTGTATCTAGCAGCCAATGCCATCTGTTTATCAATTCTTCCGTATTCAGGGATGAAATACATGTCTTCAAAGAAACATGGTACAACAACAGGATCCAGTCTTCGCGAATAATCAGCTAAATCAGTTGTTGGGAGGACTTTTTTTCCAGGTTCTTGAATACTAGGGGACAGAATCGCTTCTATCGTACGTAAAGCAAGTGGATTAACCAATTCAGTGAATTCAACATTAGTTTCAGATTTTAATTTATCATAATTAATGGCAAGATTTGAAGAATCTATTCCTACTGATTGATCTAATAGACCACTAGCACTCCCCTCTCTCCATTCAATAACTCTTTTTAACATTGTTTTATTGGATAACAGAAAGATGAGATTGGGGCCTTTTTTTGGTTCAAGTTGGTTTCGTAATAATGTGGATAGAGACCAAATTGAATTAATTGCTTCTGATGATTGGTTTTCAAAAGGCAAAACACCAAAAACATAAATAAAAATACGTCTTTCATCAGAAAATTGATTGTGAAGTAGTTCAACAAGGGCAGGTGTTCCACCACAGCCTGTTCCCCCTCCAAGACTTGTTAGTATTATGAAACCAGAAACTCCTTCATAACCCAGATTCTGTAACTGATTTAGTATTAAATCACGATTTTTCATCACTAAATCATAACCTTCCCGAAATTTTCCTCCTACTCCTATTTCCTCATCAGAATACATTAATGTATTTCTTACTGGAAGTGAATATTGAGTTCGGGTTTTCATTAGGTCTGTTTTGTCTGTATTCATAATTAAATATTCTCGTATTCTTGTTGATCCTTGTCTTTTTTCTTGTTGAACATAAGATCCTACAAGGTTGGAACCACATTCTCCTATTCCTATAACAAATACATCAGCTTCTCTACTAATATCTGACATTTAATTTACCTCTTACCTATTCATTACATAATAATCTAATGCAAATGACAAATATTGAACCATTGGTTGGTGGGAGTATGTCTCTTCAATTTCTCTTTTCGCATTTGCGATATAAGCTACTTTTACTTCATGGATTGGGGTTGGTTTATAATCACTAATAAAAAGAAATAATAATCGATGCCATTTTGAAATTTCAGGTAGGCTTTCTTGTAACCATTGGGTTTTTAATTTCGAAATTGTTGCAAGCAAATTATATACCTCATTTAGATTGCTTTCTGTACTTAGTTTTACTCTTGCATCAACTAGCTCTTTCAATGGAAAGATTTCTTTCGAACATTCATTTAATTTATAATCAAACACAGCCTGAATACTTTTATAATATGGAAAAATAGGATTATTTAAAAGATCATTTAGATATTGATCATAATTCTTTATTTCTAGTTCTCTAATTGCTTCAAGGAATAACTTAGATGCTCTCATCACTTCTATTGTAGAATTAGCTATAAGATCAAAGGACCAAAATTGTATAGCATTTCGAGCTTGTTTAATTCTTACCACGTGTGGCAATAATGTGTTTTGTGTATTTTTCCACCCTAAAGCTTGTATAAAATCGAGTATTCTTCCAGCTGTAGTATTTGCAGTATCGATAATTTCAAATAAAGCTTTTTGTAAATCCTGGTTCTTCAAAATTTTGTCTAATTCGACAAAAGACTGTGTAAGCATTTCAATAGACATCATATCTGTGGAATCCGCCTGAATCAATTGAGTAAATACTTCAATTTGTTCTCCAACTAGATTTTGTATATTAGTTATTCCTAGTGATTGGAGTTCGCTAATTCTTCTAAGAAGATTCTTACTTGCGATACTGAGAAGTTCCATTAACTTAGCTAATAATATATATTCATAATCATGTATCGTTTCTACAATTAAACGATTAATTGTTTCTAATGTCTGGCCTTTAGGAGTTATAGTACTCTCAAGAAAGGTGTGAACCTTATGAACTTCAGGTGAAACATCTCCCATAACTTCTATAATCCTAGGAAGACTAACGGTGACTTTATTATAAAACAATGCTTTAAGTTTCTCTAATCCTTCTAGAGCTTTATTAGTAGCATTATTTATGTAGAATTCAAATTTATTGATAATTTGTTCAATGTCTTTTGTTTGGGATAATTCTGCAATTCCTTGCTCAAGAATAATGAATAATTGATTAAACATCCCTAAATAATGGCCAGGAAGTGACTTATATTGTTTTAGCCAACCTGATAAAATATCACGACATTTCAACTGAACTAATTCACTACGTTTTGTATTATAGGTATTTAGACGGAACCATAGCTCTAAGAGCTCTGAATAATCTAAAGCTTCTAAATCTGTCGGTATTTCAAACATTGGGGGAGAACCTACCTCTTGTTTAAAATATGTTAGAGCTAATCTACTCGTTTTTTCTACCAACTCAGTCTGTTTCATGCATTCCTCAATCATTGTGTTTTTTGATGAATTCATTATTCTTGAGAACTCAAAATAGGCTTTAATCATCGCTATTGAGTTTCTAGATGCACTTACTCCAGTTAATTTAGTTATTAAATCATTCTTTTCTTTTCGTAAATCAACTGGAACTTCTCCTGGTATCATTGGAAAGTTTAAGCCTTCAATCTTATTCTTGAGGTATGAGAGCATTTTTTGTTTCCAATTTTCGATTTCATCAATTTTAATCAGTAGATCTGATAACTCTAATTCACTAGCATCTTCCACAAAAGGAGGGCGAGGAACCCCTGGGTCTGATTCAAGCAGTTCCAGTATTGTTACATCCTTAATGTAATCTTTAATATATGCAGCAGTTAATGTAACAAATTGTTTATATAAACGGTCATATGACCTTCTATAGAGTAGAAGAGTCTGAATATTAGTCTCGGAAGCCATTTTGTCATAAAGTGAATTAAGTTCACCTTGAAAATTAGGTGGAAAACTATCAAGACCTTTTTTCTCTAACCTGCTTGCTATGGTTAATGTATCATTAATTGCATGTCGGGCTTCTTGAAGAACATTTATTAGCTTATTTTTCCAAACATTAACTGATCTTAAATAATTCAATAATTCTAAAGGACTATCAGTATCAAAATTTACAACAGGTGGTTTCAATGAAATCAATGCTTTGGAATCTGAATCTGTAGCGTCAAAACTTAAATTATTACGAATACTTTCACGGATTCTTTCTAAAAATTGTCCATAATAAACATGAAATCCTTTTATCTTTTCAAATACATCTAAAATATTTTCTGAAGCTTCTTGAACCCGAATCGCATGTTCTTTTGCATTCGAAATCAGTGTGTTTGGTATTACTACCCCTTCCTGAAAGAGTCCTTCATTTACTTGGTATAATTCATCCGTTGATGCCATCCTTTTAATTCCAATAATTACATTCGATTCCCAAGTATGAATTTGTTCTGAGAGATTAGTTAAATCTGAGATTGAAGCATTTACCATTGAAACTTCTGGTGGTGAAGGAATTAAAGTATCAGAAAGTGTTGGAAAAAGTCCTCTTACCTGTGTAATGATATTATTAACTGTAGTTCGTGTTCGTGTTATTTCAGATTTGAGAATGGTACCAAATTTAACAATAAATGTAGAAAGTGATCTATGCAATTGATTAAGCTCATAGATGGTTTTTACTTCCTCAATTCCTTTGGTTAATTCTTTAATACCTTGATATTCACTAATATCAGAAATCAAATTCTTTTTTTCTGCTTCTTGGACTGAATAATACAGTTCATGAGCCTGTTGAAGCAATTTGTCTTGAACAATGTTTCTTGAAGAATCTAAGTACTGATCTATTGATTCTCCTTCCTTTTTAAGATCAAAATAAGTGTTTATTAATCCTTTTGGGTCATAAGTGGATAAAATTTCTTCATTTAAATTCCGAGTTTTTTTCAAAGATTCTGAATCTAGTTTTACTAAATCAGAATACAACATTGTTTTCGATTTATTTTCTTCCAAAATATTCAAGCATAATTCCTTTACTTGAGTCTTAGAATTTTCTAATATCCTTTCAAAATTATTTAAAAATATATTAATGGCATTGAGGTCTGCTGTTAAAGGTAAATTAATCGCTCGGATTGAGTTTGAAGCTTGAGGTGCTACAGTTGCAAGGCTATCTGCTTGTTTGTCAAGTTCAGGTTTTAAAAAATCTATAATTGATTTAAATATACATTCCAAGCATTTTTCTTCAGCTCGTTGAATATCTAATTGTAATTGTTCAACTTGTTTTTTTAATCCTCTTTTTGCCAACATTCCTGCTGATTCTAGCTCTTTCTCGGTTTGAGAGTATTGTTGTACTAATTTAGAAAAGGAACTAAGTTCTTTCGAACAAACAGGAGAACTAAAATATTTATTTAATCTGGTAAGTAACTTAGATATTTCTTCTAACATTGAATAAACATCCACTTTGAAATCAATCGAAGTAATACTTTTTCTAGCTGCTCAAATTATAATGTTGTTGATGATTGTATTTGTTCCCATGCTAACGAACATCTGATAATATATTCTGCAAGATCTTTTACATAGCCTTTAATTGTCTTTCTCATGTTTAAATCTACTAAACGAAAAGGTATATTTAGTAAATCCTCTTCAGAAGTGCCTAATATTGAATTTGATAATTCATTTAATTTTATAGAGATTTGGGTGGACATAATTGAAACATATTTTGCCCAATCATAACTTATGATAATGCCTAATGATAAACGATGGGTTTGTCCTTTATCCAGCCATTTTTTTGGGCTGTAAAGGAAAATTGAAAACGATTGGTTTGTAAGATCGATATTTAATGCAGAGGATCCTAAATCTTTGCCAAAATCTTTTTCATCACGTTCATTATCATCAATATACTTCTCAACAAATAAAGAAAACATGTCTAATATTTGTTTTTTATCTACTTCATTCATTTCATAAGTTACTTCCCAAAGAGAAGACGTTGAACCCTGAAATGCTGAAAAAAAATCAATAATTACTGAAATCTTTGCCTTCTTTAGGTTGGAATAGACTTCTTCATAAGGGATAGTCTTACCTAGTTCTAATAAACTTTGAAAAGCGGATTCATCTGCTTCAAAGATTGATGAAAAATCAGAACCTAGAGTCTGAGATACATCTTCTTTTCCGCCAAAAGCCATTGTGGCAATATCCTCAAGATCCATTTCTTGAAGCTGCTGCTTTTGTTCTTCTCTTTCTTGAATTTCTGAAAATAAAGATGAAACCATTGAGGAATCATAAAATAATTGATAAATCCTTAAAAGAAGTCCATTTAAGCTAGTTTCATCTATCTCTTCTATATATTCTCTGAGTATTGAACGCATTACAACATGTTTTGCCATACGTGTATTTCGAACTTTATCTTCTATCTCCTCTGTCACAAATTTAGACATGGTAATTCATCTAGCCCAAATCAAGAAGTTTTGAAAGGTCCATGGGAATATCTGAAGAGTACTTTTCTTAATTGATATCTTCGGTGATTTAATAGTCATACTATATTTAAAAATATTGCAATTGAAATTCAAGACCTTATTTACTCCTCGATTTGATGTTTTTTATCAAAACTCACTATTAATGTCGGAAGTAAAAAATTTCTAGAAATCTATGCGATTTTAAAAAAATAGAAATTGTAAAAAATTATTCAAAAAATAAAAGGTTAGAATAACGTTTTTTAAGGTTCTATCTTCCTAAAAAGAGTCGTTCCCCTAACAGTTTAGGTAATCCATACTCATTTAAACGATTAACAACTGAATCAATTAGATAATCTACTCTTATAATTTTAGCATCCATTTTATTTAAATCAATGACCATGTATGAAGCTTTAGGATTTTCATCTCTTGGTTGGCCAATAGATCCTGGGTTTACCATTATAAGTTTTTTATCAGAAAATATTTTTTCTTGAATAAAGGGAATATGTGTATGACCAAGAACAAGTATATCAATCCCTAAATTAACCATATAATCAAAAAGATTTTCCTGCTTTTTAGAATTGGCATGAATATATTCTGTTAAAGGATATTGAGGGGATCCATGAACTAAACATATCTCTTGGGAAAAATCCAAATGTCGTGTGGTAATCAGTTGAGGTAATTGAGCAATTTCCCAGCGTAACTCCAATGGGATTTGTGTTATCTGCCAATTGATTGATGAAACTGCTAAAGGATTAGTAGGAGGTGGTGTAATCCCTTGTCCGATATAATGATCATGATTTCCTTTCACCAGTTTTGTAATAATTTTATTTTTTAAAATCAGTTCAGCGCATTCTTTAGGATCAGGGCCATATCCACAAAGATCTCCAATAAAATATATTTCTTTAATTTCAGGATAATTTATTGTCATATCATTGAGAACAGCTTCAAGGGCAGTGAGGTTACTATGAACATCAGAGATCAACGCTAGTGTATACAAGATTGATACCTCATTATATTTATCCATAATAATGCATAAATGATTTATTTTTAATGTTATTTTATTTATGCTATTTAATAATAATTAAATATTGACTATTATTATTAATCATTTATCTGAGTTCATTTCGCTTTCTATAATCTTTGCAATATTTATCCCTTTAATTTCTGAACTCGAGGTCACATTATCTTTATGCATTTGAAATAATGCTTCGTGAATTATTCGAGCAGTAAGATATATAGCACGTTGTCCACCAGTAATAAAGCCCAATGCCTCTAAATTCATTTGAAAGGATAAAAGATACATTAACTCCTTGTTTGATATAGTACTGGAAATTTTAATTCGATTTACAATCCTATTATTACAATAGAGTGTTAAAAAAATTAGATTTTCGACCAGAGTAGCTCTAAATCCTAGTCCTTTAGTACTGGGGAGATCTAGAATTCCTTCAACGACTTTAGCTTGAGGGAGAGACTCATCTTGAATGGGTGTTATAACATCCTCTATTGGCCTTTTAGATTTATCTTTTACTTTCGTTAAATATTTCGAAATGATAGCATCAATACTCATTTTATGTTTCTTTGTAGCAAAAATAAGACAACTAAAAAGATCATCTTGAGAGATTGATCCCTGTAAGTATGAAGAAAAAAGGTCCAATAGCCTTTCCAAGGATAAAAATTGAATATCCAGCCCTTTAGATTTGAGAAAGGGAATATATTTAATAATAACATCGCTTACAAGAGGGATGGGAACACCTGCTGTTGCTACCATCTTGAATAGGCTATGGTATCCTGAATTTACAATTTCTATTGCTAACTCTGTATCTATGCCAAAATAATCAATCAACGAACTGATTTCTCGATTAATTCTTACCTGTTCAGGAGAGGGTTTTCCAGATTCGACTAATGAAGTGGGAGGTGGAGCCTCAGAAGAATTGATATGAATTAATTCGGTTTCTTCAACTATTTCTTCAGTAATTACCTCTCTTAATGTAGATTGAGAAGTTAATGGCTTCATGGAAGCATCAACAATCGATCCCCTCATTAAGTTTTGTATTCTTTCCAAATAAGCTGGATCCTCTTCATCTAAGTTTATTACTTTTTTTTCCTCCGGTTTCTTTATCATTTCTGCAGAGAGGATTCTAGGAGTAGAAGTAACCTTATCGCAGTATTCTTCGATTTCACCAATATGTTGTCCATTAACTAGTTCACTTTGACTTAAATCTGGCATTGATAGTTCGATAATTCTTCCAAAACTGTTTGATACCGATTCAGGATTAAAAATTGTTGTCCTAAAGAATTTTATTTCTTTTTTGCATTCTACCTGAAATTCTTCTTTTAATATGTTGTGAATTGTCTCATAATTAGGCCAATGTTCCACTAAATCA
>JAEOUE010000236.1 GCA_016839515.1 Candidatus Hodarchaeum mangrovi
GTGCAAATGATATTGCATTGGGCTATTCAGCTGATTCAATTTGGAAAAATTTAATGAAAGGTATAAGAATAGCAAAAAAAGAGATTATATCCATTTTTATAATTACTATACCACCTATGGGATGGACTGAGATTCATCCGACAATAATGGAACTTAATCAGAAAATTATAACTCAATCTGGAATAGATTTCACCTCAATAGATGTATTTAACGATTTAAGTGATGGATATTTTTTAAATTCACAATTTGATTCAGGAGATGGAGTTCATCTGTCAAATGTAGGTTATAAAAAAGTTGCTTCAATAGTTTTTAATCATTTACAGGTAAAAATTGATAAATTTAAGAAAAATTAGAGATTTTGATCCGAAAACGGATTTTCCAGCTTTATTTAAATTACCTGTTTTTTTGAAATCAAAGTTTTTGAAAATGATTTAATTGAGGCTCGAAAATTTCGCCCTTTTCTAACCTCTGTTTTAGAACTTTTTCAACAATGTTAAAATTGACATTCATTTCCTTGGCTTTTTGCTTAATTATCTCGATTGAAATTGGTGTCTCCCCTATAATTCTTAATACCAATGAAGCACTGTCTTCTTCCTTGAATGTAGAGTAAAAGCTACTCTTTATATTCTCAATCGTCTCAGGTGTAAGGATATTTCTTCTCAAAGATTCTTGAATAATTGATGAGAAAATTTCCTTTGAATTCTTCTGAGAATCTAAAAAACAATTAAGATGATAATACTTATGGCCAGATATTACCCGTCCGTCTGAAAGTTCAATTTTTGAAGGTTCGGCTACTCTATATTCATCTTTCAGAAGCTTACTTTCACACAATCTACAAGAAGATCGAGATGACTTAGAAACTTCTAAAAAAGGAGCTTCATCTAATTTTGGTGTATCAGATGCTGATTGAATAATGTTTTTACGTATTTCAAATACTTCATTCTTGGTAACTAAATCGTTTTTTTCTAATAGATGTAATACTTCATCCTGATGCGATTTAGGAACGCAATGAATATGGTAATATCCATAAGAGAAAACTTCCTTCCCAGATTCTATTGTGAATTTAAATGGAATCCCTGCTCTTAGGTCACCTTTATTGATCTTATTCCTACACCCACGACAAGAGGATCGACTTGATTTGGCGAGTTCAGTTATTAAAGGCTTTTTCTCTTCCTCGGACATTATTTTCCATTTCCGGTAGCTATATGATAGAGAAATTATTTCTATATTCTAATTTAAAGTTTATTAGAGGATCAAGAAAAAAATAAAAATAAAAAATTTGAATAAAAGAAATTAAGAACTGTTTAATCAGGAAAGAAAGACGAAACGTGAACTTTGAAGTGCTTTATTTAGGTGAAACTCCTTATCATGCCAATTACACGCTTCAATGAATTTTTCTAGATTATTTGAAATAAAAGTAATCATTTCAGACTTAATTGTGCAAAATGTGTGCATATCAGGAACACGATATGTCAAAAACACAAAAATCCTATTATAACATTTAAAATGCCATATCACAGAATCCTTAAGTTGTTTTGCTCCAAGAATTGAATCCGGTCGTTTGTGAACAATATATTCATATTTCACAAATCGGGAAATTGTTGGAATAATTGAGTCTGAAATGAGTGGATTGTCTTGATTTCGTGATGTAGAGAATAGAAATTCTCCTTTATCATCATAAACTAAAATGAAAGAGATTAATCCACCAAGATCTTTCTTAATCTGGCCTAAAATTCTTTTATAAATGGTTGAATCGTCAGCTAAGGATCTATCTTCAAGAATCTGGTCAAAACCATTTTCCCACAAGTTTAATGAACCTTTTAAATCATCTAGCATAGGTAAATGCTGAGAAAGTAGCGTTTTTGATAAGTTTTGAAACTCAGATGATGTTGAAAGGGTTATCAATGCCATACCATTTTGAGTTTTGGTATAGTCAACAAAGATAGGATGATCTGTTTCTTCAGTGATTTCAACAAGTGTAGGACGAACTACCTCTTTTAACTGGCTAATAGCCTCAATAAGTCCTGACATTAACATTATTGGCTCGCTATTAGGTTCAAAAAGTTCACGTTTTATATTATGGATTCGACCAAATTTATCTACGTGAATTGAACGCGTATAGATAGGTAATCCTCCCTCAGTTGATAAAACAACAAGTAAATTACTCCCTTTTAATTGAACCCCATTTTTTGAAAAGGAAAAATCAAATTGGCTTTGAGAATAATGTCTATCCTGATTCAGTCCTTTTCTCACATATATTTCCTTTTCCAAGGAAGAAACTTCCTAGTTTTATCATCATGTTTTTTGAACAAAGTCATAAATACATGAAAATTATATAAAATAATCTAGAGAACTCCTTCGAATTTAGAATTAGAAGAGTAATTATCATTAAATTAGAAGAACCCCATCTCAAGTAATCTTTCCCATGATAGTTGGTTATACAGATATAAAAATTCTTTGTAGCTTATTATAGGTTTTTCTACACGAAATTGATCATCAAAAGCCAGCCTTGGACATGCTGTATTTACCCATGCATCAACCCATGTTATATTGGATAATGCTGAAAAATCAATTTTCTCAGTAGCAACCGTGATAGAATCCAAGTTATTTCCAGCCATTATTTCTTTTATATTTTTGATTTTACTCTTACTAAATTGTCCTAATTTTGAACTACTAATAATTCCCCAAGTTTTTGCATTTTTTGATTTATGAATCTCGATATACCGCTTTTGGATAGTTTGTCTTCGTATCTCACTAGAATAATATTGAATATCTCCATTATAAGGATCTAATTGTATAATAGGAGTATCTAAGATTAATATCATTCCATTAGTGTGAAAAGTTCCTGCATGTAAACTAATCACACCGTCAACTGATTCTTGTTTATTTCTTCTTGCATTTAAGACATGACACCCCAATATTTGTCTTTCAATTTGATTTCTTACCTCTATCCCATTAGAAACAAGAAAAGACTCAACTGAAGCTAAAATATTAAGGTGTTGAGCAGTTGACACTAAAATTACTTGTTTCCAGTTTAATTCAACTAATTTATCTAATAATTTGGGAAGAAATGGTGAAATATTAATATTAACGAAAGCTGGGATTAAAAGAAGTTGTATTCCTAAGTTTTTCAAAGATATTTGAATCTTTTTCTCAAATCTAAAGGAAGTGTGACCAAAATGGATAAGAAGAGTGCAATCAAGTATCTTAGCTAAATTAGTAGCAACATCACATACTCCATAACTAGGATCGCCTGAAACGAAGATTTCTAATTCTTTACTAAAATCATTTATTTCTTTGATGATTTGCTTTAATGGATAGTCAAGCATCCCTTCAGGTACCTGTATTAATATACGATAATGACTCCCTTCTTGTATTACCTTGCTAATTCTAGGTATTTCCAATTCATAAATTGTATCCATTAGGTATTCTCAACTCTGATTTCTTGATACTTTCACCAAGTTATAATGGTTTTCCAAAAAAAAATAAAAATTTAGTGTTCTCTATTCTGATTATAAAACCTATTTTAGTTTAAAGGAATTTTGCAATAATTTATCTTGATAAAATATTCGGATGACAAAACCTTTGCTCGATTCACTTCTATATGATCAGGGAATACTTTTACAACGAAATATTCGGCTTCTTTGCTTTCCAGATTATTTATTTTTCCGTACACATAACCAAAAACTTTATCGTGAGTTTGAAGGTTTTCCAAGATATTCAATTATTGCACGAAAATATACTGAAGATCAGAGTAATGATACTAAGTACAAAAGCCCTTGTTATTTGAGAAAATTATATATCATTGATGGAAGCTCCGCTCTAATAAATGCACCCTTCTTTTTTCCTATATCTAAGAAAATAAATCTATCCATAGTCGGAACAAATCTAAATTTTGTCGACGTAGTCAGATTTCGTGAATCATTTAAACCAATTTATGATTTTATACCTTTCCACCCTTATACTGTTAATATATTTCCATATAGCAAACCAGAAACAAAAGAAGAAAGCTCATTTGACTCAAATGCTGTTTCACTCCCCCTAAATTTTTATATTAGATATATTAAAGGTAATAACTACTTTTTAAATACAATAGCGATTGGATGCGTTCGATCTGCTTCAGATTTCTTCCCAAATGGTTTTGAATTATTAAGAGTTAATTTAGGAGATCTTTTAGAATACAAACAGTCATATTTTGATGAATCTAAAAAAAATTTCTTAACTAAACACGAGATTACATTAATTGAATTAAAAAGATTGATTAACATATTTAAAATCCCTGTAATCTTAGTATCACTCTATAAACTTGCTAAATTCGTAAATGTGAAAGGAGTTAATAGATCACTAAGCCCTGAGGGTTATTTACGTTATATTATGCATACTTGGAATTTTTCAGAAGCATTGATCTTGTTTAATGAAAAAGGAAGAAAATGGGATCAAATTCATATATCTAAGCTAAATAATTATTATGATGAACACGGTTATGTTGTATTTTTTAATCGATAAGGATTAAAACGAAGGTTTTTAAGAATAGAATTCAAGAATTAATGTGAAATTAATGTTTTGGTGAGTGAGAATGACCACTGAAAAACTTGCCCTTGATGAAATAATTCCAACAATTGAACGCGTTAAATTAACAATTGAAACTCTTAAACAAGAACTTGATGAAAAACAAGCTTTAGTGATTGAAAAAGAAAGACTCCTAGCAGAGAGAGAGGAAAAATTAAATCAAGCCCAAATTTCTCAACAGAAGCTTGAATCTGAATATTTATCTTTAGAGAATGAGTTTAAAAAAATATCAGAATTGTTTAATGAATTATCAACTCAAAAAGAAACAACCCTTGATGTAAAACAGCTTTTAAGCATTTACATCGCATTATTGGAGAAAGTATTTTCAGGGAAGCCTCATGCGAAAATTCTTTACTTATTACATGGTGATAAATCAGAAATGTCTCGCGAGGAACTGACTAAGGCTACTGGATTCTCGGCTGCAATCGTTTTACACTCACTACATGAGCTAAATCGGGCAGAATTAATAAAATATAACGAGGACGAAGGTAAAGCCTTTTTGATAAATAGAATTTATTAAATTTTATGCAATAAATGAAATATTACTTAGATGACATGACCTTATACAAAGGAAATGTCGTAAAATTAATTTATGTTGCTCGAAGATTTTTTAATATTTCTAGAAGTTGAAAAAGGTTACTCTCCAAATACAATAAGAGAGTATTCATATGATCTTCAAATGTTCCAACGTTTCACAAATAGTAAACCATTAGAGGATATTTGTACTAGCGATCTTCGTGGTTTTTTTCTTCATTTAAAAAGAGAAAAGGAATATTCTCCAAGAAGTCTTCACCGAAAAATTTGTTCTTTAAAATCCTTTTACAAATTTCTTAAAAAAGAAGGTTTTGTTACACAAAATCCTATAGAATCGATTGAATCGCCGAAAATTCCGCAATCTTTACCAAAAACTATAACGATAAAAGAAGCTTTAAAACTTCTTGAAGCACCAAAGACTCCTAGAGATAAAACAATTTTATACCTTCTATATGGAACTGGAATGAGAGTATCAGAATTAATAAACTTAGATAAAAGTCATTTAGATCTATCTAATAGATTTATCAAAGTAGTAAGAGGAAAAGGGAATAAGGATCGTTTAATTCCGTTACCTGATCAAATTATTCCCATTATAAATGAATATTTAAGCTCCCAAAATGGAAATGAAGATGAAAACGCCCTTATCACTAATCGATCAGGAAAGCGCATGACCACTCGTTCAGTACAACGAATTGTAAAAAAATACAAAGCACTTGCTAAGATAAACGACAAAAAATTAACCCCACATGTACTTCGACATGCTTTTGCAACTCATCTCTTATCTAATGCTGTTGATATCAGAGTTATCCAAGAATTACTGGGCCACTCATCCTTATCAACCACTCAATTATACACTCATGTTACACTCGAACATTTACGAAAATCATATGATAAAGGACATCCTCTTTCATCCCAACCTGATAATTCATCCACAATATTTGAAGGTTAAAGAATCAAAAATTTTATTGTCATATCTCTAGTCCTTGTTGAATGGAGATCATCCTTGCTCAGGAACCTATTCACATCTTTATTTAAAAATTCCGAAAGCAAATTAGATCTAAAATTTTTAGAAAATATCCAAACAGAACCATTAAGTCAAACTTGCTATGTGATCTGGTATTACTTCGAGAAAAGTAAAAATATTCAATTAAAATATTTGAATGAGCCGTTTAGATATATTTTTCGCTTTGATAATAAGTATCATATCTCTGGAACAGATATCTGGGAAATGGAGAGTCAGATTAAATGGTTTAAGACTAATATAGTTATCCAGTTCAATGATAAAGATCTTTGGGATGATATTCGAGCTAAATTTACAAATTTTCGATCTTTAGAAACAAATAAAAATGTTGACATCTTTAATACTTATTTCACATACTTTCTCTCTAATGATAGATTCAAAAAGTCAAAACAAAACTATAATTCAGTTGTTCAAATTCCTAATAAGACGATTTATTTACCTAAACGATATCGGCATTTAAAAGGAGGGTTAGCCTATGGTTATATGAAGGATAAGGAAATCATTAGTTTTGCTGCCGCTCCTCATATTTTAATTAAAGTACCATTCTCCTATGCTATTATCAGAGGAATTGAAACTCGTTTAGTTGAAAGACGCCAAGGGTTCGCATATGAAACTATGTCTAAACTCTGTGAAGCACTATTTAACGAAGTTAAAATAAATTGTATATATCTCTGGGTTGAAGAAAATAATCTAGCTGCTATCTACTTATATGAAAAACTTGGATTCCTTAAAGATTCAGTAATATATGCTACATATTGTGATTTACGTTTCTAGCCATTTTCTAATTTATTGACCAATGATTAATACTTCATTTGTCTGGTTTTTCTTAGTAGTTAACACATACTTATATGGAGTTCTTGAAACACTAATATTTTTTTTATAAGAGGCTAATATGTCAATTACTTCACGAATAGAGGGAATTCCAGGGTTTCTATAGGACACTGCAATGATAAAATCTTGAAATTTATTAAATAATTGGTCAAAGGCTAATACAACATTTTTAGGATCATTCCATTGATTTTTTACTGGAATTAATCTTCGATGTTTCGTTTGATAATCAATTAAATCCGGCCAATGATCATAATGACATAATCCTTCTAAGAAATGATAATACGAATGATAATCAACTCCAACTCCTTTATTCGAAAAGTATGGTGGGTCACAATAAATGAGATCAATTCTATCTGATGTTGTTTTAAAATCAAAAATATTTAAATTAAGAGCTTGGTTCTCTCTCCTGTTATCAAAGACTGATTCATTACCTTGTTCTAATGCTTGAATAAATAATTGTTGAATAGGAGTATCCCATGTTCTTTTGTTTCCAAATGAACGCTTGACATCATTGAATCGTAGATTTAGATTTTTCCGATGAAAAAGATTAAATGGACGTTTTTGTAAGCAGGCCTGAAATAAAGCAAAATAACATAGAGACTTCTCATAAATATTTTCTAAACGCATTATGTTTTGAACTACTATATCTAAGGTTTTATTTTCTTCATCCGTATAATAGATACCTTTAAAGATATTTTGAATAAAATCTTTATAAGAAATTTCAGCTTTGATCTGAAATAATCCTTTTATTTTCTTGACATCATATTTCACGGATTTATTTTCAATAAGTGCTTTACCAATGTAATAATTACTGACTAAATAATCATTGTAAATTACTCGCTTTCCTAATGATTTAAAGAGGTAAGCTATTGCTCCTGTTCCTCCAAAAGCGTCTAATACGATATCAAATTCAATTTCCATAAAAACAGATTTTAACCATGGCAATAATTTTAATTTACTACCTTGATATCTTGTAGAGGGGAATTTAATTTTAGCTGTATCTTCATTTAAATTATAATTAATCAAAGATATAACCCTAAAATGAGTCTATAAAGAGATTACTCTCTCTTTAAACCGAATATTTAATTCACTTAATTCCTTCAAAATAGGTTCATATATGGATTTTTTAACTGGAATTAAAATCCCACGATCAGTAATTTTATTTTCCAGAATCATCCGAACTCCAATAGCAGCTGGAAGACCGACGGTTCGGGACATTGAGCTTGGTCCATTAGATATACCGTAATCAATCATTGTGGATGTTAATTGTTCTTTTTTACCATCAGTAAGCTGATATTTGAATTGATGAACCATGACAAGCATATCTCTTTCTCCAGGAGCATATTGAAGATGAGCTTCAAATTGAGCACAGAGAGCATCGAGAGGAGAAATCTTTTTCTTAGGAAGAGGGGTATTACCAAGGAGACCCATCCATTCGAATCGAAAAATTATATTATCATCTTCCTTGAGTGAAAATTTCTTCATTAGATTATTTTTTGCATTTGAATCTATTGGTGCTCCTAAAAGTTTATTTGTCAGATTTTTATATGTAAAACCATCTGGAAATTCTTCTTCTTCAAGTTTTAGATATCCTACATCTGCAATCTTTTTCATGGTTCGGCACCAACCAGGATTTCGCAAAGTTCCACGAATCATGGTCTGAGTTTCAGGAATTTGGTAAATAGCAATGTAAGGTTCCATCGAATTTCTATTTGGATATCCTTCTAACATCCCTAATTCTTTTTTATCTCCAGGACCTTTTTCATTGACAGGATAAGGTGAATAGTGATCGAAAAGTTCTTCACCTGAAATTTCTACTATTTTTCCATCTTTGAGATACTTAGCAGCATTTCTTCCTGCAAGAATGACTCCTCTTGGAGACCATGATAGTTTATAACCCCAAGGATTTGTATTAGCATCTGGAGCAGGTAATCCACCTGTATAGCTTGTAAAAGAGAGTACCTTTCCACTTCTTGCATGAATTGAATCAATTATTTTTTGTGCACTCATGTGATCTATTCCAGGATCAACACCAATTTCATTTAGTATTGTAATATTAGCTTCTTTTGTTTCTTGTTCTAGCTTCCTCATTTCAGGAGAGACATAACTTGTAGTGACCATATGTTTCTTGTAGCGAATACATTGCTTAGCAACTTCAACATGATATATATAGGGAAGAAGACTAACAGCAATATCACAATTTTTGACTAGAGTTTCTAATTTTTCTGGAGTTTTAGTAATATCAAACTCAATTGCAGTTCCTCTAGGATGGTTCTTAATTAATTTCTGGGCCTTACTTAACGTACGGCTCGCTACTATTACTTCATAATTATGGTCAAGTAGATAATTAATATGAGGGCCTGCCACCATTCCTGCTCCTAAAATTAATATTTTTTTCAATTTTATCACCAAAAATTCATTTTGTGTCAAATATGTTCTTTTATGGATAATTACCATTGATGTTTTGATTAATTAAAATTTACAAAGATAAATATTCTACTATTAATTGAATTTTTTATTTTTCAGAGGGAAGATACTTGTGTAAATATTCGTATGAAGGAGTCAATTTCCCTTGATGAGCAATTATTGCACTTTTAATTACTGGAGGAAGGTTTAATTCTTCAAAAGTCTTTTTAAAATCTGCTTTCATTATATCAGGTATAAAAGGCATTAATGTTTTACTAAAATTGGCTGAGGATTCTTGTGGTAACTCACATGGTAAATTATCAATTGCCATTATTACTATACCCTCACCTTCAACTCCTAATTTAACCTGAGAGGAAATAGGGTTATAAATGAATACAGGATTATCGGGTTCAGTGATTTGAACTGTTAGTTCAATAGCACCTTCAAGATCACAAGAAATATCTCCAATTACTTGTAGGTTTACTTTTTTCTTTGATTGAAAAAGATCTTTGGCAAACTCCTTTGTTAATAATCGGGGGTATTTTTCAGACCAATAAATTGCATTTATTAAAATTGAAAGGTAGGAAATATATTGTTGGAAGTTACTCTCATATTTTTCTAAACCATAATTATAATAATCTTGAAGATTAAAATTCCCACTTTTAGGTTTCACCATATGTTCTTCTTTAAATACGACTTTATACAAATGCTTTGAGGAAAATTCCTCTTTTTTAAGATGATAAAAATCAGAAAGCTGGGTAGGATCAAGTTCAATGACAGGTAAAAAGTTTAGAATTGACTGTGCTCCTTTGGAAACATTGCCATAACCAGCGAAACCAATAATCACTGGAACTAATTCTTGTGGTAAACCATTCAATTTTATTTCATTTCCTACCTTTTTAATGGCATTTCGAAGCTCTTCTAAATTTTCATATTCATAAGTATGTTTCAAAGAAAGAAAAGGATTGTCAAGATTCATTTTTGCTTTAACTCTTCTTCCAAAAGCCCATAAAGTCTGGTTCATACCTGCCATTCCAGCATAATTTCCGAAAAAAATCAATCGTAAACCTTTTTCGTCTATAATTTTCTCATAATCAATTAAAGTAGCATTAAGATCCAATAAACGTTTTAACATGGGCATATTATGACGCTGTCCTTTTATAGTATGACTGAAAAAAAGATATATTTTTTCTGGCTCAATAACTTTAAGAGGTAATTCTTTTATTGCAAATATTACATTTGCGTCGTTTAAATTTGATTTAACTTCTGCTCCGATTTCCTGATATGATTGATCAGAAAAAGTTCTGATTGGTGATGATTGAACAATAACAGAAAATTTATGTCTATTAATTAATATTTTTACATCATCTGGGGTTAAAGGAGCTCTAGTTTCCCATTTATTCTTATTTTCTAATCGTATTCCAATCTTATTAGTCATATTAACCACTGAATTATCATATATAGGTTAAGATTCATATAAATCCTGTTAAGATGATATATCTATTGAACCCTTAAGTCTTTCATTTATTAAAAAAGACTTTTCCTGCAATTTATGTAATTGCAAAAATACAACTCAGGAATCAATGGAAAAAAGTAATTTTTCAAAAACAATAAAATGATTATTAGAAAGCTACTAATAATCATCTTCTCGCGATTCAGTATTCTTCCTAGGATGACGTCGAAATTTTCTTCGTCTAGAAATTTTATGTTCTTGTTCTGATAGATCATTGTCCATATTAACATTTTCAAGAGCAATGGACTCATTTGCATTTTCAAGGGTTCCCCATTTTCCTAAAGCAAGCCTCATATGATTCTGAAAAACATTGACATAACAGGATTTAGCTATATAGGTTTCTCCTTCAGATACTCTATCAATTGTTTCATCCCACAATGAACAAGTTATTATCCCTGTTTCATCCCCAATCTTTACATCTGCTAAAACGTGCTCCTCATTAGTTTTTTTGCTTAAAATAGTTCGAGGTTCCCCTTTATCTAAAACGACAAATTTAACTTGAATACGACGGGCAAAAGGAGTTAATTCAGAGATAGTCAACTGAGTTATTTCTTCTTCAGATTCTTCCTTTTTTCCTACCTCTTGAGATTCTTCAAATTCATTCATTTTTATCACGTTATTGTTATTTTCGGACAACGATGATCTAGTCCCTATTTAGGTATCACAAAAATACAGAAAAGTGAGATTATACCAGAAGTATGTTTCTCAAGCTGTTAGTTGTGAATAGATCGGTCTAGAATCAATTATCGTTCTTAAATCATCCGTTGAAAAGTCTAATAAATTTATTTTGTTTTAATTTTCCTCAAATAATCGTTACTTTATGACGTGAAACCTGAGAGAATTCAAAAAAAACAAAAAATCTCTTATATAAAGCATATTATTAAAGAATTAAGAATAGAAAATGATCGTGAAGAGGAATGGAAAAATCTGACACTTTTGATGGCCAAACAATTTATTATAAAAGCTCTGAAGACATGTCTGAAATAGAAAATAGTTCAATAGATACAATAATAACTTCACCCCCCTATAACCGATCGAAACATTACTCCGATGATACTGGAACTGTCTATAATGATAATAAACCTGAGAAATTATACTTTTCTTTTCTATCGAGAGTATGGTCTGAATGTTTTAGAGTTTTAAGTCCCAAAGGTGTATTTTTTCTTAATATTGGTGATTCAGCAAAGGATCAAGGAATAAGTGAGAAAGTTGTAAACCTAGCGGTAAAAGTTGGCTTTATTCGCTTGCAAAATATTATTTGGATAAAATCTTTACTAGGTAAAGGGCATTACACCCCAACAGGAGGTACTCGTCGTTTAAATAATTTATGGGAGAATATTTATGTTTTAATAAAAGATAAAAAGGAATATAACATTAATCCACTAAATATTGGAATTCCTTATGCTGATAAAACCAATATTGGACGCTATAGTAAGGAGGATTTAAGAGATGCAGGGAATATTTGGTTTATTCCCTACCAAAAAACTACTGGGGTATCTATTAAAAAAGGCCATGAAGCACCCTTCCCAATTGAACTCCCATATCGCTGCATTAAACTTACTGAAGCTAATATTATTCTTGATCCCTTCTTAGGAACAGGAAGTACTTTAGCAGCAGCTCGTTATCTTAATAAAAAGGGTATTGGATATGAAAAATATCCAAGGAAAGATATTATTCAGAATCGAATCTTAAAAGAGGAGTTTAGGCCAGAACCCCCAATTTTAATACCTCATATAGTTCTCACGGTTCAATTTCTTTTGAATGTTATCAAAGATTACCAACAACTAGTACCAATAAAGTTTTCTAAATTTCTATCTACAAAAAAGGAAGAAGAACAAATCAAAATCGTTAGAGAAGTTTTAAAAAATTTGACCCTTAGTTGGAGTCAGCTTGATGAATTTTTAAATCTTTCAAAAGAAAACAATAAGAAAATTTCACATGTTCCTCTTTCAGAATTGTTAAATGAAAAAAAAATTTAGCAAAATAGGTAATTAATACATTCTTCGGAAAAGATTCTATTTATTTCGGATTCAAACGATGAGCAAAATGCAAATTGATTTATTAATTCAGATTTAATTAATTAGAAGTTAATGGAGTAGAGTAATTGGTAAGATGTAAGCTTTGATGATTTGTATACAACAAAAAGTAAAATCCTCATTAATCTAATTGAGTACTTTAATAACATCTTCAGGGAATTTCATCTGTAAATAAGATTTAATTTCTGCTTCATCTATTAATTCTACTCCAGATTCGAATGATATGTTTGATTCAGGCATTCTCATCCTAGTCCAGAGAACGAGATCCTTACCAATTTCTGAACTCCTTCGAATACTGTCAGTTTCATTAACAATTAATATCACAGAAAAGTCAGTATCCTCTACGCGAACTAATTTATAGTTTTCTGAGACTTCAATATCTCCTACCCTTTTCATAATTATTTCTTTAACACCTGCACCTAAGGAGGCCTGAGCAAAAGTATTCACTGCAGAGAACATACTTGTGAGCATAGAGGGATCATACGCCCCTTCAACAGATTCAAAAGCTGAACTGCCAACTAAAAGTCCAGATTCGGTTTGATAAATACATACATTGTAAATATTAATAGAAGGTAAGATAATCTCTCCCGTAAGGGTCTCAATTAACCAATCAAACGCTTGATAGAAATTCGCTCCAGTTTTAGCAGAGATATGAAAGATATTTACAGCTTTAAACCTACCCTTTTGCTGTATTTCGTATAGATCAAAATTTTTTAACAGTAAAACATAAGGATCTACCCCTGAAATATCTGCTTTGTTTGCAATTAGAAGAAGAACTCCATTTGGAGGGATATGGGGTAAGGCACGATAAAGTGCTTCTCGCGATTCATGAAATTCATCAGGAGTAGAGCAATCAACAACAAATACAACCGCAGTTGATAATTTTAGGTAATCTTCCCATAAATCCTGAAAAGTTGTTTGTCCACCTAAATCAAATGCAGAAAATTTAATATTCCGATACTCAAAAGATTCGACGTTTAATCCCATGGTTCTTAAAGCATTTGGATAAAATTCCCCAGTTCGTAACCTTTGTAATATAGTTGTCTTTCCAGCTCGTGCTAGTCCAATAAAAGTGATAAGTTCCTGTCTAGTGACAGGTTTACTTGTTTTTTTTTGACTTGCATGACGACCAAAGAGACGCTTTAATATTGACATAGGAATTAATCTTCTATTATTGATTAATGGATGAAAAGAGGCTCTTTTGATTTATTTAAGCGAGTGATTTATGACTACCATTTTATAAGAATCTATCTAGTTAAAAACCTCGGTCAAATGATCTCAATTCAATGTCATAAAATACTCTTTGGAAGCGTATTGAAAAAAGTCACTTGAAAAAAAAATTATTAATTTAATGCAAAGCAGGTTACACCTGAAACTATACCTAATTTGGGGGTAAAAGGTTTCTTCTCAAGATTTAAAAGTGAAATTTCATGTTAAAAATAGAAAATCTATCAGTAGAAGTTCGTAACGAACCTGGAAATATAATTTTAACGAATCTAAATCTTAATATCCCTAATGGAGAAATCCATGTCTTGTTCGGGCCCAATGGTTCAGGTAAAAGTACTTTACTCCAAACAATAATGGGTTTTCCTCAATATAAGATTGTAGAGGGAAAAATTGAATTTAAGGGAGAGGATATAACTCATAAATCAATTACTGAAAGAGCTAAGCTTGGAATCGGTATTTCCATGCAACGTCCACCTAATATCCCAGGATTAAAATTGCAGCGAGTAGCAGAATTTCTGGTTACCCAAAATAACGAAACAACAGCTGAAATTGGTCGAGTCGCGAAACAAATGGATTTAAGAAATTTTTTAAGTCGAGATTTGAATGTACACTTCTCGGGAGGGGAAATTAAACGGAGTGAATTACTTCAACTTCTACTTCAAAATCCAACATTTATACTTCTTGATGAACCTGAATCTGGTGTTGATATTCAGGCAATGAGACTAATAGGTGAAATGACCAATGAATTACTTGGTACTTCTCCCCGGAAACATAATCAGCCATGGCCTAAAAATAAATCAGGATTAGTAATAACACATACTGGCCATATTTTGGACTATATTCATGTAGATAAAGGACACGTGATGTGTCATGGTCATATTGGTTGCACTGGAGCCCCTTCTAGATTATTAAACGATATTAGAACTCTAGGGTATCCTGAATGTGTTCGATGCCATACTGATCCATTCAAAGATGTCAATATAACTACAATTTAGTGAGGATTTCTTATGCCAGATACTCTTCATAAAGAATTACTTAAAGAGACAGCACAACAGATTAAAAAGAAAAAAGCTGTCTATGGTGAAGATATTAACATAATGGACTTTAAACTTCCATTAAAGAATCAACATGCTAAAATCAATACCCCTTCTGAACTGATAAACACCAAAGAAATAAATTTTTTAAGAAAATCAGGGTTTTCGGATAATGATTCTCGGACTTCAGGAAGCTATTTGCAGTATGATTTTGATACAATATGTCATAATTCTCGGACTCCCGGTGTTGAGGTTTTACCCATCGATGAAGCTTGGGAAAAGCACGGAGACTGGCTTGGTGATTACTGGTGGAAAAATGTTGCAATTAAAACAGATAAATATACTGCAGAGGTCGAATTAAACTCAACACGAGGTTATTTTATTCATATAAAGGCTGGTACGAAAGTTATATATCCATTACAAAGTTGCTTATTTATCTCAAGAAACTTTGGATCTCAAAATGTCCATAATATTGTTATAGTTGAAGATAAAGCCGATATCCACATTATTACAGGATGTACAACCTCTGTAAAGGCAGGATTGCATATTGGGGTTTCTGAATTTTATGTCAAAGAACGTGCAAACCTAACATTTACAATGATCCATAATTGGGAGGAGGGGTTTTACGTTAGACCCCGATCGGTAACAACAGTAAAGGAAGGAGGAACTTTTACTAATAATTACATAGTTTTAGACCCTATAAAATCTCTTCAGCTCTTTCCTACAACCATCCTTGACACAGATGCCTCAGCTAGGTATAACAGTATCCTATTTGGCCATCCAAACTCCCATCTTGATGTTGGAGGAAAAGTTATTCTACAGGGAAGTAGAGCTCGTGCAGAAGTAATGTCACGAGCGGTTTCTGCTGGAGGAACAATTATTGCGAGAGGTATATTGGAAGGAAAAGGCTCGAATATAAAAGCGCACCTATCTTGTGATGGTTTGATTCTAAAGGAAAACGGACAAATACATGCAATTCCTGAACTTATTGCTAAACGCCCAGATGTAGAAATGTCACATGAAGCAAGTATAGGAAAGATTGGAGAAGATCAATTGAATTATCTTCAAGCGAGAGGTATGACCGAAGAAGAAGCTACAGATATGATTGTTCGAGGTTTCTTATCAGTGGATATCAAAGGTCTTCGTCCAGAAATTGCAGCTGAATTGGAGAAGGTTATAGATATGCCAAAAGGATTCTAACTAGCATTCATCCTTTTAAACCATTTTTTGTTTTGTTTATACAACATCTGAAATTCTTTAAACAGAGTATCATAGATTTGACGATTATTAAGATTTGGAAGAAACTCCTTATCATAATGACAATATTCTTTGAGGTTTTCAATTGAATCGACTTCTCCAATTGCTATTTTAGCTAACATGGCTGCACCTAAAGCTCCTGCTTCTTGTGGATTCTCTACTCGTTTAATCTTTCGATCTAGAACGTCAGCGTAAATTTGACACCATATATCACTTTTAGCTCCACCACCTATGATTGCTAAGTTATCGACTTTTGAATAAAGGTTTTCTACCGTCTGTAAAGCCCATTTTGCATTTAAAGCTACACCCTCGAAAACTGCTCGCAAAAGATGTCGTCGATCATGATCTAATGAAAGATTTAGCAAACCACCACGCACATGTTCATCATCTAAAGGGCATCTTTCTCCAAATAACCAAGGCATGAAAATCAGATATGTACCTCCTTTTCCTTTTGCTCCAGGTTCACAACCCAGAACTAAAGAATCAAAAATCTCATAAATTTCTTTTTTCTCTTTTTCTTTCAATGTTTCTTTTGAATAAAGGATATTATTTTTCACCCATTCTAACGCAGCACCAGCGATTTCTTGATGCCCTGTAACAAGATAGTATTTATCTGGAAAAGCAGATCCAGCACATCCAGTATAATGTGTGATATCAACTTTTCTGTCTGAAACATGTCCTGCTACCCATCCAGATGTTCCTATCTGGCAATGAAGCTCCCCATTGAGAATTGCACCTGATCCAATCGCTGCAGTTGTCATATCACCTGCTCCACAGATGACTGGAATATTTGAATGTAGATTCAGTTCCTTTGCTGCTTCTGATGTAAGATTTCCAATTATTTCAGTTGGTGTTCTTAGTTCAGGAAGTTTTTCCATATTAATTTTAAACATGTTACAAAGGGTTTTAGACCATTGATTAATTGGTCTGTTGTCTTTTTTTCGAGTATCCATCAACCACCAAATATGAGCGAGATCAGTTGATGTAGCCATTATTCCTGTTAGTTTAAAAATGATATAGTCCTTTACATCTAGAAATTTATAGGTCTGATCATATATTTCTGGATGATGTTTTTTTAACCAGATTATTTTAGGAATTTGATCCTTCCCTGAGAGCCCAGGTGCTCCTCCTGTTATCCGTAAGAATTTTAGAAACAGGCGATATGGGTTATAACCCATAACCCGTGGCCATGGCCATATTTTCTTTAAAACCTCTGATCCTCTTGCATCAAGCCAAATCATGCAGTTCATAAGAGGTAAACCATTTTTATCTACTGGTAAGAGTCCCTGCATTTGTGAACTAAACGTGATTGCAGAAAATTCACTTGGATCTGTCTGAGTTTTTTCTAAAAGCCTTCGAGTCGTAGAAATAAGGGTATTCCACCAATCATTTGGTTGATGTTCTGCATATCCTTGCTTAGGAAATAAGGTTGTATATTGTTCTACTTCAGAATCAATAAATTTGATCTCATTCGAGATTATTACTGCTTTAGTAGCAGTAGTTCCCAAATCATAAGCTAAGAATTTCTTTCCTGACATTTCAATTTTCACATCTCATAAATAATCAATGGCTTCCTCAAGGGCTGATTCAAACACTTCAATGATCAAATCAGAGTCTTCACGAGTAATGATAAGAGGTGGTTTGATTTTGACTACATTACGGAATAATTTTCCAGAATCAGTTGAAATGGGAGCCATATGTCCGAAAATGACCCCTTTTGTCATTGCTTCTTCAATAAGATCTGCAGCTAGAGTATTGGCTGGTTCTTTTGTTTCAGGATCTAAAACCAATTCAATACCGATCATAAGTCCTGGACAACGAACTTCTGCTATATAAGGATATTTTTGCTGGAGTTTCCTAATGTTTGAGGTAATATATTCTCCTTCTCGACGGGTATTTTCTAATAATTTGGCCTTTTCCACATAATTCATGAACACTAATCCTGAAACAAACATTAAAGGATTTGCTCCAAATGTGGAATGTTCTTCTGCAGAATTAAATCCTATTAGATCCTCACGAGCCAAAGTACAACCTATGGGAAGGGATCCTCCAATAGCTTTGGTTAGGCACGTTATATCAGGTGTTACTCCATTATAATATTCTGATGAGAACCAGTGACCAATACGAGTAAACAATTGACTTTCATCCCAAATCAAAAATATATTATTTTTCTCTGTCCATTTTCTAAGCTCTTTTAAATAGCGTTTGGGAGCTGGAATATGTCCTCCGGGACCTTGTATGGGTTCCATGAGTATTCCACAGACTTTATCAACAGATCCATATTCAATTTGATGTTTAGCTAGTTCTAAGCATTCTAAATGACATGATTTTTCACTTTCTTGTCCTACTGGGCATCTATAACAATAAGGAAAAGGAATTTTTGATACACGGTCAAACCCCCATGGACGAAATCGAGTTACTCCTGCAAATCGTGTTGACAACGTCATTGTTGCTAAAGTACTTCCATGATATCCCCGAGTATAAGTATAGAATTGCTGGGAATCAGGTTTGTTTATCATTGCTAATCGTAATGCAGCTTCTATTGCTGCACTTCCCCCCATAGCATTAACAGCAATTTTTGTTAGGTTTTTAGGGGCAATTTCGGAAATCCGATGGATAAATTTTACGCGGGGGATTGTTGGAAAACCATAACGGACATGACTTAATCGTTCTAATTGTTGACTAACCCCATAAGCAACATCTGGATTTGAAAATCCAATATTAGCAGTCCATGCTTGGCTTGTACAATCTAAATATTCCTTTCCACTTTTAAAATCCTTTAAATATGCACCATCACCAGATACCCATAATTGGTCATAGAAAGGTACAAGTGATTTCTGGTGGACACTTTTAATGTCTTCTTCAGTAATTTCAGTAATCCAAGATAATATTTCTTCATCGCTAAAAAGACGAGTTTGCTTGTGACTCATTCTAATCATCCCTTGAATGATGTTTAAACATGGCATTTAGCAGAGTAAAACGGATTTAAGAATTTTCTGGTTAATAGATCATTAAATTTTGGAGACCACTTTGTAAATAAAGGTTTAAATTAAACAAAAAAAGGTTCTTGTAATTAGTATGAACTCTAGATATTTTTATATTAAAAAAAAAGAATAAATTATGTAAAACTGAATGAAAAAAGTGAGTATTCAGGGATAAAAAGAGTATTTATTCTTCACGAATCCTTTCCTTCATAGTAAAGGGAATATCACCGTATTCTTCAGTTAATAACTTAGTAAATCGAATATTATATTTCTCAACTGGCAGTGGTTCATTTCTTTCAAAGATAAGAGTAGCCAAAGATTTTACAAAGAATTTCGCTGGATTATTTTCATTAATTTCACTATTTTTAATTTTTTTCCCATCTAAATCAATAATAAAATCTTTATACTTCTCCTTTTCAATAGTTTCTCCTGAAATTTCAACTTTGATTGGGTCAATAATGGTAGCATCGCTTATCGAATTTTTCATTTGCATACTAAAGCCATTTTTAGTATTGACCAATGATTTCTTAACAAAAAGGGTTCGTAATAAATCTTCATTAACCATTTTTGATCAACTCATTTCTTTGTTGCATAATTTTCGAAATTAATTTCAAGAATTTTTATTCATAAGCTTTGTTCAGAATTTCCAGTGCATCTACTTATGTGAAGTTAACTTTACCCCGACCTAAATTTGAATCGATTTATATTCAGAAATCAATTTCTTTGCCTTCATAGAGGTAATTAAATATTTTTACATAATCTTCGTAATCCACAGGTCTAGGATTAGATAGTGTTCCTGAATCATTCAATGCAAAATCTATGACATCTTCAATCCTGTCATTAAAAGAGTTTTTATCTATTTTCATATCTTTTAAGGAGAGAGGTAGGTTAAGCTGAAGAAGTAGTTCCTTCATTGCTAGAATTAATTTATTAGTCAATTCTTGGTTTGAAGACCCTTCTAATCCAACCGCATGTGCTAGGTCAGCAATACGCTCAACTGCAATATGACGATTATATACTAAAGAATACCAGGTTGTTGTCCCAATGCACTGTGAATGAGGGATTTTGAATCCTGCACCAATACTATGACCAAGAGAATGACCAAGAATAATTTGTGAATTACCAAAACCCCAACCAGCCATTGTTGCTGCATTATGGAGTTTCTCACGGATAATATAATCAACTTCACCTTCCTTCGCTTGTTCATAGGCTGTTGGAAGATTTCGCCATATGAGTTTAAACGCATGAAGTAATAATGCATCTGAAAAATCATTCTGCCAAGTACTTAGATATCCTTCAATGGCATGACTTAGTGCATCTAAACCAGTTCCAGCTATAAGGTGACTAGGCATAGTTTTGGTAAAAACAGGATCCAAAATAGTAACATCAGCAACAAGTTCCCGATTTCCAAAGGAACCTTTTCGATCTACCTCACCTGTATTATCGGTTAAAACTGTTGCCCATGTAACATCTGAACCAGTTCCAGAGGTAGTTGGGATATTGATTAAGATACAGTTTGTTTTTTTTCTTAAATCTAAAACAGCAAATGGATTAAGCCCCTCAATAGCATCCATACCATCTAAAGGACTAGCCCAAACAGGCCACATGCCTTTGGCAGTATCTATCACACTACCTCCTCCTAAAGCAATGATTACATCAGGATTAGTCATAGAAAGTAGTTGAACACCTTTTTGTACCACATCAAGTGTTGGTTCTCCCTGAACCTCATCAAAAACTGTTATTTGTGCGTTTATCTGTTGAAGTTGTTTTTCGATTAAAGGTAGATGAGTTTTCTTCACAAATGGATCTGTTACAATAAATGCATGTTTAAAGGATTGCTCAGAAAGATATTCAATAGCATCCTCACCAAATATCACTTTACGAGGGGAGGTAAAGTCCCACATACGATATCCTCCTTACTTAAATCTATTAATTAAAGATATTTAACATTTTCAACCATTGTAGTACATTTCACTAATTCCTGTGCAGCCTTCAAGGCTCTCATTAGCTTAGCCATAGCCCTAGCTGAGCATTTAACATCGAATTTTCGTTGCATGATACCTTTTAATGGGCCTATTTCACCTGCAAAAAGTTTCAACCAATTAGCGTATTTACCTGCATATATATACTCCACTTTATCAGGAGCAGGTCTATCTATGGTAATTAAATATGCATTCCTACATTTTCCATGCCACAAATCCATATACATTTGAGTTCTTCCCTTTAATTCACCTGTACCATCGGGAATAACTTCAAATATAAAATCCCCTTCCCAATCTTTGGCAGCTGCTTCATATGCTTCACTTTCATTAATTTTTACCATCAATTCGGAAACATATTTTTCAGAGGGAAAAAGTATCACATCCTTATCATTATTCATTATTTTATTCTCCATTATGTTATTAAAATGCCAATTATACTTCTTAGATTTTTTATTTTTTTGACTTAAGATTTTTCATAAGAGAAATCGCTGAAGAAAATATATATTTCCTTTTCTTTTAAATTATTACTTCCTAAATATTTGCAGAATCATGTTCAATTATTACGGTTAAGAGATTATTTGTGTTAAAATTAAAAAATAACATACCAAAGAAGTGTTTTTATTAAATGTCTAACTATTTAAGGATATTCTGATTGATTGAAAAGAAACATAGCTAATGTTTAATTACGGTTGAAAAAATCATGTTCGGATATATGTGAAAAATTTTACGAGTTAATTTGACA
>JAEOUE010000237.1 GCA_016839515.1 Candidatus Hodarchaeum mangrovi
GATTCTACCCCATGAAGTTCTAGTGCTGCCTGATTCAATGTTATAATATTAAAATTCAAATCGGTTAATGTTATACCCTCAGGATTAAATTCAATAAGCTTTCGATAATCCTCCTGTGCTGTTTTTTCGGATGTTATATCAGAAAGTAAGCCAAATGAACCAATCAATTCATTCTCAGGATTGTATAATGCAGTTCCAGCCACACGAGTAATAACTTGCGTCCCATCTTTTCTTAGAAAAGTCAATTCATAAGTAGATGAAGGAATGCCATTCACATAGCGTTCTTTAACTTTTTTATCAAAAAATTCTTTAGATAAGGGACTCAAGAACTCCTCAACATGTCTTTCTCTCATTTCCTCTAATGTCCATCCAAGAAGTTTTTCCAAAGCAGGATTAACATATAACGTTTTATTTTCTAAATCAGTTACCCAGACCCCTTCAAGTGCGGTGGTGATTAAAGTTCGATAGCGAGCTTCACTTTCTTTCAGCTCTTTTAAAACCTCTTTCATTTTTGTAATATCATAGACAATAACTAAGTCAGCAGGCTCATTTAAATAATTAATTAATCCTGCACTAATCTCAACTTCAACAGCTTTTCCATTTGAGGTTATTAATGTTGTTTCATAAGTAGTAGGAATGTTTTCGCCTTTCATACGACTTTCATAACGCTTAACAACTTCTAGAAGGGCCTTGGGATGAATAAAATTCGTAAATGGTTGATCTAATACCTCTTCGATTGTTAAACCTGCTAATTGAGCAAGAGCTTGATTTACTAGTTTGATTCTACCATCTTGAACAATAGTAATCCCGATCTTAGCTCTTTCGACTAAAATCCGATATTTTTCTTCTGATTCTTTTAAACGAGTCTCTGCCTCCCTTTGTTCTTGTACACTTCTTACAAATCCTAATAAACCTTTGATTTGACCACCAAGAATTAATGGGGAACCTTTAACCTCATATAGTCTATAGGATTCATCCTTTGATTGTATTCGTATTTCTAAAGTATCAGTTTGATTACCTTGAATGATCTCCTGAAATCCATTTAAAGCTTTATTTATGTCTTCAGGATGAATTCTTTCGTCAAATTTGGACCCTATCCATGAATTTACTGGCCAACCAGTTAATTTTTCAATAGCTGGATTAACAAAAGTAATAATTCCTTTTAAATCAGTAGTAAAAAGAATATTTCGAGATGCATGAACTAAACTTCTATATAGTTCCTCAGACTCCTTCCTGTGCATTAAACCCCTCCGAATAGCGTCTTTAATGTCTTTTGGTATATCCTCTCTGGTCATCAATGATTCTAGTTCCATAGGGATGAACAATCCAATAAGTTCTGATGATATTTACTTGATGTTAATACTGAGCTAGTACGATATTAAGGTATTTGTACATAAATATAATTAGTTAAATTATAAATTAAAATTCAAATTGAGTCGGAAAGTAGAACAATCGAGTATAATAATAGATGAACACAAATAAAATAATCAAATTCCTTTAAAATATGAACTTTTCATTAACTACTAACCCTAATTTTTCAATTGTTTTGTTAATTTTAATCTGAATCTCACTAGTTAAGATATGAATTATTTTAAAGAAAGTAAAAGAGAAAAAATGGAAGTTATAAAACATACTCTCAGTTTACCGGAAATAATATGTAATAACAATTATTATCTCTACTTTGCTAATCTAATAATAAATCTAAAAGAAATTTTAGATCCATTCTTAATACAAGCTTTTGGATCATTCACATCTGGTAGAAGGACTATAGGTTATATTATACTCGAAATATTTTAAAAAAAGATTTAAGGAGAATAAAAAAGGTGAATAAAGCACTTGTTCTAGGAGGATGCGGAGCCGTAGGGAGTATAGCCGTGAAAACATTATCAAACTTTTCTGACTTCTCATTAATAACAATTGGAGATATTAACGAAACTGAAGGTACAAAATTAGTCTATTCTGATACAACAGGAAAATTAAGGTTTCAGAAGGTAGATGCTAACTCTATAGATAGTCTTGAACAGTCAATAAATACACATGATATAGTTATAAATTGTATAGGACCTTTTTATAAATTTGGTCCCATAATTCTCAAAGCAGCTATTAATTCAAGAAAAAAGTACATTGACATTAATGACGATGTTGATGCTACACGAGAAGTATTAAAATTAAATAAAACAGCAAAAGAAGGCCAAATAACAGCAATTATCGGCATGGGAAGTTCTCCAGGTGTTACAAATCTTCTTGCTAAATTTGCTGAACAACTCCTTGACTCCATAATAGCAATCGACATATATCATGCTCATGGTGGAGAGCCTAAAGAAGGACCAGGGGTAGTTTTCCACCGTATCCATGCAATGACAATTAAAATACCAATTTACGTTAATGGCGAATTTAAAACTGTTTCTTTTTTTAGTGATGAAGGAAAAGCATTAGAAGAAATAATAGACTTTGGAAAAATTGGAAAACATCGCGTCCATGTCTATCCTCATCCTGAGACAATAACCTTACCTAACTATATTAAAGGGGTGAAACGAGTGACGAATAAAGGAACAGTTTTACCTTCAGAATATTTTTATCTAACAACAGATCTTGTTCGGCTTGGTTTAACCAAAGAACAGCCATTAAATGTAAAGGGAACTGAAATTTCTCCTCTCGATTTTGCCATTGCATACCTTATTGATGAACGAGACAAAATCTTAAGAAAAACAGATTTTGGAAAACAACGAGGATGTGTAAAAATTTTTGTGGAAGGAATGAAAGAAAATAAGCCACATAAAATAATTTTTACCCTTACATCCGAGTCTCAAGCTATGGGAGAAGGTACAGGGATGCCTGTGGCTTTTGGAGCGATAATGCTTCAAAGAAAATTAATCACGGAATATGGAGTACTACCCCCTGAAGCTGTTGTCAATCCAATTGAATTTTTGAATATCATGCAAGAATACTTAGAACTTGATTCTGCAACTGGGGGATTATCACCTCTTAAGATTGAATCAATAGATTCAGGAGGAAAAATAGAGATTTTAAGATTGTAACTCTACCAAAATTTTAATTAAAAGTGAATTTGTATGAACAATTCTAAGAAATATATCTTATCTTTTGATCATGGAACTTCTGGAATTAAAGCTGCCATAGTTTCCACTTATGGAAAGGTAATTGATTTCGAATATGAACATACACCAGTCTATTTCATTGGAAAAGGAGGAGCAGAACAAAATCCTGATACTTGGTGGAATGCTATCCTTAAATCTGCAAAACGGTTACTGGATAAAGATTTAGTACCAATCGAGAACATTGTGGCTATATCAAACTCTTCGCAGTGGTCAGGGACAATCCCAGTCGATGAAGATGGTAATCATCTTTCAAATGCCATAATTTGGATGGATTCCAGAGGGGCTCAATATTTAAGGAATATCGTTTTTACTGGATTTCCAAAAATATCTGGATATCCATTGAAAGATATTATTCGATTTATCTATAAAAATGGAGGAGCTCCAGGTTTATCAGGGAAGGATCCAATAGCTCATATTTTATTTTTGAAGTATGAAATGCCAGAGATCTATAATAAGACATTTAAATTTCTTGAGTGTATAGATTATTTAAATTATAAATTTACAGGAATATTCGCCGCATCGACAACCTCAATAACTTTACATTGGATTACTAACACACGCAACATTAACAAAATATTCTATGACCAAGGTTTATTGAATCGATTTAAAGTAGATAAAAACAAGTTTCCAGTTTTAAAATTACCAACTGAAATACTGGGAACATTAAGACCAGAAATTGCAGATGAATTAGGGCTCTTGAAAAACGTTAAGGTTGCAATGGGTGCACCAGACCTCCAATCTGCAGTTATTGGATCAGGAGCTGTAAATGATTACCAGGGACATATTTACATAGGAACTAGTTCTTGGGTAATATGTCACGTACCATTTAAAAAAACAGACATATTTCATAACATTGCATCAATCCCATCTGCAATTCCAAGAAAATATTTTGTTGTTAATGAACAGGAAACTGCAGGAGCATGTTTAACATTTCTACGGGATAATATATTTTATCCTGACAATAACAAATACTTTGGTAATCCTAAAGCTTATCAAATATTTGATGAATTAGCATCAAAGGCTCCTACTGGATGTAGAGGATTAATTTTCACACCATGGTTGTATGGAGAACGAACTCCAGTAGAAGACCATAATGTACGAGGTACTCTATTCAATTTATCCTTAACAACTAAGAAAGAAGAAATTATAAGGGCAGCTTTGGAAGGAGTGGCTTTTAATACTCGCTGGGTTCTGAAATATGTGGAAAAATTCATCAAAAAACCAATGAACACCTTAAATATAATAGGAGGAGGAGCACAATCTGAAATCTGGTGTCAAATATATGCAGATATTTTAAATAGAACAATAAAACAAGTGGAAAATCCTATACAAGCTAATGCACGTGGAACCGCTTTAATAGCTTCAGTTGCTTTAGGGTATATCAAGTTTACTGATATCCCAAAATTAACACGGTTTTCAGGAGTTTTTGAACCTATATCAGAAAATGTCACTACTTATAATAGAATCTTCAAGGAGTTTATTGATATCTATAAGAGGAATCAAAAAGCATTCAAACGTTTGAATGCTTAGAAGATAACTAAAATCCTAGGATACCTCTTAAAAAAATAACGAAAACAAAAATTTGGGCAACAGTTATCGTGAAACCCTCATAAATATCTAACTTTTGGTCATCAGTCATTGATGATTTAATCATGAATAAAAGCAACCAAGCAAAACCAAATTGAACTAAAAGAAAAGGTATAGGTATTTCCCCTTCTACATAATGTATGAGTGGAATCCCACTCAAGCTATTTCCAGCAATCCCAATAACAGCACCTAGAAAAGAAAAAAGGGAAACTAATCCTGTTATCAATAGTAAATTCTGCATACTCCCTGCAATTAAATTTCCAAGTCCAAGTTCGATACCACCCTCATGTTTTACTGCTAATAGAGCAATAGCATGTTCGGGTATGGAAGCAGCAGCACCAATAAAAAAGGCAAGTTGAAATTCATTTAATATAATACCAATGTCATGAGATTGCTCTAGAAATAATTCTACAGATGATGAAATCATTTCACCTGCAAAGAATATCATTCCAAACGCTAATACTAATATAAAAATAAGGAAGGAACGGTTACCTAGCTCATGTTCATCTAGTGCAGCTTTAGAAAGGGGAAGACGATTCTTAAGATTGTGACGTATTATAAAGAAGATATAAAACAGATATACGATAACCATAATCAAATTAGCCTCATAAGGAAGAAATGGAACAGTTTGCTGAGCATTAGTTGCTATCTCAAAGATCTCGATACAAAACAATACAATACCATAGACAAATATTGAACCGACAATTACAATAGCTACCCTTACAATAGGAACCTCGATCTCTACTACTTCTTGAGGAATTGCAATTGGTTTTTTATGATTAAAATTCCCTATTATAATTAAAATTCCAAGCATTAATATGTTAAAACCAGTGGCTATTATTATAAATGCTATAGCAAATTCTACCTGTCCATTTAAGATGGCAAAAAATCCAATAACGAGTTCTGGAGAATTACTTGCGAGGGAAGAGAGTACTCCAGAAACATATGGTGTAAATCCTAGTTTTTTACCTAAAATGTCTACTCCCTCTACTGCTTTTTCCGAAGCAAGAATAGCTATAATTAATCCCACGATCATAAACAGAATAAGAAATATTGCAGATAAAAATTCTTTAGATAACCAAAAGATAGCTATAAGAAGTGCAAACAATGAAAAAATAATTCGATCGAACTTTCTAAATTTCATTTGAGCTCTCAGACCAACCTAAGGAGTGTATTTCTACTTAAAATGGTAAAATTTTCCATAATCTAAAAATTTACGGATTGGTAATTTTAGTCCTTTTCTAAAATTTACCATTTAATGACGGAAAAAGGAGTTTAATTATATATATAATAATTAATTTGAATTAAAATTATCACTAAAGAGAATTATTAATAATTTCTTAGTTAATATCATCAATTTTTTAGTAGATGTTCTATTTTCATTCATAAATTGAAAAAAGAATAAAAATATTTATCTAGATAAAATTTATATCAATCTTTTAATTATAGAAATAGTACTAGGGTAATCTGGTCCATTTTAATCATGACTTTCTTCGCTCAGAAACTTATTTTTTTAAAATTAATAAATAGTAAATTGAACGTTAATATTAAAGATCTACTTATTTTATACCCCAAAAACTCTTTTCAGTTTGTGTAAAATTGTGACCAAAGCCAATATTGAGAATATAAATGTGTTATTAAATTCTGGAAAGTTTGAACTAGCTTTGAAACAAATAAATCAACTTCTTTCCAGTAAACTGCCTTTTGAAGATCAAATTAGAATTAAAATTCTAAAAGCAAGATACTATGTCAAACAAGGGCAGTTCCAGAATACTTTAAATATTGCTGAATCATCCTTAAAAGAAATTGAGTCTATAAATCAGGATAGATTAGTGATTGAGATTTTATCATTGATTTCAGAAGCCTATTGGAGAATGGGAAAACTTAAAGAAAGCTGGGAGGCAATTAAAAGGGCAGAAATACTAATTAAAGAATATAAACAAAATGATATTACTTTTCAAGAAGGAAATATTCAACATAATAAAGGATCTATATATTTACGCGAGGGGAGGCTTGATGAAGCAATTAAATGTTTTTCTGACGCTTTAACAATCAGAAATCAAATATCAAATAATTTATATGGTATTGGTGAAACTCTTAATTCATTAGGTGTTGCTTATTACTATAAAGGTCAACTAACGAAAGCACTTGAATATTATAAAGAATCGCTAAATATAAAACAGAAATTGGGCAATAAACAACAGATTGCAATTGCTTTGAACAATATCGGAGATGTCTATCATACCCAAGGTGAACTTAATCTGGCATGGAACTATTATAATCAAGGTTTAGATTTATTCAAAGAGACAGGTAATAATGAACATATCTTTTCAGGCTTACATAATTTGGGAAAAGTCTTTTATCAGAAAGGGGAATTTGATACGGCACTAGAGTATTTTGATAAGGCCTTAAAAGTTGTCGAAGTATTTGATAATAAAATCAGCCTTTCAGAAAACCTATTTCATCAAGTTGTTGTATCAATTGAAAAAAAAGATATAGAACTAATAGATAAATATGCAAATTATCTTAAAGCAATAGCTGAGAAGACAGAGAATAAAATAATCAAGCAGCGTTATTTAGTTTCACAAGCATTAATCCTAAAAGAAAATCCGCAGGTGAAGGATAAAATTAGAGCGAGGGAAATATTACAGAGTATTTTACAAGATGAAATCGTAAATCATGAGTTAAGAGTTTCAGTATTACTCCACTTATGTGAGTTATTACTCTTTGAACTTAGCTTAACTAAGAACCAAGAAGAAGAAAAACGTGATTTTGAGGAAATAAAAAAGCTAAGTGGAATCCTTCTTAAAATAGCCCAAGAGCAACAATTACACTCTCTTCTTTCGGAAACATACCTTCTACAATCTCGCTTAGCGATTATGGAATTTGATATTCAAAAATCCCTGGAATTAATTTCAACCGCGAATATGATTGCAGAGGACCGAGGATTAAAGAAACTTTCACAAACAATTTCATTTGAAATGGATTTATTATCTTCTCAATTAGTGGATTGGAAAATTATTCTTAAGCAAAAACCTCAGATTAAGAGTTTATCAGAACTGATACAAATCAGTGATCTTATAAATCGGATGATTAAAAAACGTGTATATAAAAATCAACAAGAATTAAACGATTATGTCTTAGATGCGAAGAAATTACTTCAATCATGGGATAGCAAAGTTTGATTGCATAGATTGATGTGCAATCTTAAAAATTTAAACCATAAGATTAGGAATCTTTCTTGAAATCTATTTCACATCGGGGAAGATATATCCTTCTTTTACCTTTTCTAAAAGTATTGGGATGATATTTTTATAATCGTCCACAATTCCTACATCCGCGTATGTAAAAATTGGAGCATTAGGATCATTATTAATTGCAATTATTCTTTTAGAATTTTTAATCCCTTCAAAATGTTGAATTGCTCCTGAAATTCCTACTGCAATATAATATTCGGGGCGAACAGTCCGACCAGTTTGTCCAACTTGATGTTGTCGTCCAACCCATCCAGCTTCTACAGCGGATCTACTAGCACCTAATTCACAATGTTGTCCATTAGCATTAATAGCGTTAACAAGCTCTTTTAATAGTTTAAAGGCTTCTCGTCCAGCACCATTTCCCCCAGAAACAATAATCTTTGCACGATCAAAATCAACTATATCCTGTGTTTCCTTGACACTTTCATGTACTTTTACAATAAATTCATAGGGGGAAAAATCAATCTTAAAAAACTCAGTAGTACCTTTTCTAGATAAATCAGAGGGCATTGGGGTAAATGTACTGGGACGAACAGTTCCCATCTGAGGATATTTCCATAATTTTGGATTTCCAATAATAGTAGCAAGTTTGGCTTCAGCAAATGAAGGACGGATAAAATTAGCTACTTTTTTGTATAATTTCAGATTTTTCTCATCATAATAATCATCAATAGCAAATCCAGTACAATCTGCTGATAAACCAACGCTACATCGAGCAGCTACCCTTGGGGCAAGATCTCTTCCAGTTGTTGTAGCGCCAAAAAGAAAAATTTCTGGTTTAAGTTTTATGATTATCTCATAAATAGCTCTTGTATATGGTAAGGTATAATAATGATCTAACCGTTCATCATGAACAATAATGACCTTATCAGCTCCATAAGCCCACAACAATTTTGAATCTTCTTCTAGTTGTTTTTTATTTTCTCCCATATGAATTGCTGTTACGAAAGTATTAAGTTGATCAGCTAATTTCCTTGCAATTGCAAGTATCTCAAAGCTTACTTGAGCAATCTCTCCTTTAAAAGACTCAACGAATGTATAGACACCTACTGCCTCAGTACGAAGATCTACCTCTTCATAGTGATCTTCTGTTATCACTTTAATTTTTCTCCGTTTTTATAATCAAGTTTGATAATTCGGTTAATAGGGTGTTTACTTTGCTTTCAGAAGTTGGTCCCTCTAGGATTTTACAGGATGGACGCTCAAACTTTACTTTTCTAACTTTTGAAACAATTGTAGGGGAACCCATGATTCCTGCTTCATTGGGGAGTAATCCGATATCTTCAATAGATAATCGTTTTATCTCGTACTTCCTTGCACGTATAGCAGATTGTAATCTAGGTCCACGAGGTATATTTGCATATCTTGTTACTGTGATAAGAACGGGATAAGGGGCTTCTATTTTCTCATAACCACGTTCTACCAATCTTCGTGCCATTACACTACTATTGTTTGCTTCTAAGTGGGTTACATATGTAATTTGATTATAGCCTAAACGTTCTGCTACTTGTGGGCCCACATGACCTGTATCTCCATCAATAGTCTGTATACCTGCAAAAATTATCTGAAACTCCCCAATTTTTCTTATGGCAAGACTCAATGCACGTGCTGTAGCCATAGTGTCTGATCCTGCTAATCTACTGTCAGATAACAGATATGCGTTATCAGCTCCCATTGAAAGTGCTTCACGAAGACTTTGTTCAAAACTAGGAGGTCCCATACTTAATATAGTGACTGTCCCTCCTAATTTTTCCTTAAAACGAAGTGCTTCTTCTAATGCGTGCTTACAATATGGATTCATGATCGATTTTACTCCAATACGCATCATAAAACCTTCTTCGGATGTCCTCATCTCTTTAGGTAATGGAACCTGTTTTAACAAAACAAGAATTGATACCAATCAGATCTTCTCCTACACATTTCTATGAAAGTTATTACAGATTTTCCAATTATCCCAATTCAAACTTAACACCAAAACTTCCTTGAGGGAAATTCCACTTCACGGAACCTTGATCACACATAAGATAACATGTTCCACATTCAATACAGTCCTCATACCGAAAAACCATTTTATTTTCGATAAACTTAAAGCATGAAGCAGGACATCCAGCAATGCACAAATAGTGAGGACACCGAGCACAGATCTCTTGTATAACTGTAATATGTGCGTTTTCTTCTGCATCAGTTTCATAGGTGAGAGTTCCTAATTTTTTTCTTATATCAACTTCTTGTTCTGTCATTTAAACAACACATTCTTAGAAATGTCTTAGTGTAATGCCGTCCCGTATTAATTGCAACCAACTAACCTGTTTTTTCTTTTTTTGGGAACGAAAAAGTTTCAAAAGGTGGTTTTTAGGCAGGCTATTCTCAGTTAGCATATCTTTGAAAATCCCAATCAATAACTCGGGATATTGCTCATAAAGCCGTGGATTACGAATTATACTATGAATTCCCTGAAATGTTTTCAAGTCTTTCAGGATATAACTTTCTTTTAACTTCTGTTCATACTTTTTCAGGGTTTTTTTGGTGAAATCATTAGACTTTTGAGCATGAAGAATTGTATCTGCAGCCAAAATCCCTGATGAGATAGCATAGTTTATTCCCTGAATTATAATTCCATTGGATAAGACAAACCCCGCAGCATCACCAACAACCAGAACATGGTCGTCATATAACCTAGGAAGCATATGTATTCCTCCCTCAGGTACCCAGTGTGAGCTGTATTCGACAAGTTCTGAATTTTTAATTAGTTTTTGAATGTAAGGATGTTTTTTAAAGGATTCAAGAATATTTACAGGAGGAAAATTAGGATCATTCATCGTGTCTATTTGAGTAATCACACCAACTGATAATGTGTCCTTATTTGTATATAAAAATCCTCCTGATCTGATTCCTCCCATGAGTCCCCCTACAACATATTCTGAAGCCACTCCTAGCTTTGATTCGAGATTAAAACGTTCATTTATAATGCTTTCCGGAAGACGGAGAACTTCTTTTACTCCTAGAGCGTAGTGTTCTTTTTTCATTTCTCTACGTAAGCCTGATGCTAGGGTTAATCGGGAATTGGCACCATCAGCGATAATTACAACATCTGTCTGAAATTCTTCTCCTGCTTGGATGATACCGTTGAATCGCCCATTAACATCTCTAGAAAGATCATCAACAGCTATTCCCTCAAATACATTAACCCCATATTTCTCTGCTTTTTTAGATAACCACGTAACAAATTTTGTTTGAAGGACACTAATAGCATTAGGTGGATCATGTTCCCATTCTGGAAAAGAGAGCTCCAATACAAATGAATCCTCTTTAGTAAGAAATCCAGTTCGCTTTTGAATAATTCGCCTCTCTATTGGGGCTTCTTCCCACCATTTAGGGAGAATCTCTGAGAGACTTTGACCCCAAATCACACCACCAGAAATATTTTTCGAACCTATTGGTTTCCCACGATCAATTAGAGCCACATTCATGTCAGGATTTGCCTGCATTAACCGAATAGCTGCAGAACTTCCAGCAGGTCCTGCTCCGATAATTATCACATCAAATTTTTCTTGTTCCGCCATTTTATACCCTAATTTTCCTTCTCTTTCCGAGATATTCTAGCTTCATTAATGTTTTAAGCAATTTCTTAGCGAAAAACAGAAAAATTTGAGCTACGATCTCAGAAAAGGCA
>JAEOUE010000238.1 GCA_016839515.1 Candidatus Hodarchaeum mangrovi
AAATTAATAAATACACGGAATTTAGGAGAGGCTGCTGCTTTAGCATCAATTTTAATATTAATTACTGTTATCAGTTTTATAGTACTTGAAAGATTTGGTAAAATCGAGTTTAAATTATAGAATTTGGAGAAAATGACAAAGTGACCTATATTCAATTATCCAACATATACTTTAGGTACGATGAGGAGTGGATTCTCAATGGAATTTCCTTTTCAGGAAGTAAAGGTGAACTGATTGCTTTGGTAGGCCCCTCGGGGTGTGGGAAAACGACTCTTCTACGAATTATTGTAGGTACCATATCCCCTCAAAGAGGTTTAATAATTTTAAATGATGAAGATATTACTAAAATTCCAATTGAACACCGTCAGGTAGGTTACGTTCCTCAAAATCAAAGTTTGTTTCCTCATTTGACAGTATATGAGAATATAGGGTTTGGACTGCGGTTATCGAAAATAGAAAATCGTGTGCGAATAATGGAATTATCTCAGTATGGAGGGATAAAACATATTCTGTCTAGAAAACCCCATGAGATAAGTGGAGGGCAACAACAACGTGTAGCATTACTTAGAGCTTTAGCTCCAGTGCCTAGACTTCTTCTGTTAGATGAACCATTAAGTAATGTTGATACACACCTTCGTGAACAATTAGCGTTATATATTCGGTCGATTCAAAAGATGGAAAAATTAACAACCATTTTTGTAACACATGATATAAATGAGGCGAAGATGCTTGCAGATAGAATAATTGTGATGGAGAAGGGAACGATTTTACAAAGTGGAACACCCTTTGAAGTCACAAATAAACCCCAATCTCTTCAGGTGGCACGGAGTCTTGGATTACAGAACTTATTTCCTCTTAAAATTAAACAAGTATCTGAAGGTGATCACCCATTGTTATACGATTCAGAAATAGGGGAGCTTCAGGTTTCTTCTAAACAAAAAATGGAAACCTTTAAGGATATAACTGGATGTTTTATTGATCCAACAAAGATCAAAATTGATGAACAGCAGTTTCCGAAAGATCTTAATAAGATTGGTAAAATTCTAGCTATATTTCCAGACCGAATGACGAATTTAGTGACAATTATCGTTCAATTACGAGGAAAAAATGACCCAAACAGGAGATTAGAGGATTTAATTCCAGAAACTAGCGCAAACTCAAATCACCTGTTTCCAACCAAGCTACATATTCAGATCTCTCTGGAAGAAACCTCATTTGCAGTAGGTGACATAATTCCTATTAGAATTCCTCCTGAAGCAATAACTTTTTTTAGATAAAATTGGATTAAGATATATTTAATGCTTTTAATCGTTCTTTACCAAGTAATAGAAACTCGCTAAAATCTAATTTCGTTATCTCCTTAATTCTTGACTCAAAAATTCTAATCGAATGGATAATATACCATAATCCTGCCATTAGGTTCATTATATTTTTATAATAGGTGAGGATTTGAGTATTAATTATGGTATTTCCCTCTTTTTCGTATAATGTGATGAATTGATGATCTAATGACTTAGTAAAGGGATTTTGAGTCAGAAGATAAGCTAAATCCATGTAAAGTGATCCAATTGTAGAATATTCCCAATCAATGAGTATAACCTGTTTTGATTTCTTTTCAATAATAATATTCGAAAAAACCAAGTCACCATGAATACGTACAAATTTATTCACAGATTTATCTTTCTCAATACAGTTAAACTGTTTCAAGAAATAAAGATTAAGTGATTTATATGATGGTAGGTTAGAAAAATCCTTAATTTTAACTTGGTTGATGTATTTCTTATTGATAATTTCATACTCCTTTAAATATCGTCTGATAACATCAAAATAGTCATAATCACATGAAGTGACAAAATCATTCTTATGTACGAGAATAAGTGTTTTAACTAGCGCTATAAGAAGTTTTGGATCATTTTTTATCTGTTCGACAGTTATTGGATGACCTTCAATCCAATTTCTACTAAAAATCAGATTAAAGTCTTTAGAAACACGATTTAGTAAGACTGGTGAATATGATTGATGATTTAATTGCTTTAAAACCTCAATCTCTCTTGAAAATCGATCCTTCATTGGATCATTTAACTCATCTCGTCTACAAAATTTTTTGAGGAGAAGTGTATCATTGACAAGGATATTTTGATTATTCAATCCTCCCTTAATCAGCTCGACCGAGAAAATCTTCTGGGGAAGTATATCGGTGGGAATATCGTTTAGTAAGTTATATTGTGAGCTCATTAGTGAACACTGCTTAATTTTCGATATGATTCTTATTGCAATCAATTATGGAAGGAATGAATATCATATTATCAGAGAGAAGATTCAATATTTATTTTCTTTACAATCAGATCCTCGAAACTTATTAGAAATCTACTAGGATATTTAGGAATCAGATTTTTCTATCATACATGAAAAGAAGAGATTTGTGATCTTATGCATTTTATCTGTGAAATGGTTCCATCGTATTATTTAACTCCATTACGGAAAATAGTTGCACAAAAATTGTCTCAGCATGGGTTTAAGCAGCTCGAAATTGCACAAGTTCTTGGGGTCTCTCAACCAGTCGTTTCATCCTATTTGAAAGAGGAAACAATTCTCAAATCTCCTTTAGTAACCCGTGACTCATTCCAAGAATTTTCTGAAATACTTACAAAACAGATTTTGGAAGGGGCTTCTAATCAACTCACTCTAATGGAATTAATATGTCAAGAATGTCAACAATATAGAACTGCTGGCCCTTTATGTGATGTTCATAGACGAAACACTCCAATAGAATTCCCTATAGATTGTACAATATGTTTTCCGTCTCAAGAGCAGGTTGAT
>JAEOUE010000239.1 GCA_016839515.1 Candidatus Hodarchaeum mangrovi
ATTTCCTTAATTTCGTTTAAATTGTAAAATGACATTAAAATACCTCTCAAAGTCTAATTGTTTGGATAGTTTTCTTTGTAAACATTCCTATACGCTTTACGAATATTTTTTTTATCAATTTTCCCTACACTTGTTTTAGGTATTTCATGTACAAAGAGAATTTTATCTGGAAGCTGCCATTTTGCGAATTTTGTTTTTAAAGATTCAAGGATTTGTTTTTTCGTAACTTGATTATTTCGTGGTACTACTAGAGCTAAAGGACGCTCTTGCCATTTGGGATGGGGAATACCAACTACTGCTGCTTCTAACACATTTGGAAGGGATGAAATTGTATTTTCCAGATTGATGGTTGAAATCCATTCGCCTCCACTCTTGATAATATCTTTTAGTCTATCAGTTATTTTAAGATAACCTTCTGAGTCTAGGTATCCTACATCTCCACTTTTCCAATAACCGTCTTCTGTAAACTGGTTTTCTGTACCAGGAGAATTATAATACTTACTAGTTACCCAAGGACCTCTAATCAATATTTCACCTGTTGATTTGCCATCATTGGGGAGATCTGCTCCTTCAGGGTTTATAATTTTAACATCAAGACCTACGACGACATAACCTTGTTTTCGCTTCAGTTCCCATTTTTCTCCCTCAGTCAATTCATTTTCTAACCATGGCTTTGGTTGATTTATTGTTACGATAGCCATTGCTTCAGTTGAACCATATGTATGAATTATTTCAGCCCCAGTAAGTTCCTTATAACTCTTAATTAATTCTAAAGGAGGTTCTGATGCTCCACATATAAATTGAACATTAGAAAAGTCGGGTTTCGGATCCATCTGTTGAATAAATTCTAGCATAGGCATAATGAATGCAGTAGCGCCATTAAAAACAGTAACTTTCTCTCTAATGACAATATCTATAAGATGTGACACATTACTTAGATTATAATTCCCTGGTAAGACTATTTTAGCTCCAACTAAGACAGCTGCTTGAGGAGTTCCCCAACCTAGTACATGGTACATTGGTACAATTTGAAATATACAATCATTAACTGAAAAACGAGCATTAATAGCATACATTAAAGCTTGAAGATATACTTCTCGATGGGAGCTATAAACACCCTTTGGTTTACCGGTTGTCCCAGTTGTATAACAAGCAGAATATATAGAATTTTCATCGATTTGGGGCCAATCGTAACTTGGATTAGCATTGTATAGAAGCTCTTCATAAGAAAATTTAGGATGGATTTGAGTTGTAATACTTGAAAGTTGTTTTTCAGTAATAATCACACAACCCTTAATGGTTTTACAAGACGGAATGATCTCTTCAGCGATAGATAAAAGAGAATCATCGACGATAAGAAATTTTGCTTCAGCATGCTTAATTATATATTCTAATTCACTAGGAACTAAACGTGCATTTAAAAGCAGCATGACTGCCCCAATGCCAGGCAATCCAAAATAGATTTCAAAATTCTCATGAGTGTTCCAAGTAAGGACCCCTATTCGGTCTCCAGGTTGGATGCCTAATGAATGTAATGAATTTGCTAATCTTTGTACTCGTTCGTAAGCATCCTGGTATTTATACCGAAACAAAGTTCCATCAGGTCTTCTACTTAAAATTTCCTGCCTTCCAAAATTCCTAACAGCATGTTTTAATAAATTAATAACATTAAGTTGATAAATACTCTTTGAAGTAAGAGTCAGTCCATTAATTATCTCCATAATTTTCAAACCCATCTTGGAAAAGGTAATAAATAGTTAGAATTGTGCATTCTTCCTTGATTTCATCAATTTTTTCTATTTTTTTAAATTAAAATCTTTATAAAGCAAATAAAAAGCAATTATATGATATTATGATACATCAAAAGGTTATCAACCAAAGGAAAGGTTAGAATCAATTTTAAATAACCTTCAATTATAATTATGTAAAATTAATCTTTTTTATGCTTTAATCTATCTTATAACCAGCTTTTTCCCAAGCTTCTCTCATGACTGGATTCTTTTTAAGATAAATATCAATTAATTCCTTAGAGACTCTATTAAGAGGGCATGAAAAGTTAACACATTTTGGACAAATATTCTTTTGAAGAATATAAAAGAAATAGATTCCCCCTA
>JAEOUE010000003.1 GCA_016839515.1 Candidatus Hodarchaeum mangrovi
ATCCAAAAATCTCAGTCCATTCAAGAATTAAATGAGTAGAGTTTTCAACAAAAACAGTTTCTGCACTCGGAAGAACAGAAGATAAGTTTCTGTATAATTCAAAAGTTATAGGCGCTAACACATTTCTCTCGAAATAAGCCCATGTATCCCAACTACCAGCTAATGCAGCAGCCGGTTCTCTGATTTCATTGTTTGGACTATCAGGATCATAATAGACAGCTGTGTAGGAAAATGGAAGAATCTCTCTAAAATCTTCGATCATTGACCAGTATAAAGTAAATTCAGGAAAGCCATAATTTCCAGTCGGAAAAAGTGTGGCATTAATCCCAGAATGTAGACTATATGCCATTCCAAAACGATGGTTGTTCATAAAGTCACGTACTGCTTGCGTTTCCGGTTCAGAGAATGGAGCAGAACCCGGATAGACTTGTGATTGTGTGTCATCTTCCCATCCTTCCCCATCTCTCCAATAAGAATCATAATTTCTGTTAATATCTGTATACCCGTAGGTATCTTCGTTAATTTCTCCATCTCCATCATTGTCAATCCCCTCATAGTAAGTGTATAAATATGCAGGATCTAGGGGGTTAGAATTATCATAAACATCAAAGGAAGAAATGATACCGTCCAGATTGACATCATCTCGATGATCTTCTTCAAAAAACCCGTCTCCATCGTCGTCCCACGGTCTAAGGTTTTTTCTCAAGAAATAGTCTTTTAGATTAATTACTCGATCTAAAGAATCTGGGTTGACTGTAGGGATAACAAATATCTCTTGATTGTCGATATAATCTGTAATTATGGGGTTTTCCTGATAATTGTTTAATAAGTACAGAATGAATCTAAGTGCAGTCTCAATAGAAATCTGTTCTCTCCCATGGTGATGTGCAATAACCATTGTTTTTGCTTTCTGATAGTTTCTATTCTCATTTGTTATTCTTAAAACTCTCAGATCTTTTCCATGATAACTTTGTCCTATTATTTCGATATCAACGAGCTCAGGAACAAGTGTGTGAATCCTATCAATTTCCTCATCTAACCTGGAAGAATTATGGTAAGCACTTTCATAAAGTAAGGAAATATCCTCCCAATCTCTTATTAAAGCTGTATAGGTTTTTGCTTCAATTGAAATAGAACTTGCAGCTGCAGTTGATTGAGCTGAAAGACTATTGACAGTTAATAAGAAGAAGATTAGAAACAAGGAAGATTTTCTCAAATTGAGTCTCTTCATAGTTATCTGATTTTTTGGAGCACTTATATACTTTAATTGAATTGTTGAAATATTAAAAATAACTATATTCTTTCAAGAGCTTTTGACAACTCATCTTTTTTAAACTCAAATCCACATTCTGTGCCAGTAACTTTATGTTTTAAGATTTCATTAATCCTTGTCATATGTTCGTTAATTTTGTTCGAATTTGTAATCCAGAATCTAACTTCAGTATTTTCTAACAAATAAAGTAGAGTTTGATATTTCAAAGTAAGTCCTAATTTCATTCCTCTATGCTCTGGTGTGACACCAGTATGCTTTTGCTGAGCTTGCCATGGATAGTACTTGTTTATCACAACCGTAGTAAATCCAACTGGTTGATTTGTTTTGATATCAGTAGCTATGAAACTTATCACATCATATCCAGCTTTCATGTGTCTTTCTATTCTCATAAGATATCTTTCAGTAGAATGTGTTCTCTTTTCAAAACTTATTTCTCCTCTAGGAATAGCATTAGCAATTTCCTCTGTAAGTGAAACAAATTCATCTAAAGGGAAATTATCTCCGAATTCTTTGTTTTTTGTAAAGATTATAATATATCCATTTAGATTTGCATTCTCCTTATGTTCGTTAGCTAATTTTCTAATATCTTCCAAGTTAAATTCTCTGAGATCAGCTTCAACTAGGAAGCTTTCAGAATTAGGTTTAGCTTTGAACTGCTGAAAGAAGAAATAACCTGGAGTATACTCTCTAGGATAAGCACGTAAAGTTGTTACTTCTTCAGGAAACCTTTGAACAAGATCCTTTAAGATTCTGTTTCCTAACCCCCTTCTTCTGTAACTAGGAGTTACATACAAATCCATCCATCCACTTTGAAGTTGATCATATTTTGTATTCCAACCTTGCATGCCAAATCCAATCACAAAATCATCTTCATTTACCAAAAGTGTTATTTTAAACTCCTTTCCATCTTCTTTTGGAAGTGCATACATGATCCGATAATATTCCAGAGAAGGAGGTATATGACCATATTTCTCTTCATCGAACTGTTGTATTAAAGCGAAATATCGCTCTCGATACTTTTCTGGGATGTCTTGGTCTAGAACTCTGAATATTTTGAACTTAGCCATAGGCTTGATCGCATTTAATTATTTAAATTTCTTTAGAACAGACAGAGATTTGATTAAATCATTTTAACTTCATTGCCAGTTGCTTTTATAATTTTATGAAATTCTGTTCTTCTTAATTCCAATG
>JAEOUE010000043.1 GCA_016839515.1 Candidatus Hodarchaeum mangrovi
AATTAGAAAGTATAGAAACATGTCTTTCAGGTGCTCGTGATATTATAGCTGAAGATCTCTCTTTATCAACTGAAATTCGAGATTTAATTAAAGAGAAATTTTATCCTGTAGCTTCTTTTAAAACGCAACAATCCATCCTTTATCAATTAGAAGTGGAAGAGAATCCCAATTCTCCAAAAGTGATTGAAGGGAAAAAATACGAGCAATATTTTGATTATGAAGAGAATGCTTTGCTAACTCCACCTCATAGATTACTAGCAATGATTAGGGGGGATCGTGAAGGTATTTTATCCTTTAAAATAAATTTTCCTGATTCAATGATAATATCTAATATTGTAGAAATGATCATTCCTCCGCAGGAGATATTAGAAGGCGCAAATAAGCAGCTTACTCTAGCAATTGAAGATTCTTGGAAACGGTTACTAGGTCCTTCAATGGCTAGAGAGTTAAAAAGAACACTGTTAGAAAAAGCAGAACTTCATTCAGTTAAAGTTTTTGCAGAAAATTTGAAGCATCTCTTATTAACTCCTCCTGTAAAAGATAGAAAAATCCTAGGAATAGATCCAGCATATCGTACTGGATGTAAACTTGCGATTATAGATGAAATAGGATCGTTAATTGAAACTGGAACGATTTATCCCCATCAACCCCAACAAGAATGGAATAAATCAAAAGAAATACTCAAAGAGTTGGTTACAAGACACAATCTTTCGATAATAGCGATTGGTAATGGAACTGCGTCTAGGGAAACAGAAAATTTGATTTCTGAGTTAGCAAAAGAGATTGATCTAAAATATATAATTGTTAATGAAGCAGGGGCATCTGTATACAGTGCGAGCGATGTTGCCAGAGAAGAGTTTCCTAATCTTGATGTAAGCATTAGAGGGGCTGTCTCGATTGCTCGTAGATTACAGGATCCTCTCGCAGAATTAGTAAAAATTGATCCAAAATCAATAGGAGTGGGTCAATACCAACATGATTTATCTGGATTATCTTTAGCTCTCAATGATGTTGTAATTGATACTGTGAATCTTGTAGGAGTCGATGTAAATACTGCCTCTGAATCCTTATTAAGATTTGTCAGTGGAATAACTCGTTCCATAGCCAAGAATATTGTAAATTTTCGAGATGCAAATGGAGCTTTTATATATCGTGAGGAACTTAAAAAAGTCAATGGTATAGGTCCTAGGACATTCGAGCAGGCAGCAGGGTTTCTTCGAATTCTTGGATCTCCAGAACCCTTTGATAATTCTCCTATCCACCCTGAATCTTATCAACTAGCTGAAGAATTATTGAAGGTAGCTAAAGCTACCAAAGAAGATTTACTTACTAAAGTTACTCGTGAAAAATTACAGAAGAAGCTCAAATTGTTAAATCCTGAATGGATAGCCAAACAATTAATGAAAGAGGAAAAATTAGAAACAATTAAAGATATAATCCAAATTTTACAAAATCCTTTTCTTGACCCTCGTGAAGAGTTTGAAAAACCTCTATTAAAGTCCGAGGTTTTAGCAATTGACGATCTTGTAAAAGGTATGTCAATTGAAGGAACAATTACTAATGTTGTAGATTTTGGTGTTTTTGTAGACATTGGGGTCAAAATTAATGGTTTGATTCATATTAGTGAAATGTCTAACTCAAAATTTATACGACATCCTCGTGATGCTGATTTACATGTTGGAAATATAGTGAAAGCTCGTGTGCTTGATATTGACATTCCTAGAAAAAGAATATCTTTATCATTAAAAAATCCAGAGCTAAAACCCGAAGAAGGAGAAAAGTTAGATAAACAAATAAAGTCTAGTTATATTAAAAAGAAGAAAATGACTATAGAAGAAAAAAAGTTTGCAACACTAATGAAGAATGGAAAAATTCAACTTTAGATATCTCTGAATTATAACTAAAAATTACTTATTCTTTAATCAGATACAGATTCTCTATTGTTTATGGTGATTCTATGCTTGAATTAATATATATTGCATGTTTTTTCATTGTAGGATTATGTTGGATCTTGATAAAAGGTGTTCGAGAAAATCAACTCGTTTTTTTTCAGAACGAAATTATGAATTTCCCTAAGAATCTAGTTACACTTATTAAAGGAATTCCAGCTGGAATTGCAGTTCTTTTCGTGCTTTTAATTCGGCCAGATGATTCATTGTTTTATTTTATTATTGCTGGGGCATTATTTTTTTGTATGTTAGGAGATATTGGGATGGAAAAAGGATTAATTCCTGGATTACCATTATTTCTTGTTGCCCAAGTATTATTTGTTTTTGGATTTATATTAAAAGCGCTTGATTATGAGATTACAGCAAATTCTATTATCTTAACATCTTTAGCCACTGTTGGAGTGGTAATATATATTATATTACTTTTAAGATATTTAGAATCATCCGATAAGGGTTTGGGAGCCTTTAAATTACCAGTTATAATATATACCTGTTGTATTAGTATTATGCTTATTTCTACGATTTTTCTATGGATTACTTCGACCATTTTAAATATTCTTTTTCTTATTCTTGGAGCATTACTGTTTGTTACATCAGATTCACTAATTGCTATCCGTGAGTTTCATCATCGTTTTTCGAATGATTTCATCATTGTTATGGGAACTTACTATCCTGCAATCCTATTACTGTCTTTAGCAGCCATCTTTGTGTAATTTTTGAATTAGAAGATGTTTATTTGTTGTCATTTATAGATTAAAGATTCATCGATTTTGAAAGTGACAATAGACTAAAAAAAGAGTTAATAAAAATTCCTTTATACTTGCTAACTAAATAATAAAATAGATTATTTTCGTGAATTCTTATAAAATCAAAAAAAGAAATAATTTACATTAAAATAATTTCAATAGATGGCTAGGAAGAATAGTAATGACAGACATTGAGATTAAAAAAGATGTGCCAAGAATAATTGGGCATTCAATGGATCTTAACCTTCTTATAACAGAATTAAAAACCAATCAAACCAATGGATTAACATCTCAAGAAGCAGAGAGTAGACTTAAAACTTATGGTCTTAATCAAATTCCTAAACCTGAACAATCATTTTGGAAGGTCTATTTAGCCCCATTATTAAATACATTGATTGTAGTTTATTTAATAATGACAGGTCTTATAACCTTTCTAGCTTTAATCTATTTAATTCTTAATCCTGGAGATTTCCAAATTTGGTTAACCGCTGCACAATGGTTAATAATTGTAGGTGTTAATTTTGCCATTGCTATTGTTCAACAGGCTAGAGCTCAAAAGAAAATTGAAGCATTACAAAAGTTATCTGCACCTTCTGCTCGTGTGATTAGAGATAGCAAAGAAGTTGAGATTCAAACTGAGGATGTAGTTCCAGGAGATATAATAAAAATTTCTCAAGGAGACAAAATTCCAGCTGATTCACGTATTATTAAATCCAATTCTTTACGAATCAATGAAGCTTCATTAACAGGAGAAAGTGTTCCTGCTCACAAGACGGAGGATGGTCTTCTTGTTCTTAATGAAGACACTCCGATTGGTGAAAGAAAAAATATGATATATAACGGAACTTTTGCCACTTTTGGATCTAGTCTTGCGGTTGTAGTTAACACGGGAGGTCGGACAGAATTTGGTAAAATCAGTTTAGAATTAGAAGCATTAAATACCGGAGAAATTCCTATTCGATCCAAGGTCAATATGATTGGAAATTATTTGACGGCTGGTATGGCGATTATTTTCTCTATCTTATTGATTTATCAAGGGGGAATACTTCTAAGTCGTTTAAACTCTGGCCAATGGGATACTCCCATTGAATTTTTTGGTGAAATTGTCTTTATATTGTCTACGATGATTATAACAGCAATGAGTGTTGTACCAATTAATATCCCATTACTAACAACCATTATACTGATTACAGGTGTTTTAGCAATGGCAAAACATAATGTCATAATTAGAAACCTAGCTTCTATCGAAAGTCTGGGAAGAATTTCTATTCTATGTTCTGATAAAACTGGTACAATAACAGCAGGTCAAATGACTGTTAAACGAATATTTGATGCCTCAACGAACAAACATTATTATGTTACTGGCTTAGGTTATTCCCCTGAAGGAAAAATAGTAGAATTGTTAGATTTAGACCGCGAAAATATTAATGAAAGAGAATTACAAGTTCTACCCAGTGCAGATGTCGATATTAAAAGGTCTTTAGGATTTTTAATCGTCTCAGGAATGTTGAATAATGATTCCGAAATTGTTAGAGAAACAGTTGAAGCAACCCATCAGGTTACTTTTAATGCGATTGGTTCTCCAACCGAAGCTGCATTGATTGCATTATTTGAAAAAACAAAGCTTGATAAAGATGAAATTAAACAAAAATTTCGTGTTTTACGGGAATATCCTTTTGATAGTTCTTTAAAACGAATGAGTAAAATCTTTGAAACTAAAGATTTTGGTACAGTTGTATTCTGCAAAGGAGCCACAGAAATAATTTTACCACGATGTACTCATATTGGTTATGGAAATGAAGAAAGAAAAATAAAAAATAAAGATAAACACATAATAGAGGCAAATATCAAAAATTTAGCTGAATTGGGATATCGTCTTTTATCATTAAGTTATAAAATGATTAAAGAGCTCCCAGAGAAAGGAGAAAATGAGCGGGATGAGATTGAAGAAGGTCTTTCTTATCTTGGATTTGTAGCAGTTTTGGATCCACCCCGCGAGAGAGTGGATGAATCTGTAAGTGAATCAATAGGTGCTGGAATTACCCCGATAATGATTACTGGCGACTCTCCTTTAACTGCTGCCTCAATAGCTAATAATATAGGTATGGTGTATCTCAAAGATCAGCATTTAGTCCATGAAGGTAAAATGGCATCTAAATTAAATGACGCAGACTTTGAAAATACACGGGTTTTTGCACGAGTTTCACCTGATGACAAACGAGTCATCGTTGAACGGTATCAACGACAAAACCGTGTTGTAGCTATGACAGGTGATGGTGTTAATGATGCTCTTGCCCTTAGTATGGCTGATGCTGGAATAGCAATGGGAGTGTCAGGAACTGAAGTATCAAAACAGGCTGCTGACTTAGTTATTGCCGATGATTCCTTTAATTCTATAGTCACAGGTATTAGAGAGGGTAGAGCTTTATTTCAACGCATTAGAGTTATTATTTTCTTTTATATCTGTATAAATTTAGCTGAAGCAGCTACGTATATCGGTACCTCCTTTTTAATGGGTTTACCTGGATTTGAAAATTTTGTTCTGATGGATAACTTACAACGTGCTTATATATTTGGAATTGCTCATTCTCTTCCTCCAATTGCATTGATTATTGATCAAATTCCCAAGGATATTATGGATAGAACACCTATAGATACAGCAGGTATTTTTAATAAGAAATTAACATTAACTCTAATTTTCACCGCAATTTCCCTAGCTTTTGTAATTTATGTTATTTATTTTTCAGCCTATTTCGGATTTATTGGCATTAATAGTGCTAATAACAGCTTCTATATCCCAATTATGTATAATGAAGTTCCCACCCCTAATTTAAGACCGATTAATCTTTCACATGCTAAAGCAAGAACTCTTATGCATACTATCCTTTATCTTGCTATTCCCTTAGTTGTTCTTTCAGTACGGAGGATTGATAAATCTCTGATTGAAGCTATTCGTGAAGACTCCTTCTGGTTTACATATCTTTGTGCATTTTCAATACTCCCTATCCATTTAGGATTAATGTATATTCCATTCTTACAAAGTGGAATTCTTGAATCAATTGGGATATACATCGATATTATTGGGCTAGATATCTCAGACTGGATTATTTGTATTACTGCTGCTTTAGTACCTCTGGGAGTATTGGAATGTGTAAAGTGGGTATATCGATTACGAGGAGAATATTATTAGAATTTCTCCTAAACACCCACTCAAGTTTCACTGTAAGTTTGATAAAACTCAAATAACACCCATTCATCCCTAATTAGTGGTTTCTTTCTAAGGCCAATATTTACCGTCATTATAGTTAAAATAACGAACTCTAAAATATGTACCTGTGAAAAAAGGTGAAATATTTACCTGAAAACCCTGTTTTAGATAATTAAAGAACAAATAGTTTTCTGAATTACACCCTTGAGCAATCTCTACGCTTGGAAATGATAATTCTAGTTTTTCTTGTATTGGTCCACTGTAATTTAAGTAAGACATTATTTGATGAAGAGGAATAGTATTTGTTTCCAATTTTAAAACCTCACTAATTGTCTGGTAAAAGCTTGAATATTTCAAATGTCAATATTTTCTATAAAATCCGACAAAAACCATAAAATCATAGAAGTTAAAAAATATACAGAAGAGTGGCCGAATTCCAAGAATTTGTTATTTAGTTTTTCATAATAGTTTAAAAATTAGTTGAAATTTTAAATTAAACTTTGCTAGAGAAATGTTGATTATATTAAATTATTTTAAATATCAGAATAACCTTTTTGAGACCTCTGTGATAACGATTTCATAAATCATTTAGTCTCTGAGAATAATTGATTTAGTTCTTCTTCTATACTCTTATAAGAAGATCCAATGTTTCCCTTTAATAAAGAAATTCCATTTTTTGTACCAATAATGATAGCTGATTTTATTATATCTTGATCCAAGAAAATTTTGCAATAAATATCTTCATTTGGAATAAGAAATTTTCTTTGTGAATATTTTAATTCTTCCTCCTTACCTATATAGTCAATTGAAGTTACCAATAATTTTGTAACTTTAATTGATGTCGAAAGCTTAGAACCAGTGTATTTTACTGATCGTGGTTTCATCATGTTTTGAGCAGCTACTTTTGCCTGCTCAATTGAAGGGGGAATTATTCCATAGACTTTTCCTCCATGCTCTGCAATATCCCCAGCTGCATATATGTCCTGAATACTTGTTTCTAAAAAGTCATTTACTATTACTCCTCTATTAGTCTTCATTCCTATTTTCTTGAAAATGTCAATTCGGGGAGTTATACCTGTACATGTCATAACAATATCAGTAGGAATTATAATTCCGTCTAGAAGCTTAATTCCCTCTACATGATCTTTTCCCAGAATTTCCTGAACCTTTACTCCCAGATAGAAAGTAATATTTTGGTTTTTTTCCAAAATATTCTGTAAAATTTTTCCCCCTTCCGCATCTAATTGTCGTGGAAGAAGGTAGGGAAAGAATTCAATAACTGAGGTATTTAATCCTCTCTCAGCACATGCACTCGCAACTTCTAAACCTAATAGACCTCCTCCAATTATCACAGCCTGTTTACTAGTTTTCATTCTTGTTCTGATTGCAATAGCATCATCTAAACTCCTTAAACTAAAGGAATTTAATAGATTTATTCCAGGAACAACGGGACAATAACACTCTGCTCCATTTGCAAGAAGAAGACGATCGTATGAATATTGTTTAACAGTTGAAATAACAATTTTATCCTTAGGTGAGATTGCTATAATTTCTTCTTCCAGATGAAGTTCTATCCCTAATTTTGAATAATATTCTTTAGAGTAGGATATCACATCTTCGATTTTAAGATCTTGACGGAGAAATTCATAGAGTTTTGGGCGAAGATAGAACCCATATTTTTCTGAACTAAACATTAAAATCTTAGAATCTGTCGGAGCTCCCTTTATAAGGGATTGCGCAGCATTAAATCCTGCTACTCCATTACCTATTATAACGAATATCAATTCTTTCACAATTAGAAGTTTAAAATTCGACTTGAAATATTTTCGAAGAAATAAAAAAAGCAAGAAGTATAATCAGAGATTTAAATTGATTGTACTTCTCCAAAGACCATGGATATTACAGTAGGATAACCCAATCAGTTTTCCAGGCTTACCTGTTTTTAAAGCGAAATGACCTCTTGGTTCTGTAAAAACTGTACTAGTGTCAGGTCCCTCTGGTGATTCACCATGTGCATCAAAAGTGACTTTTCCCACTTCAAAGGGAAATTTAGATCCATCAGGATGGAATAGTAACTGAATCCATCTAATATGATGAGTAGTTGTATTTGGATGAGCGATTTCCTTTCCTACGCTTACATCAACCCAATAATATCCATCTTTTTTACTCACTTCAATAACAGGAGCATGTTTTTCAGATTTCCAATCCGCTGATTGGAATAAAGTGTTCATATCAGTCATTTTCTCCACCATAAATGTATTTGTTAGTTATTCAATGAAGACAATTCTAGATCCAAAAGATGTTTAAAAAGCATTGTGTTGTGAAATCAATAGATGTAAGTATTCCATCTTATTGAATTTGCTCTAAACCAGCTTTTTCTGATTCTTTCCTCCAAAGTTTTCTATAGTACCATCCTCCTGACTTTTTCTTTAATGATACTTTCTTTAAATCTTTTAACCACTTGTTTTCTACTTCTAAGGCTTCATCTACTGCTTTTTTTGAAAATTCAGTTAGTTTATTAAGACGTTCTTCTAAAGACATTGATTTCAAGGAGGGTAGTAATCTTTGTAAATTTTTCACCCATTTTTCCTCATAATAATCTATATCTGGCTTTAATAAGCGTATTCGTGTTTCATAATCTAAGAGAACTGATCGATGAATTATTTCATGTTTCCACCATAGACTTTTTGGATCAAATTTATTAGTAGGAAGAGGACCTAGATTAATTAAGCCTGATTCAAGAAAAAACGGTTTAAATAATGAAGTACAAGGTGCTGCTGTTCCAGTCATCCAATGAGTCTGAAGATCAGGATGAAGATGAGAAACCATTGAGGAAGTAGTTTGGCTTAAAACGAAGATAGGACGAATATGAAGACAGATACATTCAAAAGAACCTTTTGAAGGATTCCATTCACTTTTTTCTTTATAATGACTTCTAAGGATTTTCATCATTGTGGAAGGATCTATCTTTCCTTCATTTGCTAACAATTTGTTCGTTGAAATTTGATGTCTTTTCCAACCTTTTGCTCCCCAGTCTCTGTAATCGGGAAAGCTCCTCTTGAAGTTTTTTCTAAAGTTGAAATCCTTCTTAGAATTACAATATCCTTTTTTAATCGCATGTTCTATGAGCTGTGGGTGAATTCGATCAAATTTGTTTTCAATGGTCAATGTGTTTGATAAAGTTCGAATATTTTCCACTTTTTCTGCAATCCAGAATTTATCTGCTGTTTCTAAGACCCAAGCTTCATGCAAATCAGCAATGATGAATGAATTATGATATTTAGTTTTATGCTCAGCAGAGGCAATTCCTCCCTGTCCATACTCAGTAAGAAGTGCAATAATTATATCTAACGCTTTAGAAGCCGTTTTTGACCGTTCTAAGGCCAACCTAATAAGATCCATCCCCAATAATCCACTATCCCTTTCTGGTTCTTTTGTAAATACAGCTTCATTCCCTATCGTCACTCCCCACTCATTTGAACCCATTTCACAACCATACATCCAATAGGGTGACGAAAGTATCATTGCATAGGATTCTTCAACCTGAGGAATTTCTAAATAGGTAGTTTTTACCCGATCTTTATCAGGATCATAAGTTTGTCGAGGGAAATAGAGTATTCTATGCCCTTCATTTATATCCCGATCTGAATTTTTCGCAAAAATCACAGCCCCATCACTAGTAGTTTTTCCTAACGCAACTAATGTGTCACACAAATGAAATCACCTTTTTTTCTGCAACTATGAGTATTAATTAAACTATTGGTAGAAATTTTTTCTGCACCAGAATATAATTATATCAACTATCGTGAATC
>JAEOUE010000240.1 GCA_016839515.1 Candidatus Hodarchaeum mangrovi
ATATTCATTTCTGTTAGAAATGATACAAGTTCAGATTCTTGTTCTTTTGCCCAGAATTGTAAAGATCGATGCATAATATTAATGAGAGTATCATAGTTACTGATTAAACGTCGCTCCTGAGATAAAAACAACCAAATATTCTTAGAGTCTCTCTTTAAGAATTCTCCCTTACACCAGAGCTCATTCAAGCTAATTCCTACCGATTTAGCAATTGAGATTGCCTCTATAATTGAAAGAGTCTTTCCTTGGGAAAACCAGAGACTCATCAGATAGAACTTTGAATAAGGGTCGAGTGGAGAATTTTTGTCATCTTTAATCAATTGATCTGTTAAAAATTGTGTAGAATATTCTTTTATATCATTTAATAGGTCTTTAATTGCATAGGGTTCTTTTGTTTTTGAAAATATTTTTTCATATTTGCTATAAATTTCCATAGCTGGACCAATAGCTGAAATAAGATAATCTCCTCCTCCAATCACGCCATGTTGCCAAAAAGTAGTTAATCGTTCTGAAATACGCGATTTAATTTGATTTTCTATTTTATTTAAAAAAATAAAACCTTTTTTAGGGATTTTACGGCATACTAGGTAAATAGAAGAGCCTAATGCAGCTGAATAACGAGCTCTTAACCGTGTTTTCATTTCGGTTTGGATTGGCCATGAAGCAGTAATAATAAATCCTGCATTTAATAGTCCTTGAAGCATAGCCTCCCACCCATCTGCTGATTTGTGAGCATAAACAATTATTGCTATACCTTCAGGCTTTAAAGTTCGAAACATTTCTTTAAATGCGAGAGCTAAATTACTTTCAAAAAATAATTTTGGATTATCTTGACGTGATTTATTTGCAATAATTTCTTCTTTTTTAGGAGAGAGATGTGAACTAAAAAGATCTGGAAATATATCTTTTAAAATCCGTTTAAACCAAACGTAAAAGAAATCGGAAAGATCAGCATAAGGAACATTATCATAATATGGTGGATCAGTTATGATTGCATCAAAAAAGGCATCAGGATATGGTAACTGTTTAGCATTACCTTGTGTAATGGTTATTGAGGAGGAAACACTCCATGAGTTTGCCTTAAGAAATCGAACCACCCATTCTTTATGAGCATCCCAATCCCCATTCCCACCTGAAAAGACATTGACTTCAGCGTAGTCCCACTTCATAGGTAAGGCAGTTCGTCCATAAACATGTTCAATTTTTTCCCCATAGACATTATAAACTACTAGGTTAGCATTTTTATCTGCTAAACGACCTAATATTAACGCCAAATAACCTAAAATGGCTTGATAAAGAATATTACTGTTTGGATAAAGTTGACAATCAGTCAAAATCTCTGGTTTCAATGAGTTAATTGCATCAACAAAGGAAACAAGAGAAAGAAGCTGCCGTGCGTTAAAAAGGTCTTTCCATTGGTTATATCCATAACTTTGAAGGTTTACACCTAAGGAGCCAGCAGGAGGTAATTCCTCTGAGGGTAAAGGCTCTAAATCCCAATACCAGATTTTTGTTTTACGAGATAAGAATGTTTTAGCCTCCTGCCAAGTTTGTAGATCATTTTGTTCTGCAATTCGGTAACGCTTACCTTTGATATTTGGATGTCTTAAAATAAGTACTAGAAGTCGTTGGCCCATTTTACCTTCACGGGCAAGTCTTCGTGTAATTTTAACAGAATTTGTTTCTCCACAAACCAAACATGTAGCGTTTCCTCTATTAACTGTACCTTTAGATGGATTAAAATCGATTTTATCATCATATTGAATCTTAAATTCAACCTTCTTTGGTAATTTATGGATAATTGGTTTATATGCAATTTTCCGTGTTTTTTTCTTAGCTAACCAGAAATGACGAATTAAGGGAATTTCACTTTGACATTTTAGGTTAGTACAAGGTATGGTTCGTGCCCAGATGAAGCCAATTGGTATCCACCCATCATTTTCTAAGGGATAAAACTGACTTATTTCATGAAAAACTTTATCTTTAACCTGATTGGCCCAATAATTAACTTTTTCGGCAAGTAGATTATCTTCAAATAGGTGGGGCCATTCCAAGCTTGCTTTTTGAACAAGAACAGCTACTGGGTTCAATTCATTAGCATAGGTATGACATCCTAAACGATATGATTCTAGGGGAATAGATCCTCCTCCACTAAAGGGGTCTAAAATTTTAGGTGGTTCTTTCCATTCTTTTTGGAGAAGCTTTTGAGCTTTAGAAATAATTGGAGAATGTCCATTCTTCACTACGTCCCAGGGTAATATTTTTCGCACTAATTCAAGTAGATTTGCCTGAATTTCAGGGGAATTTGGTAATTCAAGTAGTGCAGCAAAGTTTGTGGCTCGTGAAGCAGAAAGAGGACGACGAGCCCACCATAAATGGAGAGTAGAAGGATGACCATGTCGAATGCTTTTTTCGCTACTACTATGCTTTGAAATCTCGCGTAAAGGCAAATTCCATTCGATTAATCGTGATTTCATAAGAATTGGGCGTCCAGTGGCAGTTAAAAATTCAATTGAATTATAAACTAAAAAGTATAATAAATATAGATTTCTTAAAAATGTGATTCAAGCAATTTAAAATATAAAATATTTACACATACTAAGGTGAAACTATATGAAAATCTTATTACCAGATGGATTCAGAGATCAAATTGATCCAATTCCTCCATTTGAGATACCTGATTTTGTAAAAAATATGGATAAGTTTATTTCTAGAGCTAAACAGTTGGAAAAGAATATTCCTAAAGTATTAGGTACATATGAGCATTTAGGGATAGTGGGTATTGGAGGATCTCAAGTACAACCCTTAATATTTCGACCACATTCCAAAGTATCCGTTACACATTTGGAAGTTCCTGATCCATATGTGTTAAAAGAATTAGCTAGTTATGAATCTATTAAAACTCGGATAATCTACTGTTCTCGGTCAGGAACTACAAAAGAAGTGATAAGTTTCATTCCATATCTTCTGGAATATCAATCGTTAGTCGTTACAAATGGAGGACCACTCTTAGAGGTTTGCGATGAACTAGGATGGTCTCGTGTTTCAGTAGGGTATGATGTATCTGGGAGATTCGCTATACAAAATGAATTAGGGATTGTCCCCATGATTGCGATGGGATTAGACTCTAATGAATTTTTATCTGGTCTGAAAAATAGTTATAAAGAAAATTTTAAGAGAGGTTCTTTAGCAGACGAAGTAGCTCTGATCTTTTTTAATCTAGAGAAAAGTGAATTTGCCAAAATACGTATTCTTCCTTCGGGTCAGTTTACACAGGGACTTGGTATCTTATTTACCCAGCTAATAAATGAATCCGTTCCTAAACACCTACAAGATGCATTAGATGCTTCACTTCATATTATGCCAAGGAGTGCACATTCGGATTTACAAAGATGGTATGGAGGAGTAAAGGATTCTGCTATCTTTACCTTTCAATGTGAGGAGTATTTAGAGGATATTGAGCCAGAAGGTTATCCAAAACACCTCAAAAAGATTATTCCAGGAATAAAAGCGAAATCGGGTCAACACCTCAATATAACTTCACGAGCAGTTGAAGATACTTTTCCGGGACCTGTATTTAAATGTCTTCTCGAAAAAAATTCAGTTACCGAGACAGCTTATTGTGTTGGATTTTTACATGCTCTTACAATACGGCTTTGTCAGCTGAAAGGTTCCAATCCATTTGACCAACCAGCTGTTCAACAGTATAAAGACAGAGCAACCGAAATTTATAAAAAACTTGGATGATTTTTCAAAAGATACTTCAAAAAAAATGAGGGGAAGATAATTTAACCAATTTAAGAACAATTAGAGAAAAAAACAGATATCATAATTGAAATAAAGCGATTTGAAAAAACAGTCTTTTGATAATAATGCCTCATTCTCCTTTTACTGGAAAAGAACTGATTTATAATGTCTTTAATCATAAGAAGATGGATAAAATTCCATGGGTTCCATTTGCTGGTGTCCATGCGGGGTCATTATGTAATTATACCGCTCCAGAATTGTTAATAGACTCAAAGAAATTATTAAAAGCTTTACTAAAGGTGAATGAGACTTATCATCCTGATGGGCAGCCAATAGTTTTTGATCTTCAAGTTGAAGCAGAGATCTTAGGATGTACACTACAATGGGCAGATAAATCACCACCTATGGTAATTTCTCACCCACTGGCAAAAGATCTCACAATTCCAACGAAAATTCCCTCAAAAAAGGATGGTAGGCTTCCTGTAATTTTAGAGACAACGCAAAAATTTAAAACACTAGTGGGAGAGGAAACAGCATTATTTGGCCTACTCTGTGGTCCCTTGACTTTGGCATCTCACCTACGAGGAATGACATTTTATATTGATTTGATAACAAATCCACAGTATTGTAACCAATTAATTGAGTATTGTACGAAGGTTGCACATCAAATAGCAGATTATTATATGGAAGTAGGGATGGATGTGATAGCAATTGTAGATCCTGTTGTCTCACAAGTTTCTCCTAGAACCTTTCAAGAATTTCTGATAAAACCATTCAAGTCATTTTTTACACATATACGCCAGAGAAAGATCTTTTCTAGCTTTTTTGTCTGCGGAGATGCCACTAAAAACCTTGAAATGATGACTCAAACTTTCCCTGATTCAATCTTTGTAGATGAAAATATCAATATGAAAACTGCTCAAGATATCCTTCAACCCAAAGGAATCCTTCTTGGGGGAAATATTCCCCTGACAACAATAATGTTATTCGGATCTCAACAAGATAATATGCGGTATGTTATTGAATTAATCGAAAATTTAGGAACAGAGAATCTTATTATTGCTCCTGGGTGTGATATGCCTTATGATACTCCCCCTGAAAATGTGATTGGTGTAATTCAGGCGATAAAAGAGCCTACTCTTATTAAAGAGTCTCTTTTAAATTATCAATCCACTGAACTTAATCTGGATATTCCTCTTCCTAATTATTCAAATCTTTCCAAGCCATTGGTGGAAGTTTTTACAATTGATTCTGATATATGTGCTGCCTGCGGATATATGCTTAATGCTGCAAAAGAAATCAAGACATATTTTAACGATAAAATTGATTTGGTGGAATATAAATATACTAACAAGGAGAATATAGCTCGAGGAAAGAAATTACAGTTAAAACATCTCCCTGCAATTCTCATTAATGGAAAAGTGATCTATTCTTCATTAATCCCTCCTAAAACAGAATTTATACAGCAAATTGAAAAGGTGCTATAATGGAAAAATTGGACCCTCTCCCAATTTTTTTGATTAATGGGTTTCTAGGAGCTGGAAAAACCACCTATTTAATTAATTTACTCTCAGAATTAGAAAGTCAGAACCTAAAATGTGGTGTTATTATTAATGAATTTGGAGATTTAGGCATAGATGGTCAGTTAATACCTGATGATGTTCTTTTGGTTGAAATTAACTCGGGATCAATTTTTTGTCAATGTTTAAACAACCAATTCTTGGAAAATTTGATTAATATTACAAAAAATCATCAGCTTGATGTACTTTTAATTGAGGCTTCAGGACTAGCTGACCCGTCAATAATTTATGATAATTTAAGACAAATAGAGAATCAAATCTATAAAAAATACCTCCTGAAAGAGATTATTTGCTTGATTGATGCTTTTTTCTTCTTAGAATTAAGTACTACATTACAGACTTTAGAACACCAGATAAAAGCCTCTACAATAGCTTTAATCAATAAAATTGATCTTGTTGAACCAGAAACGATTCATGCTATTGAAAATCGAATACGAGAATATAATCCTAATATAATGCTTTATCAAACATCTTTTGGGAAGTTTAACTATATTCAATCTCTTCCATCACTTAAGGCTACTCAGATCAAACATGGATTGGGAATTGGAGAGAAAAATGAAGGAATTCCATCAATAAAGCGTCTTTTATTGATATCTAACAGACCGCTTAGTAAAGAAGTAGTCATGCCTTTTTTTGAAGAGTTAAAAAAACATACATTTCGTATTAAAGGCTTTCTGCAATTTCTTGATGGTTGGTGTCAAATAAATAGTGTAAATACCCAGCTAAAGATATCTAAAATAGAAAAGTCTTTTCTTACGAATCAAATTGTTGTAATATTTCGAAATACTGTAAGACAAGAACAAATATTAGTTTTTCGTCAACAATGGAATCAACTAAATAGTAATTAAAGTTGGAACCCTTTTTTAAAATTCTTTTAAAGTCTTATAGAATAATACACTCAATCCTAAGCTCAAAGAATACACTAAAAATAAAACAAAGTGAATAATAAAATTAAGTACTCTGCTATACAAAGTTATTTATAGTAGTGAAGTTCATTACAATTTAAGATGTTTAATCAATAAATTTGAAGCATCAAGAGACTGAAAATGAAAAAACAGTTTTGAGTGAATAGAAATGTCAGAAAAAATTAACCTTAAAGCTATTGAGCAGAAAACTTATAATGAACTCATGAAAGATGGAATTACGGAAATTCTTATTGGTTTAATTTTAATCTTTTGCCCAATTTTTTTCATAGCGCCTTTTATGGTAGTCTTTTATTTTTTCCCAATCTTCTTCGGTAATGCTATTCTCACATTCATTCGAGAACGAACCACCTATCCTCGTATCGGACGAGCGGAGCTAAGACTGGGAGAAGAGAAAGAGGATTATTCGGTAAAAAAGAATATTCTAGTATTCTTTCTTTTTATAGTAATAATTATTTCAATTGCGGTATCGATAATGTTTATCGTTGAAGGAGAGATACACGATATATCTATATTGTATAAATGGGTACCATTTGCTTTTGGTCTTATCATGTTTGGGCCAAGTTTGTATCTTGTTGATAAAACTGGACAAAAATCCTATTATCTTCTTGGATTTTTCCCCACAGTCCTTGGATTAATATTTTCATTAATTGTTTTTCCAAATACTAAATTTGGATTATATCTTTATTTTATTGTCTTTGGAATTTTGATGCTAATTCTTGGTATCATAAGGTTTGTTTGGTTTGTACGGACCTATCCAGTAATCCCCATCGAGGAGGAATAATCCTGTCTAATAACAACGACCCTCTAGCTGATTTTAAGCTAAAAACGGATATCAACAAAGTTATTCATGAACCCTCCCGTTTACTTATCATGGCTTATCTATTTGTACTCAAGAATGCAGATCTTGTTTTCTTAAAACGAAAAGTTGACCTCACCTGGGGGAATTTATCAGCCCATGCGTCTAAACTTGAGGAAGCTGGATATATCAAAATTACTAAAAAGTTTCGGGAGAAAAAACCTGTCACCATACTAGAAATTACTGAGCCAGGCCGTAATGCTTTTCTTGAATATAAAGAAGTTATGAAAGAAGTGCTTAGATAGTTTAAGGGATTTTATAATGCCAATCACCTGAAAACTTTATCACTGGCCTTCCCATTCAAATATCAAACATTTTTTCTTTTTTCTTATATTTATTATAGGTCAATTTGCTATAATATTTTTAAACGAAATTATAAAAAACATATTAAAGCGTTTCATGGCATTAGAATTTAGCTCCAATAGATTTCAATTGAACTTAAGTATTTTTAAGGCACAGAATTTTCTTAACAGATTAATTTTTCTCACCTTTGGAGACCCTTAGATGGTACAATCAAAAAGAATAATATATTACAGTTTTCTAGTTATCACTATTGTTACGCTAAGCTTGATTCTCTCTGTTTATTTTCGGTTACAATCAGAAATAGTTCCAGTAGGATCTACACTTAACTTCAGTGAATTTAGCAGTCCAGTTAAGGTCAAAATTGATAATCTGGGCAATGTATATATTGAAGCACAATCCTCTCAAGATGCACTTAAAGCTCAAGGTTATTTATTTGCACGGGACCGACTTTGGGCGCTGGATTTCTACCGAAGACAAGCTAAAGGACAATTAGCTGAAATTTTTTCTGTTTTTATCCCTGAGATAATAGAAACTGATTATAGTCTTCGGGCTATGGGATTTTACAGAACAGCGGTAGAAGATTGGCCTTTTCTGACATCTGCAACGCAAGAGTTCTTTCAAGCTTTTGCTGATGGGATAAACATCTTTATAAACAATAATAAAAATCGCTTACCTCTTGAATTTGGTATTTTAAACTATCAACCTGATCTTTGGAGTCCCATTGATTCAATTGCTATTTTAAAACTACTAGGGTTTGGCCTCACGGCTCATGGAGGTGGAGAAATCTTAATTGGGCAATATTATAATGAAATTGAAAATAAATCAATGTTGCTCGAATTTGCTAAAATGGCATTAGATTCAACAAGTATTATGTGGGAGGATCCAGTTGGTTATCCTAGTTCTAATTCTACTCGTATGACCTTAACCGATTTAAATCGACTGGGTTGGAATCCATTTACTCCTGGATCAAACAATTGGGTAATTGGAGGGTCTCGAACCACCACAGGTAAACCAATAATAGCCAATGATCCCCATATGTCCCTTGAAACTCCTTCTAGGTGGTGGTTTGTTGACATTAAATGTCCAGAATTTCATGTTAGTGGAATGACACTCCCTGGCCTTCCTGCAATTACATTGGGACGCAATGAATATCTTGCTTGGGCATTTACCAATTCACAAATTGATTTTTTGGATACCTATATAGAAACTTTCAACTCTGATTACTCTCAATACCTATACAATGGATCATGGAAAGAGTCAACAATAATTAGTGAACTTTTTTACTTAAATCCGAAAAGGACTAGCTTTGAAACACGTGAAATAATTTTAACAACTGGGGAAGGAACAAAAGGTCATGGTAAAAGACCTGTTGTCCCCCTCTTTGGGATTAATGTTAGTATACGATGGGTTGGGCATGATAGTTCCTCCTCTGCAGAAGCTCTTCGTTTATTAACTGAATCAACAGATAATACATCATTTGTAAATGCTTTAAGTTATTTTAATGTACCTGGTCAAAATGTTGTTTTTGGAGATCGATTAGGCAATATTGGGTTGTATATTACAGGAACGATCCCAATACGAAAAAATGGGTATGGTTTTGCTCCTCATGATGGATCAATTGATACCTATGAGTGGGAGGAGGAATTTGTCCCCTTTATTGAGAATTATCATAGCTTTAATCCTTCCGTGGATTATTTTGTTACCGCAAATGAGCGATTTATCCCTGAAAACTATTCTTATCATCTTGGTTGGGCATTTGCTCATGGTTATCGAGCTTCTCGAATTCATGAGATGATAAACAATAAAGCTCTTCTGGATTATGAATACATCATGACTATTCAAAGTGATGTTTACAGCAACTGGGCAGATGAAGTCCTTCCATTTATTATTTCTGAACCTTATTCATCAAATAGCTCATTTTCGGAAATAGTATCCTTACTGACTAATTGGGATATGTCTTTTTCTCTTGATTCCAGAGGAGCAGCTGTTTTTGCAGTTTGGGTAGAAAAATTTATATTTAATGTCTTGTACGATCAGCTTCCAGCTTCGTTGCTAAATTCTCTTCCATTAAAAGGAAAATTAGTAGTGAATATTCTGAATTCATCTGATAGTTCAATTTGGTACGACAATGAATTTACATCTGAAAAGACTGAGAATAAAATAGATATTATTACTCAAACGTATGAAGATACAATTTTGTTTATGCAAGAGAAATTTGGAAAGAAAAATGACCGATGGACATGGGGAAATTTGCATAAAGTTAACTTTGAACATCCAATGGGTCTAGTTATTAATTTCTTCAATGCAGGAGGTCTTCATTCCTCCCCAGGTGGGCTATACACAATCAATGTTGGAACATATAATACTAAATTTATTCAACATGATGGATCATCCTTTAGACAAATAATGGGACTAGATGAAGCATATTCTCATTATATTATTGTCCCCCCTGGACAATCAGGTCATCTGGGGTCTAAACATTACCTAGATCAAATAAAAAACTGGATTTTTGGGAAATATTACCAGCTTAAATTAATCTATTAAAGGAGACCACAAGAATGGCATATTATGAGCGTCTAATTTCAGAGGTAAAATCACTCTTCCTTTCCTTTAAACATACAATTTTTGGGGTTTTAGTATTAATAATGCTTCTTGTTTTTTCAGAATATTATACAACCCCTCTTCCCCTACTTCTTTATTTAATTGGTCTTTTTTTAATAGCATTACCAGAAATTGGGCAAAATTATCTTATATCAATCGTGAATAAATATTTAGTATTAGATATCACTGAATCAACGAATCAAAGGATTATTCTTGGATATCGATTAACAGGGTACTTGATTATACTGTTAAATTTTCTTTTGAGTCCACCAGGTGCTCCTCCCTCGTTTATTATTCCTCACTTTGCATCTCTTGATTATTATTTTATTTTAGCACTTTGGCTTTCGATTAATCTAATAAT
>JAEOUE010000241.1 GCA_016839515.1 Candidatus Hodarchaeum mangrovi
TAAACAAACTAGTTAATATCGCAGAATCGCAAAATAACTATATTATATTATCGGAGACCTATCTAGTGCAATCTATGGTGGCTTTAATGGAACTGGAACCAGAAAAAGCTCAAGAACTTCAAGAAAAGGCATTATCAATTGCAAAAGAAAGGAAAATTTATCGATTAACCAAAAAAATCAGTGAAGAAAAGCAAAAATTAACCGAAAACCTAAGTAAATGGAAATTATATTCAACACAGCAAATTTCTATTGGTGAAATTTTTGAATTAACACAAATCGACAATATAGTTAGTCAAATGTTATCGAGACGCTTAGATCTCAAGGAAGATTATAAACTTAAGACTCATTATGCCCAACTGGCTAAAGACTTGTACAATGAATTAGAGGGATCAAAACTTTTCGAGAAAGATTAATGCTTGATAAATATATGTGTGACCTGGAATTTAAATACACCTCTCGAAAGCTCATTTCCTAATACTAAGTTTAAATTTACAAAATTATTCTTTTAAAATTAATTTCATGCTAAATAATCCGAAATTAATTTTCTAATTGATGGATGGAGAAGATAAATTAAATATCTAAGGGCTGTTATTCTCATACTTTTTTCTATTTCTCTCAATAAATCTTAATGTGGCAATTATAACAATACTAACCACTATTACCCCAATACTTTCAGAATTACTATAAAAATAATTGATTCTAACAATTGCTGAACTGTGCATTATCATAGCACTTAATAAATTCTGACCTGAGAGATTATAAATTGTATCAATAGCGAAAGACATTAGAACCATTCCTAAATACGAATAAATTGTTATTGGGAGTTCATTTGCTATATTTATTGGTTGATGCCATAACCACCAGAGACTACCTAAAATTAAGCTACCTAAAAAGCGCCCATGTTGTGTTTGCAATCGTTCTATAGCAAATCCCCTCCATCCTGGTTCTTCTAATATCGGGCTACTTAATAATCCAGCTACAAGAGTGAGGGGGATAAGGAAGAAAATAGCGATGTTTAGTGTATCAAATACTTCAGGCTGAAATAATTGAAAATTAGGCTCTAAAGTCAGGATATAATCCAGCAAATTTCCTAGTATTGTAAACAGGGGTAATAGAAAAATCGCTACAATAAGCCAAGTTCTATTAGTATTCTTAATCCTAATTTTATCAAAAATACTTTTAAGTGTCACTTTTTTTTCAGTTAGCTTTTCTAACACAAATAATGATGCTAGGATACTAAGTGCTCCTACGGATTGGCCAATAAATATGGGAAGGGGAAAATTTATTATTCCTATTGTATGTAAAGCCATTGGAATCCAGATTATCCATGCAAAGAAAAGAGCAAAAAGAAAATAAAAAAAAATTAGGTGTGATTTAATAATCCTAACCATTATTAATCAACATTCTAAAAAAAAGGATAGACTAAAAAATTTCTCTTATCAATATTTTAATATGAAGATTAATGCGAATCATTGTCAATCTCCTCAGGTTTAGTCATATTTTCTCACATTAATTTTGCTTTGCCAAATTTAGCAAATATTATTATTCCAACGATTATTACAAGTAAACAGAACGCAATTATTGTACCAAAATTCATAAGAATACTTGGACTGGTAATTGGTGCACCTCTAAGAAGTATTGTGGTTAATATATCAGTCACGTAATAACTGGGAACTAATTGGGCAAATTCCTTTGGTACTGGTATAAAAGTTCCTAGAAACATCTGAGGAAGAATAAAAACGAAACTGAATATAAGTAAGAGGTCTATAAGGATATTTTTATCTATTAAATCTATAATTCAAAACCCCCTAAACTTGTCTGTATTTCATTACTCAAGAACTTTCATCTATAACAAATAAAAAACTTACTACATTGAACTTTATGAATTCTTTAGGTAGATTATGGATATGATAAAATACTAAAAAGAGAGTTTTGTAAACAAAATTACGGTCTATTTATCAAGAATTTAGTTCTTAATTTGAATAATAATATAAAAAACCAGATAATATTTTTAGAACCCTCTGAAATTGATTCTGAGACGAAAATTAAATTTATGATAGGATAAAAAATAAAAAAGAGAAATGTAAACATTGAAAGAACTCTTAACACCAGAGGATATTATTGTCAGAAATTGATTATTGGAGCGAATGATCATGACCGAGCAAGAAGCACACTATTTTCCAGCAAATATGCTTGTAAAATTTATGAAAGATGTTTTTATGAAGCTAAATATTCCTTCTGAGGATGCTGAAATTTGTGCGGATGTATTAATCCAAAGTGACTTACGAGGGATCGAAAGTCATGGATGTCAGCGTCTTAAAATGTATTATGATCGAATTATCCAAGGTATTCAATCTCCTCAGACTAAACTTACCATCATAAAAGAAACTGCTACTACTGCGAGAATAGATGCTGGGCATGGGATGGGGCATGTCGCTGCATATCGTGGAATGGAATTAGCAATTAAAAAAGCAAAAGAATATGGTACAGGAGCTGTTTCTGTTGGAAATAGTACCCATTATGGAATTGCGGGTTATTATTCCTTAATGGCAGTAAAAGAAGGCATGATTGGGATAACTTGCACAAACGCGAGACCTTCTATTGCTCCAACATTTGGAGTGGACGGTATGCTTGGAACAAATCCATTAACCATTGGTATTCCTACAGATGAAGAATTTCCATTTTTAATTGATTGTGCTACTTCGATAACCCAAAGAGGTAAAGTGGAAGTATTAGCACGGACAAAAACTCCCGTTCCAGAAGGCTGGGTTATCAGCAATAAAGGAGAGTTAACTACAAATAGTGAACAAATCTTGACAGATTTAATTGCAGGAACCAGTGCCTTGCTTCCTCTAGGAGGAGCAGGAGAGACTTTGGGTGGTCATAAAGGGTATGGATATGCAACAGCAGTAGAAATATTATCTGCAGCATTATCCGATGGTCCCTTTATGAAGGATTTAACTCTATCTAAAGGGTATAAACTTGGTCATTTTTTCTTGGCAATAAATGTTGAGAATTTCCTTCCGTTATCAACATTCAAAAAGATAAGTGGATCAATTCTTCGACAATTGCGTGCTTCTACTAAAGCCCCTGGTCAAGATAGAATCTATACTGCAGGTGAAAAGGAATACTACAATAAGTTGGAGTACAAAAAATCTGGTATTCCTATTATGCCTTCTATACTTGCAGATCTTCGGTTTCTTCAAAAAGAGCTCAATCTACCTGATTATCACTTTTAATTTCAAAATCTATCTTCTAAAGTACTTAGTTGAGGTAAAATGATTGTTTAAACCTAAAGGAAAAGCTATAACCATTTATTTGTCTGAAAACGAATCTAGAATATTAGATAATAATCCATTAATGAAAAATTCATTAATGCAAGTTTTAGTACAAGCCAAAGATGATTTTTTCATAGTCAAGAACCATCCAATTAGTGAAATCATCTTTATGTAATCACTTATGCCATCAAATTCAACTTATACTTGTTTAAGCTAGCATTGAGCTCATTTCTAAAGTCTACCGAGTCATCTTCATGTAAAAATTGTCCTTGCACATTAATCAAAAAAATTAGACGACTTCCTCTCTTAATAGGTTGTAGCATTATATTTATTGAGCTAATATAATCCCATTCTCTTGTAATGGTCACATATCGATTCCCCAGGCTAAGATATACGCATAAGCTTTGTCCGTGTCATAAATCTTTGTATTAAAAGCATGATATTTACTCCCATTAATTGAATTACTTAAATATTTTCAATAATACACAGATATAGGTTACATTAGAGCTCTAGTGCAGTTAAAATTCTGGTATTAATTCTTCTTGACAAAGAGGACAAGTTTTTCCTTTCGCAACCTGATTGGGATGAATAAAATCAACCTGACATTTGGTACATTCTTTAGGGTACTTCATTAATGATCCTGAACAATAAGGACACTTCTTTTTTGACGTAAAACATGATGAACAAATTGGACGATAACAGTTTTTACAATAATAAAATTCCATTGGATTTTCAGGTACATTCTGACAGATCTGGCAAGTAATTTCTAGTGATTGGGCTCTAAAGTGTTTATTATCAATTTGTGTTAAAAAAACCTTTTTTGAATGAAATCTGTGTCGTAAAACCTTACGTACACTTATGTACACACTGTTAAATGGAATTTTCTTTCCATTTAGTAAAATCTTTTCTATTTGGTCTAATCGACGTAGGGATGCATATTCTTCAATAGAGGAAGCAGGAATTTCAGTAGTTTGGTAAGTAACGCCACAAGACGGACATAATAGATTCTCTCCGAATTCTTCAATTGAAATAATTGTTATAAGACATTGTGGACAGTTTAGTGGCAACTCCTGTAAATCCTTATTACCACAAGAAGGACAAGTTATCATTCTTGTTAACTCTAAACTTTTATAACAACTTTGACAGAGGTACTTAAAACATCGTTTACACTGATAGAAGGTTGAATTAGAAGTAATTTCTTCATTTCTTAATTGACAATTAGCTTGAAATTTCTCTGCAAGGTAGAATCTGCCTTTAATATGAGTTAAAATAAGACCAGTATCAAGTGCAAAGTGTCTAGCGAATCTTATTCCATCAAAAATGTTACCTAAAGATCTTTCTAAACGCTTAAATGGAATAGCATTCCCCCTTTTGATATCACGAGCAAGATCCCCAAGTTCTTGGTCAAACTTAAGAGAATCATCCGTTATGAACATGTCAGAATCCTTGATGAATGTTCCTTTTTGGGTTTCTTTCACCAATTTTTTTTTCAGTATTTCAGGGTTTGTATGAAGAATATCTGCTAAATCATTAATTCGGATCACAGGACCTAGCTTTCTATCAACTATGAATGGATTGTTCACATCACTAGAGCTCAAAAGGATAAAACTATTCTTAGTGATTTCTATATCTTTTTTAATAAATTCTCTCAACCACCCTAGTTTCACGTCTAATTTTTCAGCAAGATTTGATAATTGGATTGCTTTTTCCTTTCTTATATTTCTTAATAGATTTTTCTCAAAAGAATTTAACCACTCTGGGGTTATAAGAAAACTAGTTCCGTTAAATGTTTGAATAATGAAAATTCCTTTGATTTTATCAGAGTTTTGATCTAAATAATCTCTCAGCCATTTCAGATTTACATCTAATTCCTCAGCAAGATTATTCAAAGTGATTCTGTCTTTATTTTGAACTTTTTCCAATAATAAATCATTGAAAGAGTTTAACCATCCAGCTGTGGCGAAAGTAGGATATTTATGATAATCAAGTACTTGTTGGATATCAGGAGCAACTCTTCGTACCACTCTTTTCAAGTCAACATTATCAGGAGGTTTCAATTCATTTTGTAACTCACTTATTCTAAATCGACCTCTTGTCTGAAGTATTCTATTAATTTCTTCCTGAAGATGTTTTGTTTCAATTTCAATTTCCCTAGTCTCATATATCCGTAAAATTACACCAATCATTAGTAGAGAAAATGTGGAAATCAATAAAACTGCAGTCATCACCATATCGAAAGAAATTATGATCATGCTGACACAAATCCCTAGTAATATTGTTAAATAACGCTTATAAGTCCAGCTGATCCAAGTAACTGCCAAAACTAGACAAAAAATAACCCAATTCTGATAGAAAGCTATAAGGATAGGAGTCACCGGATCTATAAAGTCTGTTGAGTACACATCAATGAATAATATTGAAGAAACAATTAGTCCTAAAACACCGGTTTTTAAACTTCCAAATTGTTCAATTGTAAATCCTCTTCCTATTGTTATTGAGATCTGGTAGAGCCAGTCTGGGACACTTTTTTTGCTAAAATAGAATCGCAATATAATGAATAATCCAATAAAAAAAAATACAAGAAATACGTGTACTTGCATAACGACCAATAAGAATACTACAAAGAAAAACAAAAAAGGAATTTCGCGGTCATGTTTAAAATCATTATGAAGAAAACCGATTAACCTATGACGATAATTACTCAAAACACGATTGACTGTTAATGACCATTTCGCAGTTGGACTCCCGTATTTCTTATAAGAAGCATCAGAATCGAAAAAAATGTCAAGAAAGAGGAAAATGATAAGAAAAAATGATAAAACAAAGGGAGAAGCAAGAACTATGTTAATGGATACTAAATTCATTAAAACACATAGAATTCCAAGCAAAATTATTGAGATCAATAAACAAATATCAAGGAATTTAGAAAATCTTTCTTTGTAAGAAAGAGGGATTACGAATAAAAAAAATCCTTTGTGAAGCAAAAAATTATCAATTAACGACCACAAACCCCTTAATGTAAGATATAAAGAATGACCGAAATAAAAAATAACTATAGGGATAAAATTGGGGTTTTCAATAATATTTCGGCAAAAGATAATGATGTCCGAGGCTATTAAAGTAGGGATTTCGATACCAATAATTTTTAAGCTAAGATTCCCCATAAGAAAGGCTAGGAGTAATCCAAAAACGAGTGTAACACCAAGCTTCAAGACCTCAGTGCTTTCCTTTGTGTCATTACTTTTCTCTGGAGGATCTAATGACATTTGATGTCGTTTTGATTAAATAGTTTTTAAGACTATTTTTCTCGGAAAAATTATTTTTTATCCAATTGTTCTCTAACATTTTTTTTCTACCTAATTAAATCTCCTTAAAAAAAAAGAAAAAAAAAAGTGTTTCAAGTGATGAAAAACTCTCACTAAA
>JAEOUE010000242.1 GCA_016839515.1 Candidatus Hodarchaeum mangrovi
GGATTATTTCAAGATCTTATTGGCTTCTTAACCTCTTGGAAGAGCAAATATGAACCAACTCAAGAAACAAATAACAATTTACGACAGATTGGGGATTTTATTACAGGAGTTAGTATTATTGCGTCAACATTCATTGGTATAAATGTTGCTCTTGGTGAGATTGAAAATATAAAAATTGCGTTTGGAATCTTTTCTCAACAACCGTGGGCCGTCTTAAGCCCATCCGTATTTCTATTTACACTAATTCCCTTATTATTCTATTGGGGAGGAATTGAAAATTTATTCAATTGGGATAAATTTGTTTTAATTGACATTGTATTCTGGATAAGACTTTTTATTCTAATCTTTGCTATTATTTTAGTTTTCTACATCCCACGTGCCTGGTGTCGTTGGTTCTGCCCTGTCGGTATAATTACTGGCCTTCTAGGAAAGCATTCAATGTTAGGTGTAGGAAGAAATATCTCAAAATGTACACACTGTGGTCTATGTGAGGATGTCTGCCCCATGGGTGTTAGAATCCTCTCCCACCCACCAGAGAAGGTAAGAAGCGAACATTGTATAAATTGTCTAGATTGTGTTGGCGTATGTCCAGATGACGCAATGGAATTACGGTTTCTTTAATCTCCATTCTTTATACTAATTCTTTGATTTTAGGATTTTAAAAAGAGGAAACTTAACCACTCCACCTTAAACTTTCAATTTTACGATCCTTTTTCAACTTTTTTTTAATTTTACGATAATGATCAGTACAAAGGTGTACTCTAGTCACTTTATCCTTTATAGAAAGACTCAAGTTAGCTTCCTTAATTGTACTGCCAGCTTTTTCTCTCGAAACAGTCTTTTTATATTCGTTAGGACATCCTTCAACGTCACAATTCTTTTTTTTTGAAATAAATGTCACATCCCATCTTTAAATTAATGGTGTAAGCTCAATATGCCCAGGAATTGGCTTAAATACGAAATCTGTATTCTCAACTTCTCTCATAGTCATACCAGGAACTTTTCTAATTTGTAAAAACTCAACTAATCCACCTTCCTTTTCTTCTAGTTCTTTATGTGTAATTTTTATTACACTATCACAATAGTGTTCAACAGCTGTGACAATTCTAGGATCATGCACATCACAATGTAGTGTTAGAATACTAACTATACCCATTTCTTTATCTGTAGCGATTTTATGCTGTAAAAAAGCCATAGGAGGTTTCAAGGTGTCTGAAACTAGTAATAGAGTTGTTAATGAATCCAAAACACCACGGACAGGTTGAGATCTAACATGAAGTAAAGATCGTCTAATTTGGTCAGTAACCTGGCGAGGCTGGGTTATATCACGAATAACATTTTCTCCTAAAGCACTAGGTCTTCCTTCAGAATAACCAAAAGGATTGGAAAAAGCATCTAAGAAGATTAGTCTTTTCGTTTCAAAGGTAACCTCAGAAATATTGTACGGTACAAATAAAGGCGAATAATGAGAGAATAAATGCTCAGTCGATAGAATATAGCCATATTCACCTGTTCGTAGACCTTCAGAGAGAAATTGGATTAATATATGCTCTGTGTTTATCCCCACCTCATCTTCAACTAGGATTATTGATCCTCGTGGGACACCCCCACCCAAAGCATCATCTAGAAGGGGGATCCCAAATTTTGCTCTGTCTTCCATTGTCATCTTAATTACTCCGTAATATTTTATCCAGTTGTTCCATTTAATGTTTTTAAGGTAATTATTTCAAGTTTTGGAATTGAATAACATTTTCTTATGACAAATATTAAAGTTAAGCTTAAAAGCTTGCCTATTTCAATAAACTTTGTTTTTACTTTTCTTACTAAATATTTAATGTTTCAATTAATACTCCTTTATTCAGGTTGACCCCAAATGAAAATGGAATTTTTTGCAATAAAAACTCCATTAATTACTGACAGCCAAACTAGTGTTGCAGAAATTCTTTTAGAATCTGTAAACACCCAAGGAATTCAATTAATGGATTTTGATGTTTTTATAATAGCTAGTAAAATTATTTCGGTATGTGAAGGATTAAAAATCCCAATAAATGACATCAATGATATTAGAAAAGAAGCATTTATTCTTGCAGAAAGAGCTCATATGAAAGCAGAAGTTGTAGAAATGGTTTTTCGTGAGGCAGATCTCGTGATAGGGGCAGTTCCAGGAGCTATTCTTGCTTTAAAAGATGGCGTTTTACAAGCAAATGCTGGTGTAGATCAAAGTAATGCTGGAGGAGAAGGATTTTTAATTTTACTTCCTAGGAATCCTATTCAAACAGCAAGGCAAATTAGAAAAGAATTAAATACTCTAACAGGAAAAAAGTTTGGAGTAATAATAGCAGATTCAAAAACACATCCATTAAGAAGAGGAACATCGGGTTTTGCTCTAGGGGTTTCTGGTTTTACACCTGTTATTGATGATAGAGGAACTTTTGACTTATATAAGCGTCAAATGCGTATAACAACTCGTGCTATCGCAGATAACCTAGTTTGCGGGGCTCAAATTTTAATGGGAGAGTCTAACCAAAGCATTCCACTTGTAATTGCAAGAGGATGTGAAAAAAAAATTTTTACGGATGATATTAACCAGATTGAGCTCAATAGCTTAATGAAAATGAACCCTGAAGATTGTATTTACATAGGTCCATTTTGGCCTTTAATTGACAAGTTATTAGACAAATATAAAAAAATTGAATAAGGAAAGTTAGAGTTAATGATAACTGGAAATTTAGGTGGTGTAAAGATTGGTGATAATGTAAATCCTCTAATCATGGGAATAATAAATCTTTCTCCCACATCATTTTACAAGAAAAGTATTCTACATTCGAGAGAAGAGATTATAAGTCACCTTATTCAAATGGAAAAACATAAAGCTAATTTTGTTGATGTTGGCGCTACATCAAGTGCACCAACTCATTTATATGAAAATAGAGCATCAATCTCCTTAGAAAGAGAAATCGAAATTTTAAAAACTTTTTTTGATGCTCTAAAAGAAATTAATCTTAAAATACCTATTTCAATTGATACGCAATCTTCAAAAACAGCTGATTTTGCATTATCACATGGTGCATCTATTATTAATGATATTTCGGGATTTAAATATGACTCAAATATGCCTTCAGTAATTTCAGAATACAATGCCTCTACAATTATCATGGCGTGTATGAATAATCCAGGTGATGTGTTTAATATTGAAGAAATCAAATTAGCACTGAAAAACAGTATTTCTTTAGGAATTGATGCTAATATCGATAAAAACAAAATTATAATTGATCCTGGAATCGGAGGCTGGATTCCTGAAAGAAATCATATTCACGACTGCAATATTCTATGGAATCTACCAGAATTTCGCTGTCTAAATCAAGGTATTCTTGTTGGTATATCACGAAAATCATTTATTGGAAAAATTTTAGGAGTAACTCCAGAATATAGACTGTGGGGTTCACTAGCAGCTACTACAATTGCAATATTGAAAGGTTCTCATGTTATACGAACTCATGATGTCCAAGAAACTAGAGATGTAAGCTTAGTTTCAGATTTTTTCAAGTGCAGATTTGAAAAAGAAGGTTTAAATATATAATATAAATCAAATATTAATTAGAGAATTTAAACAATGAGATTTGATCTATTAATTCCTTGAAGCTGATTTAAAACAGGATTGAATAAAATCCTTCTAAATATAATTAAATTTATTAGTTTAAAAGGAATTTTCGTTTAAGATTATAATATTAGTAGGTTAGTAACTTGACAAATTTAGATGAATTTTTTGGAGATGAAAGGTCAAAAAATATTGATACTCTTGTTGAAGTAACGAAAAAGTTCTTTATCTTTGTTTCACAACTCGCAGAGATAGTTGATGAACTAGAAAGAAATTTTGCAGAACTAAATCTCAAAGTGGATCAATTACTTCAAGGAAGAACAGCAGCACCATCAAAGAGTTCGATACAATTTTCAACGCCAGTCCCACCTTCAAGTTCACAACCGTCTCCTCCCTCAGTTTCACAACCTTCAGCATTTCCAACCCCACCATCACCAGTACAGGCTTCCCCTCGGACTCCACCATCACCATCATCATTTACACCACCTTCACCATCGATTACCACAGCCTCCCCTCCAAGTCTACCTCCTCTACCTGGACAAGTTCCATCATCAACTCCCCCAGTTTTTGGAGCACCACCATCACCATCAAATCCAGCTGAATTTGGCCAACTTCCACCTCCTAGTCCTGGATTTGACTCACAGGGACCCCCAGGTACTCCTGGTTTAGGTGTTGCACCACCACGTCCATCCCCAATGAGTTTGAAAGCTCAAATGAATATGGAACTTAAAGAAGCCTTTTCACGTATTCGAAAGGGTTGGGATGAGGAAGGATAATTCTTCTAAATTTCACTGTTCTTTTGCATATAGGAGTTCTGATAGCTCTCTTAATTTAAGTACTCCCCTTATTTCATGCACGAACATTGGAATTTCGATTAGATCGTACTCTGAATATAACTCGTGAATCCGTTCCAAGTTACCCTTTTGGCTTTCAAATCGTGCAGAACAATATTCACAATTAGGATTTTCTGGCTGAACTTGATTAATAAAGATTTGGGAAACAGGAAATGCAACTTCATATAATGCCCTAATTAGTCTCTCAGTTTCCCAAATAGCCATAACAGTAGGAATCGTAACAGGAATGAATTCGGTTTCTTTCTTATCTTCTAAATGGATACGAGCAATCTCGACTTGATCTTTTAATTCTTCAAGCTTTTTGAATGCTTCATCTTCATTTGGGATAGTACTACCTCCAAATAATGTTTTGAATCCAGACATTAAACCTCCTAACCTTTTTCTCATTTTTATAAGGCGATAAAGCCAACCCTGTGTTAATTCAGGAAGTTGAAGAAGCTTAAGAGTATGACCTGTTGGAGCTGTATCAAAAACGACTATATCATATTCTGGATTTTGAATGAACTCTAAAAGCTGTATAAAAGCTACTGTTTCATCAGTTCCTGGAGCTGAAAGTGAGGACGGATCATCACCTCCTAGAAATTCTGTTAATGTTCCTGTTGGATCTTGTTGACTCATCATTTCAGAATAAGTCCTCATTGTATCAGATGTACTTAATTCCACAGCCCAGAGATTTTTTACACCTTCTACTAAATAATGGTTATCTCCTCCAATTTGCTGGTTTAAGCTATCGGAAATTGAATGGGCAGGATCGGTTGATACTAGTAGTGTTCGGTATCCCAGATCAGCTGCTTTAATAGCGGTAGCAGTAGCCATTGTTGTCTTACCTACACCTCCCTTTCCCCCAAAAAAGACAAATTTTTTATTAAATATAGAATTAGACATATTTGACAATGATTAAATCTTAAAAAATGAACCTTTTGCTTAAAGAACAAAAATAAAATCGCTTAAAAAATACTGGTAAATTAATTATTTATGGAGCTCTATCAATGAAGCAAGGAAGGAAAATCCTCCTAATAGCTTTTATTTTAGCTATTTGCATATCATCCATTAATTTATGTTCTATTGGGATTTTTTCATCACAAGCAGACCCTAATTACAACATACGAAGTATAAATACAGATTATCCACGTTTATTAGTTACAAAAGTTGTTGATAAATCAGAAATTGTTCTTGGTAATAGTTTTACCGTAACTATTACTATTTATAATTTTGGTAATAAAACAGCATATAACGTAACCTTCATTGACCAAATTAGTAATCCTTGGATCTTTAATATCTCTGGTCTTACTCAATTGTCTTACGGTCAAATTAATCCAAATGATACTCGTCAATTTAGCTATTTAGTACAAGTAAAATTAGTTGGAAAATACACTTTGTATTCTGCGAAAGTTGAATACTACTCTTCAGAGATAGAATCCTCAAAATTTCAATCATTTAGTAATGAAGTGGATATAGAGGTAATAGAACCACCAGCTGATTTTTCTTTAAGTAATTACAATGTTGTTATTACCTTTCTAATTATCCTATTTATTCTAGATTCATTATTGATAATTCGATTAATAACCCCTATTCTAAATCGTAGATTAAAACAGGAATAAGGGTGTGTAATACACTATATGGAAGCTTTAATACCCGCCTACCTTGTCAATAAACAGGTAATTATATGGAATTCAGATCAAGGAAGATATATCTATCAACAAGGTTATTTCGGCAAACCTGTAGGTATAAGAAAACCTAAATCAGCATTTTTCGATCGTCCTTTAGAACTAACGTTATTAGAAGCTGCTTTTTTACAAGAAACAGGAATGATTATTATTTATGAACAGAATCATATTTTAGATGTCCAGACATTTCAGGAAAAATGCAAGAAGAGATTTACAAAATTTGAAGATCTTTTCTCAGTTTATAAGGACTTAAGAAATAAAAGATATATAGTTCGTCCTGGTTTAAAGTTTGGTACAGATTTTGCGGTGTATCGAAGAGGACCGGGGATAGATCATTCCCCTTTTTTAGTTTCAATCTTTCCAAGGGAAACTCGTATCGAACCTATTGATTTGGTACGAGCTGGTAGACTTGCGACATCTGTTCGGAAAAGATATGTAATTGCTACAGTCCTTTCAGACCAACAAATTCGATATTATGTTTTTCAATGGAACCGTCCATAATTAGAAATTATTGATTTCTTCAATCGAAAATATAAGAATAAACTTCACTCCGTGGTTCAAAAAATTCTCCATCATCTCTGAGTTCTTTTATTGCTTCCTCGATTTGAGCTAGATCAACTTTTGGTAATCTCTTTTTTATCTGTTTTAATGTTACCCCAAATCCTTCATCAAGCTCTTGAACAATATCTTTTAATTTTTGTTTCAAATCCTCAAAAGAAACAATACCGTCTCCTAATTCAATCCCACCAATTTTTGCTTTCTCAACATTAAATTCTTTCTGAGTTCTTCGTATCTGTTGAGCAATTTTCAGAGAATGATAGATTAACCAATTATCATCTTTTATCTTTTTAACTATTTCGGGATAAATATAGACTTCTATTGTATCTTCCTGCTCTGAGACCTGTATTCTTCCTAAAACTTCAATAAAATCCCATTGATTGAGTTCAGAAAGAGATCCATCCCATGATTTTACCGTTATAACACCAGTTCCATCTTCTACAGTAATTCCGGTGTAGTTATTCTCTCCCTTGATAAGATAAGTTATAAAACCTAGGATCCAAACTCGGGAAAGATTTTCTCCTAAAGATGTAATCACCTGCCATCTTTCATCTTCATTAACTTTAGTTAACTCAGATCTGTTGATTTTTTCTATCATAAGTCTCTGATATGGTCTTCTCCTTCTCATATCGTTCACATTATTGTTATTATTTATTTAATCCAAGTTTTATTTATCAATTCATATTCGACAAATTCATTTTCATTAAATAAAATGTTCAATTCATATTCCGCTCTTTTAGGAGCATCAGAAGTATGAACAATATTTTTAGTAAGATTAGCTCCATAATCGCCTCTTATTGTTCCTGGATTGGCTTCCGGAGCATTTGTTGCGCCTGCTAATAATCTCACGATTTTAACAGCATTTTCTCCCTGAATTGCTATTGCAATAACTGGACCTGATCCTATAAATTTCTTAAGCTCGAGATAAAAGCTTTTTCCAATATGTATGTCATAGAGTTGATCGATTTCCTCCTCAGAGAGCTTCATCATCTTTAAACCTATAATTTTGAGACCTTTTCTTTCAATCCGTGAAATTAATTCACCTATTAAAGAACGCTGGATAGCATCAGGTTTTATCATCATTAAACTCGTTTCAACCAATAATATCACCAGATATAGAGACGGAATTAATACTTATCATTTATATAATACTATAATCGTATATGATAAAGGTTTTAGTTTTTAATTAAATATTCTTTTTTTTCACCTTTAAATCCTGAGGATTTAAAGCAATTTTCAGATTTAGTAAATTTAATAGAAGTTTTAAATAGGTTAGGGAATTTTTCCTAAATTCTATGATTGTTTGGATTTTGATATATTTTTTTGATACTTAATTCAAATCCCTTTTTATTAAAAAAAAAGTTAATAGTCTTGCACAAAAATTGGTATTCACCCAGTGAATAATAAATTCTCTGTCATAGTTAAAGGAATTTAAACTATATAGATTATTATAATTGGAAAGGAAAAGTGTAAATTATGTTTCGAACCTTTACTTCATTAGAACCTCATGAACAGTTAACCCTCATTCTTGTTATCGTAGTTGCCATTATTTCCTTTATTTACTCTTTATGGCTACGTAAAGACGTACTCAGTCATGATACTGGTACTAAACAGATGCAACAAGTATGGGAAGCTATCAATGAAGGAGCAAACGCCTATTTGGGTCGACAGCTTAGAACAATCCTTCCAATCGTATTAATTCTTACGATTGCTTTATTTTTCAGCGTTTATTTGGTCGAACCTACAGCAGGAGCTGAAAGAGAATTCGTTGATTTTGATCCTGTTTTAGTTGTCGCTATTGGTCGAACTCTTGCTTTCATCATGGGTGCTTCATTTTCCATGATGGTTGGTCAATTTGGAATGCGAATTGCAGTTCAAGGTAATTTAAGAGTTGCAGCTACGGCAGCAAAATCAATTGATGAAAATGGTAACCTGCTGGATGTGAATAAAAGATACAATAAAGCACTGTCTGTTGCATATCATGCTGGTACTGTAACAGGTATGTTAACCGATGGATTTGGATTGCTAGGAGGCACAGTAATCTTTATAATCTTTGGTCAAGCTGCACCTGATGCACTTCTTGGATTTGGGTTTGGTGGAACTATTTTAGCTTTATTTATGCGAGTAGGTGGTGGTATTTATACTAAAGCAGCTGACGTTGGCGCAGATCTTGTTGGAAAAGTTGAAAAAGATGTTCCTGAAGATGACCCAAGGAATGCGGGAGTAATTGCAGATCTAGTTGGGGATAATGTTGGGGATTGTGCTGGTATGGCCGCAGATATTTTTGAATCCTATGAGGTAACTATTGTTTCTGCTTTGATTCTGGGGCTTGTCCTTTATGGAATTGAAGAAAATATTATTTGGATTATGTTTCCTTTGATCGTTAGAGCAATTGGTGTTATAAGTTCGATCGTTGGAACCTATGCTGTTGCCCTTTGGAAAACTCCTGACGCAGAAAAAGCGATGTTTCAGTCTTATGAGATTTCAAGTGTAATAACCATCACAATATCAACTTTAGTTGCTACTTTTTATGCAGGTGACTGGAGGTTAGGTCTTCTTATTGCCATTGGAGTATTATTGGCAGTTTCCTTTAATCCAATAACTGCTCGTTTTACTTCGAAGGCTGGTGGGCCTGTAGTCGAAGTTTTCGAATCAACAAAAGGTGGCCCTGCAACTACAATCTTGAGTGGCATATCTCTTGGTTACGAAAGTAGTGTTTGGGCACTTATAGCGATATGTATTTCATTTAGTCTAGCAATTGTAACTTATACAATTTTACCAGGGAATGAGATTATTCCTATAATAAATAATTTTTCACACAATATTGAGATTTCATCAGAACATATTGGGGAAACCATTCTCTATGGAATTGCATTAATTGGAATTGGTATGCTCTCGCATACTGGAAACAATGTTGCAATGGACTCCTTTGGTCCTATCAGTGATAACGCTCAAGGTATTGCTGAAATGACTGGAATGGATAAAGAATCAAGACGTGTACTGGAAGAATTAGATGCTGTTGGTAATACAACAAAAGCTATCACAAAGGGTGTAGCCATTGCCTCAGCAGTTATTGCATCCGTGAGCTTATTTGCCTCTTTTGTAACTGATGTCAGTATTGTTGCACGCAATATAGGCGTTGAAAACCCCCTTGCATTTGGTCTTCGTATTAACATTCCTGCAGTTTTTATAGGCCTTTTGATTGGAGCTGCACTTCCCTGGATATTTTCTGCTTTCAACATCAGAGCTGTTAATCGAGCTGCAGGTCAAACAATTGAAGAGGTTCGTCGTCAATTTAAAATTCCCGGGATCATGGAGGGTACAAAAAAACCAGAATATGGCAGAGTGGTGAAAATTGTTACTGCTGCAGCGCAAAAAGAACTTATTAGCCTAACAGTTATCGCTGTTAGTGTCCCTATATTTATGGCTATATTTTTCTCCCTTGCGCTACACTCTGTAAATCTTCCTGAATATATAGGGTCAGGAGTTGAAGTACTTGGTGGTTTTCAAGCTGGAATAATTGTTAGTGGACAACTGCTTGCTGTATACATGTCAAATGCTGGAGGAGCTTGGGATAATGCAAAGAAAACGATAGAAGATGAACCAAGGAACTTAGAACAGAATACTGGAAAAGGATCAGAACGACATAAAGCTGGAGTTGTTGGTGATACGGTTGGTGATCCATTAAAGGACACCGCAGGTCCAGCATTGAATCCAATGATCAAAGTTATTAACTTGATAAGTTTAATCATTGCTCCGTTATTAGTTCAGTCCTATAAGAGCCCAATATTGCAGATTATCTTAGCTATTGTGGGAGCTTTTCTATTTTTAGCCTTCTTATGGGCTTATCGTAGAAGCTCCCGAAAATCGGCACTCAAACTGGAATAAAGAAGAATTAAAACAAGAGGGATTATTTCTTTATTCCGATTTTTTCTTTTTTACTTTGTTATAGAATTAAACACCTTTTTATTAGGTAGGGAAATACTCAATAGTCTTGTTGATAAGCCCCTCATTGATCTGTTTTTCATTAGTATCTACTAGATATTTCGAATTGAGGATTTATGAATAATGTATTTTCTTACACGCATCCATGAAACCATCCGTGTACCCCCAAACAGATTTGGAGACTCCATTGAGAATGTAATCTTAGACATCACACGATCAAAAAACGAAACGACTATTGGTAGTGATGTGGGGATGATCGTCGCAATTTTAACTGTGAATGAAATCTCCCCAGGTCGAATCGTTCCTGGTGATGGAGCTACTTTTCATGATGTTGAATATGAGGCGATAACTTTCCGTCCTTTAGATGATGAAGTAACTGAAGGAGAGGTAGTAGAAACAACTAAATTTGGTTTCTTCATGCGAATTGGCTGTACGGATGCTCTCGCCCATATCAGCCAAATTGCTGATGAATATTTCCAAATGTCATCGAGGTCTTCTGGAGTGCTTGTTGGAAAAGAAACAGGTCGTACTATAAGACCTGGTGACCTTGTTCGGGGTAGGATAATAACAGCAACTGTTGACCATGTTAGTATGAAAATTGCAGTCACAATGAAAGGAGAAGGATTAGGCCTTATCAATTGGCTTCAAGACACAAAGGAGAAAAAATAGATGGTTAAACTGAAGGCATGCAAAAAATGCAATAGCATTGTCCATGGAGAAGATGTCTGTCCTATCTGTAAAACACATAATCATCTATCTAAGAATTTTTCTGGAATGGTGATTATAAGTGATATTAAAACAAGTAGAATCGCTAAGAAATTAAACATCACCCGTCCAGGAACTTATGCTATTAAAGTTCGTTAGGCGAATCTAATTGGGTTACAAACTTCCTCACTCCCTAAGGGAGTCTTTAAGAACTCCAATTGGAAAAATATTTAGCGGTTCTCCTTTGGAAACGACTCAAAAGGTGATAGATTATATAGAGGGATATAATAATCCGATTGTAACATCCATTGGTGATTTTTGTACTAAATACCTTCTTGATAAGAATTTTTATCCTAATATCATCATTTATGATGGAAAAACAAGAAGAAATGATTCTCTTAACTTAAATCTCGGTAAATATCAATTGATAGATGTTGTTAATCCACCTGAATGGATTACCAATGATAGTTGGAATATTATTAAAAACACGATATCTTTTTGTACTTCAAACAAATGCCGTGTAGCTATAAGGATTCAAGGAGAAGAGGATCTTCTGGTAATCCCGACTTTGTTATTATCACCTATAGGTAGTTTAATCGTATATGGTCAACCTCCATTCGATAAAAAAGAAACTGGAGGAATAGTTGTTATATTTGTAAATTTAAAAGCAAAAAACGACGTAAAATCAATGTTTAAGAGGTTTAAATATTACGAGGAAGTAAAGAATGGAAATAACAATAACTGAAGAAATTTATAATCCGTTAATTGGTAGAAAAGAAATTCAAGCCATAATAACTCATTTAGGAGAGGTTACTCCCACCAGAGATATTGTTCGGTCAAAAGTTGCTGCCCAACTCAACATGGATAAAAACCAAGTAATAATCCAAAAAATCCTCGGAAATTTCGGTGAACCCCGATCTAAAGTTACCGTGCATTGTTATGATGATCCTAACGACGTTTTTGCTATTGAACCTAAATATTTACTAAAAAGGAACTCATTGATAAAAGAAAATGCTGAAGAGGGTTAAATAAATGACTACCAGAAGAAAATCAGCTAATTCTTATTATGAAGTTGATTATAAAAAAGGAAGTATTAAACGTACCCATAAATTCTGTCCTCGTTGTAAAGGTACTTTTCTGGCGAAACATAAACAGAGATCATCTTGTGGATTATGTGGTTATGCTGAATTTTCATAAATTTCTATCCTGATAGTCTTATGTCAAACCAAAAACCTCCTATTATACTTGGTATTGAGGGAACAGCCCATACAGCAGGAATTGCTGTAATTCAAGGTAAAAATATTCTTCTCAATAAAGCAATAACTTATACTCCATCCCAAGGGGGAATTCATCCCAGAGAAGCTTCTGAGTTTTTAGGAAAAACGTTTCCAGAGCTTCTCAAAGAAGTTAAATCTGAATTATCACTAAATTTTAGTATGCTAGATGCAATAGCATTCTCACGAGGGCCAGGACTAGGACCATGCCTTCGCACAACAGCTACTGTGGCTAGATCGCTTGCTTTACTCCTTAATATCCCTTTAATTGGAGTTAATCATTGTATAGCGCATGTAGAATTAGGAAAATCCCTTCTTCAAACATGTGATCCTTTAGTTTTATATGTAAGCGGAGGAAACACACAACTAATCACTTATTTGAACGAAAAGTATCGAGTCTTAGGAGAAACCCTTGATATAGCAATTGGAAATGCACTGGATAGTTTAGGACGAGAACTTGGTCTCCCACATCCTGGAGGTCCACAAATCGAACAGATAGCTTTGAAAGGTGAAAAACTACTTAATCTCCCATATGTTATTAAGGGAATGTCATTTTCATTTTCGGGGGTAGTAACTGCAGCAAAACGATTCATTAAATCTCATTCAATTACAGATATCTGTTATTCCTTTCAAGAATTTACATTTTCAGCGCTTGCAGAAGCTACGGAACGAGCAATAGCTTGTACTAAGAAATCTTCACTTCTTCTTACTGGTGGAGTCGCTGCTAACCAAAGACTCCAAGATATGATAAAAGAAGTAGCTCTAGAGCAAGAAGTAGAATGTTTTGTAGTCCCAAAAAACCTTTCAGGAGATAATGGTGCAATGATTGCACTAGCAGGTTTAAATATGTTCCAAGTAAAGGATTTTATTACTGTTGATCAGAGTAGAGTAAAACCTCGCTGGAGAACGGACCAGGTTGATGTCAGTTGGATTCATTCATGATTTTTAATAACAATAAAATCGCTAAAGGGGCTGAAGCAATCATTTTTAGCGGAAAATATTTAGATTATTCAATTATCATTAAACATCGTCTTCCTAAGAAGTACAGAATTCCAGAAATCGATAATATTATCAGGATGCAACGTTTAAGAGCAGAAGCAAGAATTACTGCTTTTGCTTGGAAGATAGGGGGTCAAGTTCCTACAATCTTTGCTCTCGATCCTTTTAAAAATCTGTTGATAATGGAAAAGATAGATGGTAAACTATTATTTAAATCCCTTTCATTTGAAGACCAGACCCTGAAACAGAATTTATTTTATAAAACTGGTAATCAAATTGGATTACTTCATCAAAATGAGATTATTCATGGAGATTTAACAGTTTTTAATGTAATAATTACTCCAAGTGAAAAAACATTCATAATAGATTTTGGGTTAGCTCAAATCTCAAACGAAGTCGAAAAAAAAGCAGAGGATTTGCTAACATTTAGAAATACACTAAAAGCGATTTCAAAAGATTACAAAAAGCTATTTCAGTCCTTTAGAAAAGGTTATTTAGATATTTATAGGGAAGGAAAGAATGCACTAGAACATATGAAGAAAATTGAAAGTAGAGCTCGCTATATCGCACGAGAAGAAAGGTATGAATAAATATTGAAAATGAGATGTATTTAAATGAAATTTAAAATTTTCAAAGAAGAACCTGAGATTCTTGATAATTGTAGAGTATTTATTGGTGGATGGCATGGATTGGGAGAAATTGGCTATATCTGTGTATCACATCTTGTTCAGGAAATGAAACTAATAAGAGTAGCCACAATCATGTCAAGTGGAGCACCACCTTTTATATCAGTCCAAGAAAACCAATTAAGGCTACCTTTCGAGATTTATTCAAAGCAAAATTCCGATATTGCAGTTTTCATCCCACATTTACAGCCTTATCGACATGTCCAGATTGAATTTTCAGAAAAACTTTCAGAATGGATACTAAGTCACAAAACATTCGAGGTAGCTTATTTCATTGGAGGAGTTGATTCAAGATTGAAGGTTTCTGATCAATCTTTGCAATATATACCTAGCAGAATGTTCAAATCATATACTGGTGTCTCAGAGAAATTTCGAAATGAAATTGCTACTAATTTACTAGATCAAGGATTATTTGTTGCAGGACCACTTGCTATAATGCTTGGATACCTTGACATGAACCTCTTTCCTGCAATTGGTCTCCTTGCATATGCTGAAAGAGAACGACCTGATCCTTTAGGTGCTGTTGCTGCAGTTGAAAAACTAAATAACATACTTAATTTATCAATTGGGACAGAAGAATTGATTAAAAATGCACAACTGATTGAAGAGGAGATAAAAAGACAATTAGCTCCGATTGAAGAAACAAATAGAGATTCTCAGACACGACGTATTTATACCTAGATTTTAGGACTTAGAAATCACTTACCAAATCTCCTTTGTCTTGATTGGTACGTACGAATAGCACGCCAAAGGTCTATCTTTCTAAATCCTGGAAAGTAAACATCTGCAAAATAAAGCTCACTATACGCACTTTGCCAGGTCAAAAAACCTGAGAGTCTTTCTTCTCCAGATGTCCTAATTATTAAATCCGGATCTGGAATACCATTTGTGTACAAATGTCGACCCACAACCACCTCATTAATATCAGCAGAGGTCATTGTACCGTTTTCAATTTTCTTCGCTATTGATTTGATTGCATCAATCATTTCAGCACGACCTCCATAACCAACCGCTATAATCAAGGTGGGCCCATCGTTATAAATTGCAGTATTTGTTTCAGCCATTTGAATAGCATTTTGAACGGATTGGGGTAAGAGATGAGTTCTTCCTATAACTTTTATACGAACTTTACGTTTTTTGATTTCGGGGTGTTCAATAATTTCTTTAAAGCTTTTTTCAAAAAGGGTCATTAATTCTTTAACTTCTTCTTCGTTCCTGTTAAAATTTTCAGTTGAAAAAGCATAAAGAGTGACATACTTTATCTGCAGATCATAAAACCACTTTAAAATTTCTTTTAGCTTTTGTTGACCTAATTGGTGTCCTAAGTGGCTTGGAAGGTTTTTAGCACGCGCATAACGACGATTTCCATCCATAATCAAAGCAACATGCTGTGGATGAACCCCTTCTTTTATTCCATCTTTAATCTGGGACCATAATTTTTTTTCATAAATTCGATAAAGGAAGGAATCCAAAGCAATCTTCAATTTTTACCCTCAAATCAGCCATAAATAAGTTAAATTATTATTATTATTATTGATAAAAAGAATATCCGAATCATTTTTCCACAAGGTTCATTTTTCTTTTAAGTTAATAGATGTTTAGTTAGAAGAAGTAATGAAGATGGAAAGGAAAATTTCAAACCATCCAAATGAACATTAAATCCTTCTTATTCTTTATTTTTATGAACTTCCCTCCTTTGAAATCATGCGGGGGATGAGATTTGAACTCACGAACGCCTACGCGACTAGGACCTCAACCTAGCTCCTTTGACCTGGCTGGGAAACCCCCGCATTTGTCACAATATTCTTTTTTGGAAATTTTTATTTTAATTTCGGTTTTATTTAAGAATTATTTTAAAATCCTTCAAAACTGGTTGAATCTCCTTTATCTCCGATGTCGTATAAATTCTTAAAATTAAACCTCCTGCAGAGAAAGAATAGACATTTTCATCACCTACAGGTCTGGTTCTAAAGCTAATAGCATTATAAACAAGATGAGCGTCAGAGTATTCTTGTGAGCTTTTTTTCTTATCTTGGGGAATTATTTCAATGGTAAATTCTTTAAATTCCTCCATTGGGATTAAACCAAGTGGGACTTCAATTCTCCCTCGTAAGCTCTTTGCCTCATCACGAAAGTCTACTAACCACATATTATTATCTGAATCTTCTTCTAGACGCATTCTTTCTGCATTTATAATCATAAGATTTCACTTATTCCTCTGATGATTGTGTTTGAGCATAGCGGTTGAAAATAGCTCGAACTCGATCAGCAACAGGACCTGAACCTTCCACACCGGTTTCCGACACTTTCACCCTTTCCAAGACTACAATCAATCCAGCTTCATCATAAACCTTTACATCTCCAGGCCTTCTGAAGATTTGCTCTAGTTCTTCTTTTAATCCTAGTAAATCAAATGGAGCTTCTTCTAAGTATATTTCAGATATTAAATCTCCATTTAACGCAATTCTATGAATTTCTTTTAGGTCTTGATCCTTCCGGGCTTTTACAAGAACACAAGTTAAAGTCTCAGGACTGACTCCTTTCATTTCACCAACATATTTTGTTCCATTTTTAAGGACTACAGCTACTCTTTTATTAGTAAATGCAGAGATTTCCTTTTGATAAGACCTTTTTGCCACTCCAATTAAGCTCATACTAATTCCTCCAATAATTCTGTAAATTTAAGAATTCCCACACTTCGGTGAAGTTGGGTTATTATTATAATGTTTGTATTAAATGTAGAATTCTTAAAATCAGTATTGAGTGATTATAAGTTTCTATTATGTTTACAAACTATTAATCATAAAGTTAAAGCCAATAAGATAAATTTTTCATGCATTCCTAGCTTATTGCTTCAATTCTTTGCTACAAATTGATATTATGATAAATTTATTCCCAATCCTCTCCGGAATTCCTAGATGTTGAGGAATTTTTTAGATTAAATTCGATTATACTAAAGGATAAACTATTTAGATACTTCCTCCTTCATTTTATAATATAAATCCCAGTCTAAATTAGTTTTTAAGAGTTTTTTTACTTTTATTCCTGATTCTTGAATCTCTCCAAATAGAAATGCTATATCACCTTCTTTAAAATCCTTGACATCATCATTACGAATTTCTATCTCAAGTTCTTCGTGATTATCAGTAATCCGAATCATTTCTATTGTTATTTCAATTATTCTTACAAGACATCGGAATTTTGTATCAGTAGTTAAACTTGTCAATGAAAGAAGAGTTGTTTCGCCATAAGGCATATTTGACTTTCTTTTCATTTAGATCTCCTTTACCAACTTTAATCGATCTATTACACCATTTAAAAATTCTTTAGAATGATATTAATCCATAATTAATTCAGACTAGTATTTTATTTTGTCTTTTAACAATATTATGCAGAATGAATTTAGTTATAAAATTCCAAAAATATTTAGTATTGGTTTATTTAAGGTTCATTCGAATTAAAAAATCTACTTCGCTAATAATACAAACATTGGGTTGATCTTGATGAGCTTTTGTAGCTGTGGTGCATTGATGGTTCCAAAGAAAACAGAAAATGGTTTAGTTCATATGCATTGCCCCTCATGTGGCAAAATTTTAGCACCTGGAGTTAAAAATAACTCAAAATTATTTGAAATTAAGCATACTATTAGACATAACGAACTTGAGAAGACAGTTATCATCGAAAATCCAAATGAAGTGGAAACGATGCCTTTTACTAATGTTACATGTAAAAAATGTGGTAATAACGAAGCTGTTTATTGGCAAGTACAAACCCGAAGTGCAGATGAAGCCCCAACAACATTTTATCGGTGTAAAAAATGTGGAAATACATGGAGAGATTATGGTTAAATTGAATGACCATTTAAGGCATTTTAATTACAACCACTGCATGTTTTTTCTCATAAGGTTCAATGGTTTTATATTCTATTATTTCAAGACCAAAATCTTCTTCTAGCTCTTTTATTTGATTAGAAAAGACTTTTTCTGGTTCTAAAGAAACATCAATACTTTGTGATTTTATTGCTATTAAACCAAAACCTCCTGACTTCAAAAATTCAAGAGCATTCCTACCAAATATTGTTGCTTGATCAGGTTGAGCTACATCTTGATAAATTAGATCAGCTTCTAAGACAAAGGAAGAGTATTCCTCAGGTCTTCTTGCATCAGCTAATATTGGGATTAAATTGGATCTTTGCTCTGAAAGCCTAAAAAACTTTCTCATTACTTTTGAAGAAAATTCTACCCCAAAAATGATTCCATGGGTATTAATATCAGAGAAATGAGAAGCGGTAGTCCCTGTTGAAACACCTAGATATAAGATTGATTTCTCTTTAATTTGGGGGAGTGATTTCATACCTGATAAATATGCTGCAGCAAATTTTGAACGATAAGGATCCCAATATCGATATTCTTTTCCCTCAAACATAAAAAGATCCTCATCATAAACTGTTTTACCAATCGTAGCATTAATTGTTGCTAAACGAGCTTTTTCTTTATCATCAACCTTATATAAACCCTGAATGTATGTCTCAGAGACTTTCATTTATTTTGACCTCTTTGTTTCTCTTCTCTTCGTTTTCTTCTTTCAGATCTTGGTTTTGACCGTTTTCCCTTTTGCCATGGTTGTTTTACCCTTGGTTTCCGTTTCTTAAGTTTCTGTTCCAGTTGCCGTGCTGAAGGCTCAGGATATGTATCTGTAATGTCCTTAATTCTTTCTTCAAGATCATTTAGGAGAGTATCACCAATAAATTCACCACTAAAATAATCTACTCTAGCTGCTATTGATAATTTTCCTGCCAACGCACGAGCAATTTTTCCACGAATGTGCTTTTTTGCAGAATGAATATAAGGAGATTGAAAAAGTACACCATGTTTAGGAGGATCTTCACCTGATCTTAAATGCCGAAATAACGCTTTTTCTGCCCCTAAAACTTGTATAGTCCCAGAAGAAACTTTAGCTAGATTTTCTAAGCTTCCTGCAAGAGCAATTAATCTTGCACCAAGCAAACTTCCAACCAATTTTTGAATATTTGGAGCAACTTCTTTCATGCTTTCATCAATATAAGATTCCAAGCTTTCTTTAACCTTGAGAATTTCAACTCCGAAATTAGCAAAATCACCTATAGGTTTCATGTCATAAGGGGAAATTTCAGACCCTAAAGACTGTAATGCTGCATTTAAAATGTGTTCTCGTCTTTTATCAGAAAGATGGCTAATACTATTCTCAGTGAGTTCTGAACGAATTGCAGCATTAGTTTTAGAAATCAATTGAATATACTGATCATTATCTCTTACTAATTCCTGAAGTTCAGGGAAATGAATTCCATACCATTCTGATAATCTGGCATAAATTAGATTTAATATCGCATTTATATCGTCAATACTATTTATTGCTTGAGCCATATAGATATCACGAGCTTCTACCTTTTCCTTAAGCAAAGATCTTGTATAATCCATTGCATTGTCTCTTATCATAGTACTTATCTTTGAAATGCTCTCTTTTTCGAATTTTGTTTTTAAGAATTCATTAACTTTTCCGCGAAGGGATTTAAGCTCACCTGATACAGCAAACCTTACAGAATTAAATCCAAGCGTACGTAAATTGTTAACTAACTTAGAATTATCTGAAACAACTTCCTCTTCTTTATCTTTTAAAGATTCAAATAACTTAGATTTGTTTGCATTTATAAATTTTGAAATTTCAGCCTCTAAAAAGCTTGATTTATCTTTAAATGGTATAAAATCATAAATAATTGGATTAGAATCCTCAATACCACCAATAAAAAATCCAAAACTGGTTAAAAGAATATATTTCAATTTTTAAACCCCTAAATTTATAATTTAAGCTAACTTTATTAATATCAAAAAAGTTATTTATTTTTCTTAATTTTGTATAAACCTGTTTAGACTAGGTTAGAATGCTTAAAAATACTATCAAGACGTTAGAATATAGTTTAAGATATTTAAAAGGCAAAAAAACGTGTGAAATCAATAATGACCAAGCAAAAACCAATCAGTATCAAAATTCCGTCAAAAGTTTTAATATTAATAGATAATCTTGTTAGATTAGGACAATATGAATCACGTTCTCACTTTTTACGAATAGCTATCGAAGAATTATTAAAAAATGAGCTTGATACTTGGGATAAATTAGTAAATCAGATCTCAGAAAAGAGATAGCTTTTGAAATGGTGTAATTTATATGTTCTCTCTGACAAAAAGAGAAACAACTGGACTAATTATTGGTACTATTGTTTTTGTAGTTGTTGAAATATCTACCTTTTGGCAAGATTTTAATCTCTTAGAACTAATAATATTAGTAATATTGATTTCCCCTTTATTCCTTCTTCATGAATTAGGCCATAAATACACTGCAATATATAATGATATGACCTCTGAGTTTTATTTAGATCAAAATGCAGCATTATTGTCTCTTTTTTCTGTATTTCTACCGTTAAAAATTATTGCACCTGGTGTAGTGTTAAGTTCAGGTTATCATACACCAAAAATTGAAGCACGTATTGCAATGATAGGCCCATTGATTAATACTTTCCTCAGTGGGTTTCTACTAATTATTTCTTCGTTTATCATAGATGATTGGAGAATAATTCTTTCTATAGTTAGCAAAGCATCATCAGATATTGCTCTTTTTAACATTCTTCCTTTTTTTGTTCTTGATGGGGCTAAAGTTTATCGTTGGAATAAATTAGTTTTTTGGACAATCTTTCTAATTGTAATTATCATTTGGAGCTTTCACCCATTAGGATTAGGTATTAGAATATTGGAGAGTGTTTTTTATGGATGAACTTTCTGATCAAGAGAAAATAATTATAATAATATCCATAATTTTGACTCTGATTGGATTATTTCAATTGTTTTTTTTCCCCAATCAGGATTATTCAATTAATTGGCTGATTTTTGGAGTAACTGCAACCATTAGTTCTTTTATTTTAATATATTATTTTGTTATTAAACAATCTCAACCAAGAAAGAAATCTTATCCGATCCATCGGAGTAGAATGTCTGATAGAAGATCATTTACTAATCTAGAAGTAATCCCTCCCTCCAAATTACAGAAAAAAACCAAAATCGAAGGAAAATGTTATTATTGTAATTCTTTCGCTTCATTTGGATTTACCTGCAGTTTTTGTGGAGGATACTTTTGTTCTGACCATAGAATTCCTGAAAAACACCATTGTGTTGGATTAAGAAGATAGATAATTTGAAAATGCATGGAAAAATTCCGAAATGACCATATTCAAGAGAGAACAAGTGATAAATAAGTAATAAAAAGCTTGAACATAAAAACCAACTCCTAATTGAAAAGCATGAAAAGAAGCTAATCCTAAAATACAGATATAAAAGATTTCTACAAATAAAATCCAATCAATTGGTATAGGTTCTTTGATTATTAATTTCTGTGCATTTTCATTTTTTAGATTGAATTTAGGAGTTCTTACAAATGTCCCACCATAACTGATCAATCCTGAGATCGATCCTATACTCATTCTTATTACTAGTCCTGCTCCCCAAAATAGAAAACACGGAATGAAAAAAACTTGGAATAAACCACGCTTTGCTCTTAAAACCGCAATAATATATGACATTATTCCACATATCGTTAATACAAAATAAATTAAACCAAAACATGAAAATATTAAAGAAAAATTAGCTGGGTAAAAAAGAAGTAGAGCTCCTGAGACTGTATTCGTAACTATAAGTAATGGAGCCAAATATTGAGTTAAATGAAGTATACCCTGAATTTTGGACTTTTTCGTTCGATTATATATGAAATTTTTAAAATTCTTTCTTATATTCTGTGAAAATCCTTTAGACCATCGGCTTTGTTGAATGATCCAACTTCGGAGAGTTGGGGGAATCTCCTGATAATTCGTTTTTTGAGCAAGATAGATTATCTCATAACCTAGGATTTGAGCACGATATGCTAGGTCCAAGTCTTCTGCTAGAGTTTGAGACGACCAACCTCCGCTTTTTTCGATAACACTTTTTCGCCAAATTCCACCTGTTCCATTAAATCCAATGAACGCATTTTTTCTTTTTCGACCAGGTTTCTCAACTAAAAAGTGTCCATCCAATCCTATTGACATAGCGCGAGTAAAAATAGAATATTTCAAGTTCCGATGATCCCAGCGTGTTTGGAGAGCACCAAGATTAGGATTATCTTTAAAGTAGTGAATTGTATCCATTAAAAAATTGGGATCTACCTGAAAATCTGCATCAAACATCGCAATATATTCTGAAGTTATCTTTTTTATCCCGTTAGATAGCGCACCAGCTTTAAACCCCTCCCTATTGCTCCTCTTAATTATTTGGATATTATATCCTTTTTCAAATAGAGTTTTAGTTGATTTGTTAATAATTTCAGATGTTTCATCTGTTGAATCGTCTAGGAATTGAATTGTTATCTTTTGAGGAGTATAGATCATATTAGCTAAGTTTTTAATAGTTTCATTAATAATATTTGATTCATTATAGATTGGAATTTGAACAGTGACATTGGGTAACTCATCAGAAGAAAAGTAATTATAAGGGACTGGATCTTCCCATTTTAGTGAGGAAATTGCAAGGAAAAGAAGGTTTAATGGGTATGGTACGAGTAAAATTCCACTCATTACATTCAAATTAACTAAAAAAATAAATATAAAATCCAAGGTTAATCTGCCCACTAAACTTTTTATCATCATTTAATTTGAATAGTTATTGGTAAGATGCTATTTGGAGTGCTTGTTATTCAAAATTGTTTTATAAAAAATCCCAATAGACTCTTCGGGGTGAATAAATCTGGACACAGAAAAAATTTCAATTTTAGATATGAGTATCGCTGATGTCAATTCCGAATATCTGGGGGTAGAGAGAGTTTTACTTATGGAAAATGCAGGAAAAGGTATAGCTGAGTTTATCGAAACCCTGAATCAAGAAAAAACCATTAAAAAAGTAAAAATTTTTGCAGGTAGGGGGGGAAATGGAGGAGATGGGATGGTAGCTGTTCGTCATCTGTCACAAATCAACAATGTAGAGCTGTTCCTTTTGGGTTCTTCGTCTTCGATTATTAAAAAGTCAACAATAAAGAATTGGAAGATTTTGAACCGTCTTTCTAATGAAATTCACATTAAAGAACTCCAAAATTCTGAGGATATTAAGGAACTGAATTTTGAACCTGATTCACTAATTATAGATGCTATTGTAGGGACAGGAATTCGTGGTCAGATAAAAAATCCATTAAATTATTTATTAGAAAAACTAAATCAATGGCAAAAAAAGGGAAACATTATTATCAGTGTAGATACTCCTACTGGTATTAATCCTGATACTGGTGCTTTATCAAATGTTTATCTAACTCCCAATTGGACAATATGTCTTCATAAACAAAAATTAGGTCTTAATCAAGTAAATTCAGGAACAATTGTTGTGAAAAAAATTGGAATTACAAGAGAAGCAGAAGAGTTAATAGGTCCAGGTGATTTCTTAGCTTTAAAAAAAAGAGACCCATGGTCTAAAAAAGGGGATAATGGGAGAATTTTAGTTATTGGAGGAAATTCAATCTATTCAGGTGCCCCTAGTCTAGCAGCTCAAGCTGCAATTCAAGCAGGAGCAGATCTAGTTACAATTTTATGCCCTAAAAGCATTTCTACAGCGATTAGAGCACATTCGTTCGAATTTATCGTTTACGAATATCCAGAATCCCATTTAAATATGAAATCAATAGATGAAACCTTAATCAAGGAAAATGATGTTATCCTTTTAGGACCAGGATTAGGAAGAAAAGATGAAACTCGCGAAGCTGTTTTGAAAGTTCAATCTCTAGCTAAAACTTTTGATAAATTCATTGTTTATGATGCTGATGCTCTTAAATTGCTTGATGTAAAAAACTTGACACCAAATTCAATATTAACTCCACACTTAGGTGAATTTTTAAGCTTAACAGGGCAAAAACTCCCACAATCACAGGAAGAATTTCAGGAACGAAAAGAAATATTTTATAGAATAATTAGTCAATATTCAGGTATTTGGGTTCTAAAAGGACATTGGGATATTGTTTCAGATACAGATTCTATGAAGATTAATAAAACAGGAATCGTGAAAATGACAAGAGGGGGAACAGGAGACATTCTTGCTGGGATTACTTCGGGATTAATTGTCCAGTCTGTTTCTCCTTTCTATGCAGCATGTATGGCGACATATATTAATGGAAAGGCAAGTGAATTAATTGAAAAAAATTTTTCCCTTCTCAACTTATTAAACTGTATCCCAAAAGTTATTTCTCATTCCCTAGACTTTATTGCTTCTGATTAAAACTCTAATCCAGTTACCTCAAAAGCATCAATTTCTTCTAAAATAGAATAAATCTTTTCAATCGATTGATAAACGTAATCCTCTTTTTTGGCACCTGTACAAACCAATTTCCCAGACTGAAATAATAGTAATACTACTTTTGGTTCTTGCATCCTGTAGATTAATCCAGGAAACTGTTCTGGTTCATACATTGAATGTTCTAGGAGGAGTGCTGCTAATTCAAGATTGATTCTTTTTCCAAGAGTTCCAGAAGCCACAATATTTTGAACTGTAATAGTAGCTTCATGCTTCACATTATGTCCAGCATTTCGTAATAACTCTGAAATCACCTCAACCGCCTCTTCAATCATCTCTACTGATTTTGCACCAGTAACTACAAGTTTTCCTGAAGAAAAAACTAATATAGATACTTTTGGTTTTTTTATTTTAACAACAACTCCAGGAAATTGTTCGGGAATATAAGAAACTTGAACATCACCAGGGAGACGAGAAGCTGCACGTTCTAATTTAATTTTACATCTTAGATCCACTGAAGCAACTACATTTTGTACTTCAGCGAACAAATCAGCTTTTTCTGAACTACTTGACACGTATCTCACCATAAATAAATGATTATAAGTGATAA
>JAEOUE010000243.1 GCA_016839515.1 Candidatus Hodarchaeum mangrovi
AAATGGGTTCAATTAACTCTGATGTCGTTGAGGAAGGACAACAGCTCTGAGATTGAGTTTGTGGTGGACAACATGAAGATTGTGAGTCGTCTTTCTTTCGTTTTAAGGCATTAGAATATGATTGTTGAATTGTTTCTTCTTGTATTTTCATGGTTCATCATTAAAAATATATATCGTTCTTGGTATATATCATTTTTGGTATGAATTATCAATCCCTAAAAAACAAGATGTCTTAGTTTTCTAAAAACATCAACCATCTAGGAATAATATTAATAAGTACCAGCGAAGGCCAAGTTCTTGTAGATGATTTAAAGATTAAAAAATTTCCTTAAAGAGTGTAACAAATTTTTAAGAATCAAATTTTGTTTCATTTCAATCATACTTCAATTATTGATAGATAAGAGTATTTATATTTCTTCTCCATTTTCCTTCTTAAGAGAATATTTACTGTTGGAGTATCTAAGCCTAATATTGAGTAGAAAAGTATGTCAAATATCAATATGTAATCGTTGGACAACTGATAAGACACAAGTTACAGCTTAATACGCTTCTAGTAATACGCCTAGGGAAATATTTGCTGAAAAGTATAACATACTAAATATATCTTAAAATCCTATTAACAGTTTAAATTTAATCCCTACATCCTAGAAAATATAAGAATGGGAAAACTATAGAAGTGAACCGCCTGAGAAGATATAGAGAAGATAGAAACTTGCAACTACTATAAACGCAACATATATCATCCAAAGAAAAAAACTAGTACTAAAGACTCTGAAAATTTTCACCTGCTTTCGTTTTTTCCATTCAGCAGGGAGAATATCCAGTTTATCAAGACCCAATGCAGTTTCAATATTACGTATGAACGTCATCTTTTCAGAAAATAAATTTCGATGACGATAAGTAATGCCCAATCCAAAAATTGAAAGAAGAATAATCGCAGCACCAGTGACTAAGGAGAGCCCCCTAAAATATTCTTGAACGCTTAAACCAACCATAGCAATGAACGTAATAGAGACAATCTCTAGCATTCTCCATTCTTGTGCTCTAGAATGTCGAATATCTTCCCATGTAGCATCATAAACATGGAATAAAAATTCTTTTGTTTTATCATCCAACATAAGACCTACCTCACAATTATAAAGAGAAATTTACCAAGATCAGTTAATATTGGTAAGAGATGACAATAAATTAAGCCTTTAAAAATTCGCATGATTCAAATATTAAGAAGTGAATCCAATTAATACAATCACATGAAAATAAATAGAGTAAACAGCTTGAGAAAGATGTCCAAATTATATCTATCTTTGATTCTAATTGTTGGAATCATACTTTCATATTCGATTTTAATCATCTATGATGTGAATTCAGGGATTGTAGCTACCCAAATAGAAACAATAGAGTTAATACCCAATTTTCAGATCAGAGATGGCTATACCTTTCTCTGGGAAGAATTTGAGGACGCTCCAGGAGATCAACAAGGCGATGATAGTGTGGTTTTTGGCCCTTCGCTTGGACCCTTTCACAACTACACAGAACTCGTCATCAAGCTAAAAAATCTCAATACAACTTATCCTGAGATCATTCATGTCTTTACTATAGGGAAAACTTATTTTGGACGCGAAATATATGGTGTGCGAATGACTAATGAATCAATAATTGTACCAAAAACAGAAGTACTAGTTGTTGCTCAGCATCATGCCCAAGAACAAATAAATGTTGAAAATGCCCTTTATTTTATTGATAGATTAGTCTATGAGTATTTTACGGCTTCGAGTAGAATTCAATACCTCCTCAATACAAAATCGATTTATGTGATCCCAAGCCTAAATATTGACGGAGCAGCATTACTGAGTCAAAATCCGTGGCAAAGAAAGACAGCTAGGCCGATTGATGAAGATGGAGATGGAATCAGCGATGAATATGAAGTTCAGGATGTAAATAGGGATGGATATGTTGATGGATTATATGATGAATCAGGCAATTTTGTAGGATATGAAGGCCTAGATCTAGATGATGATGGTTTAACTGGAAATGATATCCCAGGTGGGGTAGACCCGAATCGTAATTATGCCTATAATTTTGGGAAACAACTTGGAGCATCTGATAATCCCTCTGCTTGGAATTATCATGGTCCCAGCGCTTTTTCTGAAAATTGTACAGCAAGGTTTCGTGATTTTGTTATGGTAAAAAATTTCATAACCGCAGTTTCCCTACATTCAGGAATGGAATATCCTATGCTTTTAGGTCCAAGACATGAAGGTGTGTTACCAGGAGGAGATGATAGAGACTTATATATTAGTACAGGGATAAAACTGAAGGATCTCACAGGTTTTACACTTATGATGAATGATGGGGCTTCTGCTACTTCTGGGACGTGGGATGACTGGATGTATACTAATGATACACTCCTTGTCTTCACATTTGAAACTTATGGTGATCCTTTATCCTATGGTTCAACTTATAATGGCACAACTGGGTTTTATCATTATCGGGGAATCTGGGATTTTTGTAATCCACCAGCAAACGCTGTGATTGAAAATAGTGCTCAAACCTATTCAGGACTTCTATTCATGGCCGAAGAAGCTCCCTATTTATCTATCCAAGCAAATTATATTCAAAAAGGAGAAAACCTTCTGGTTCATTTAAGTATTTCAAACCCTTCAACCTATATCAGAACTAATGATAGTATTGTTCTCAATTGGACAGTTGTTCAAGCAGTCGGTATAAGATCCATAGATTCTACCCATATCGTGAATCTTGGTGAACTAAACGCTAAATCCAGCAAAGAAACTATACTGAGATTTTCTATTGACCAACTAAACTATAATTTACGAATTAGATTATACGTAGGAGGTTCTAAAGTTGGTACAATTGTATCAGATTATATTATCGATCCGTCCCAGGTAACAATTAGGTCTACTGCGGCAAATCCTTTTGTTGTGTTACTAGGTCTTCTGGTATTTGTCATGATCAGAAGAAACGCATCTTAGTATGCTTCAATTCTCCTAAAAGGCTGGTTTAGAGTACAAAAGTATAAAACTCTGTATTAATAAATATTTCAACATATTTCAAACCTTTATAATACTTGGGTATACTAGTGGGATTTTTTAAAACATAGAAAAAACGCAGCACCTAAATTTGTCTACAAAATTAATAACTATACAATCCAGCTCATGGGTACAATTCTTAAATAAAAAAGGTAAAGAAAAAACCTTCTGACACCTATCAGTTTTATGAATAATAAAATCGTTTCAAAATACGACAAATAACAAGACTGACCCATAATTGTTCTTCTTTTGCC
>JAEOUE010000244.1 GCA_016839515.1 Candidatus Hodarchaeum mangrovi
ATGGGATTCCGCAGCTGTGGTAAGATTTGGATTAATCTATCTTCCCGTCCCTTTACTTATAAAATATTTGATCGGACACTTCGTTAATTCGATTATTATATATTTAACATATCCTGTGGTAATTTTAGCATTTGTTTTCGGTATTTCACCTTTAATTTCAATGTTAATTTTGCTATACCAGACATGGGGAGAAAAAAGACGTGAAAAAAGGCCTATTTTACGATTAATCAAACAGAATAATGATGAAATTCAAAACCTTCAGAAAAAAATAGGGAAAAGCCCAGAGAATGAAGTTTCAGAACTTCAATTGCAACTAAATGAGATTGAAAAGGAAAAATCAGAATTAATGATGCAATTACAGGAGATTCAAACTGTAAAAAGCCGATTAAAAGATATTCAATATGAAATGGAAAGCTCACCTTTTCAAGAAGTAATAAAGAGGGTTAAAGAGAAGAATTGGGATAATGAAAAAGAACTATTAAAAATACTCATAGCGATCTTGCCTATTACTTTATTCTTATTAATGACAATATTACAATTATTGGGAGAAGAGGAAAATCCTAGCTTACTTCAAGGAACTTCAATGGGGTGGTTTTTAGAGATATTCTTTGCGTACATTGCTATGATTGTATTTAGTGTGTACCTGATTAAAGCAAGTCGTTTATCACGAAAAGGAAAATTTTTAGGGAATCAGCTATATATTGCAATGGTTCAGAGCTTATCGACTGTTGGAGCTTTTATGTCAGGTCTTGCAGTAATTCTCTTTTTATTAAATTATTTTCAACAAATTTTTGTAATTTCATACTTCGTGGTTTACTTTATTATGGTTTCATTCTTTTTTGTTCTGTTTCTAGATATTTTTGAACCATTTTCAGTATATTTACTCATTAAATTCATAGAAACCTCGAAAAATGTCCGACAAGCCTTCAAAAGAATAAATTTTAAGAATACATTTTACTCTTTATCTACTGGTGTTGTGGTTGGGTTTCTACTAGCAATTGGATTCTTTACTTACCGTGTATTTATTGCTAGTGTTTTTATAAACTGGGAAACAGTTCAATATGAAACATTTTTCTGGTTAACACAAAATTACACCTCATTTCTTCTCGCAGCGATCTTGATTCTATTTATCCGTAGATGGAACTGGAGTATTATTGGAACAGCAATCGTTTCGTATATCTCCTTGATTCTCGTTAGTATTATTATATTTGGCTGGTATACAAATCATTGGTATACACTTCTGGGTTTTAATGTCGCTGATCTTTTTCCAAATTTTAATGGATTTGTTTTGATAGAGCCCTTTACGACAGTTACCTCAATATTTGCAGGAATTATTGAGTCAAAAGATTTATTTTGGTTAACTTCTATATTTAAGGAAGGAATGTTTAATGAGATCCATTTTATCATTCCTGAATTAACCCAGATTCCAGTCGAATGGAAAGGCACTGGAGGAACATTCTTAGGAATATTATCAATTCCTTATAATTTACTCCATCCATTAGCGATTATAATGACTTGGGGTTCAATACTGTTTCTAGCGGGAAGGAAATTTCTGGTTGAAATCCAACGAGGAGATGAAACTGGAAATGAGAAAATTCATTATAAGGCTATATATTCTGAAATTAATTCCTTACCTACCTTAGGAGAACTCATAAAGAAATCTGATATTATTCTTATAGAATTAGTACAACCTGTTGATCCAAATTTAGAAACTAAATTGAAAAATGCTCTAATTAAGGTCGATAGAGGAGAAGAGATATTTAATGCGATATCTAAAGGCAAAATTAGGGTAGGAAATATATCAGGACAATATCAAATAGAACTAAAGCATTTTCATCACGTTTTGGATGAATTGGAGTTTGAATACGAGATACCATTGAATAAAATATTAAATATATATTATCGTGAGTTTGCTTATTCATACGAAGAGGTTACTATTGACTCTCTCCATGTAATGATGCTAGACGGACGTGCTGTCTTGTCTCATACATTTGGAGATCAATCTAAGGTTGAACCCGCACTTGTAGCAGGCCTTTTTTCAGCAATCACTTCTTTTGCTAAAGAAGCGGTCCGAAGTGAACAGTTATTAAAAACAATTGACCACGGTGACGTGGTACTTACTATTGAATATCAAAAACATGTTTTTGCAGCCATATTTGCTGATAGCACATCTAGTGAGCTCCGAAGAAAATTAACCGACTTTTTGGGTAATTTTGAAGCACGGTATGCTAAAGTTCTTCCCGCATGGCTTGGAAATTTAGATATATTTGAAGGTGAAGAAAAATTAATCGAATCTCTATTCTCGGTTTGAACTATATTCTCTGAATTATATCAATCAAATAGTAAGAATCCTTCAGAGTCTCTCTTAGTGATGTACAGAAGCAATTGCAAAAATATAATCCTTATCGGAATGGAAGGCAATTGAACATATAATTAATTCTTCTCCAGATTGAAAGGTAATTTTCTGGCCATTAATGGGATTTTTTTTCATTTCTTGGATAGTAAATCCTTTATTATCCATGATTCTTGCCCATTTTTGTAATTCTGCCAAGGAATAGATGTCTATCCTCAGTGTATTCGCGTTTACTCTATAATTTGATTCAAAAATTAAATCACGTTTCAATATATCCATTTTTACAGCATTTTGTAACGGATTTGGTTGTATAGAAGTAATTATCTGCTCAAACCATTCTGGATCCTCCCTTGAGACTTGATCTATCCTTAATTCAGCTTCATCTTCTTGAGTAAAACCATTTGATAGAATATCTAAATGTGATTCAATTGATTTACTAGACATTTGAGGTAATTTTCGATTCTTATTTGTTAAAATAAATATTCCTTCCATAAACATGCTGGCAATTGCTTCCAAAATTTCACGATAATTATATTCGGAGTTTAAAAGACAGATATTAACTATTTCTTCTAGAAAAACTCCTTCAGTTGTTGCAAGTTGTGATAATTCTTTCAAAATTATGTCACATAAACTAGTATGAATTGATGCCTCTTGGATTCCTTCATTTAATTTAAGAGGTGTAAGAATAGCTAATCCAAGATGTTGATCAAGGAGTTCATTAACAGTCGAAAAATCATCAAGTACTCCCATAAAATTTTCTAGAAAGGAATTAAATTTAGTTTCAAAGGAATAAACAAAATTTTTAAGCCTTTGTTTTAATCGATTTGGATATTTTGGAGATTTTGAAAGGATTAAAGCTGAAACAGAATATTTCCCTTCTACTGAGAAAATCTTAAATGCTTGATCACCAGTACCAAGTTCTTCTGTAAATTCACGAAATTTGGTTCTATCCTTAACCCCTTTTTGAGATTTGAGTTCGCTAAAAAGTCCAGAAATAGCAGTTAAAAATCCTGAAACTAATTGTGGATCAATTTCTAGCATTGTTGTCCCCAATTCATATAAACAAATTCCTGTTTTTTTATGAAGTAAAATGACATGATTCATAGCGAGTAAATTTGAAAGATCTTTAGCATCGAAATTTTCTAAAGGAGCGAGAACATCTTTCATTGTTTCATTTTCATCTTTAGAATCAAATAATTTAGTAGTTTGTGGACTTCTGTCTAATTTTTTGGAAAAATAAGGCAGTAATGTCGGAGGACTATCAACTTGAGGATTAATATGTTTCGTCATTCGTTGTCTTACTTTTATTTTAATTGGTTGTTGAATCTTGGTTTGAGGACTAAAAATAATTGCTTCTCCTCGGTTTAAATGGGGCATTGACGCGATTACGTTATTACTAATACCTTCCATCAGACGGATCTTTGTTAAATCTTTATCTGATTTTATTCTTAGAGCAATTAATGTATTCATATTCGCGATTATGTCATCTGGAAAGTCTGCAGGTCTCTGTGAGATTAAAATAGAATAAATCCCAAATTTTCTTCCTTCACGTGACATTCGAGTAATTATCTCATTTGCTATTGAGAAGCGATGGGCTTCTTCTATAACAAAAATTATTTCTTGATCTTTCTCAATTCTTCCTTGAATTTTTTCTAAAAAAACTTTTGTAAGGATTTCACTTACAAGAATTTGTCGTTTTTTATCATCTACAAATTCATCTAGACGTACTATTGAAATTTGTCCAGGAGAAACTAAACTAGTAATTTCTAGTTCCTTTTCAAATAAATCTAAATTGATAAGAGTTGTTATTTTTGAAATTAAATTATCTCGAGTGCCTGGATGAAGATCTGAGTCTAATATATTATTTTTTAAGTCAATTAAAGATAATGGTTCTTTTACTATATTAATCAATGAATTCTCTTGAGCACTAGTAAGATCTAGCAACCTACGAAGTCTTTCTAAAGAGAATTTTGAGTTTAAACCGATTTCTGATTTACTAAATATTAATACATTATCATAAAAGGCTCTAGAGGAGTAACCATCCTTTTTTATGCTAGATTGATATTCTTTGTTTGGAAAACAAAGCCCCCAATATTCAAAATGAATATCGAATAGGATGACAGCTGCGGACGGAGATTTTAACATTATTTCTTCAAGTAAAACGCCTATACAGTATGATTTTCCTGCGCCCGTACTTGCGACACATAAAACATGCCTTTCAATAAAATTCGCAGGGATTAAAAAAGGTTCAGTTCTACCAAAAGAAGTAACAATATCCCCTAAATAGATGCTTTCTTCTTCTTTAGAAGATAGGATTTTAGAAACTATCCCCTCTTCAGGTAAATTTATGATCGCATCATGAGAAATTGGAAAATTACAGGGTGTTAATGTAAAATTATTGAAATTAATTTCTCCAATTATCTCTGCGTTTCCCTTGATTTCTCCTGATTGAGATTGAACAAGAGTTTCAATACGGCCAAGAAAAAAAAGGGATTTTGAATCTCTTATATCTTCAATAATAATAAAATCTTGTTCTCGAAAGTTCTCTTTATTTGGATCAATTATAAAGAATATTTCTGAAGTTGAAGATTTTGTTAATTTCATATCTGAAGTCAACCATCTGAATAAAAAGACCAGGATAATTCTTTAGAATAATAAAACATTTGGTTAAAAAAGCAATTTAGGACTATAAAAATAAATCCAATTTTGTAATCCCCAAACCATTATAAGTTCGATTCAATCAGATAATCATGCTTTCATCCTTTATTTTATGTTTAAAGGAACTCTTATTTATTTTTTGAAGATTGAAGAAAATTAGATTTCATATTAATTCTATTATTAAAGAAAATCCAAAAAATTAGTGATAATGAAATATTGTACAAAAGGGTTAAAATAGGATGTTCAAATAATTGGTATAGAGACTGTTCCCCACATTTATCCTCGGAGTGACAAGAAATATGGGAATCTCAACTGATTATGACATGGTTATTGTTGGTGCAGGGCCCGCTGGAATGGCTGCTGCTATCTATGGTTCAAGAATGGGATGGAGAACATTAGTTTTGGATAAAGTGGCTGTAGGTGGGTTGGCGGCCACCACATCTATTATAGAAAATTATCCTGGATTTTCTGAGATATCAGGAATGGAATTTGCGGAAAGACTTCGTAAACAGGCTGAGAAATTTGGTGCAACCATTCGAGAACTCGTTGAAGTAACTGATATTGAATGTAATAAGTTTCCTATAAAGGTTATAACTAGTTCTGGAGAATTTTCTACTAAAGTAGTCATCATCTCCACTGGGACAAATCATCGTCATCTGAACGTTACTGGTGAGAGTGATTTCGAAGGTAAGGGGGTTTCTTTTTGTGCGACTTGTGATGGAGCGCTTTATGAGAATAAAATAGTGGCAGTTATTGGAGGGGGTAATTCAGCAGTTACAGAAGCACTTTATTTGAGCAATGTTGCCCGTAAAGTTTATTTAATTCATCGAAGAGACTCTCTACGGGCCGAAGAATCGTTACAGAAGCAAATCTTAAATACTTCTGAGGTAGAATTTATATGGGATACAATTGTCGAGGAGATCGAGGGTAATGAATTTGATGGAGTAAAACGAGTGAAAACAAAAAATATCAAAACAGGAGAAGAAGATTCAGTCAGGGTTAAAGCAGTGTTTATTGCAATTGGTATAATACCAAACAATGAACTAGCCAAGAAAATAGGAATAAATTTAAATGAAAATGGTTTAATTATAGTAGATAAAAATCAGAGAACAAATATTCCTCGAATATATGCTGCTGGTGATATTACACCAGGACAAGGACAGATTTCAGTTGCTGTGGGAGAAGGTACAACCGCTGCTATCTCCGCTTTTCTTGACATGAAAGGTGGCGATTGGTATGGTCAAGAGACCAAAACTGGTTGACTGATAAGTTGGGAGAATTCCTTTCACATTCAAGTATAGCTTTAGCAAAATATTTATTTCATTTTAATGCTTCTCATATGATATTTACACCTCAATATAATGAAGGTATTCATGGACATTCTTATAATATCTCAATTGAAATCTATGGTGATCCTGATGATTCAGGAATGATTATTGATTTTATCCTTCTTGAAAATATTTTGAAAGAATCCATTACAGAATGGGATCATTATGTACTAATGCCCAAAGATAATCCTAATGTCACAATTATAGAAAATGGTTCAAATTTTGATATCCAATATGGAGATCGCTTTTATTCAATTCCTCAGAGTGATATTATTCTGTTTGAAGGTATAAATATAACAACTGAAAATTTAGCCAAGTTTTTAGCAAAGAAAATTCAATTTATCTTAGAAAAAGTAAAACCTAGTATTAAATTTTCAAAACTTAAGGTAGAGGTATGGGAAACTCCTATTTATTGTGCCTCGTATACCATTCATCACAAACCGAACTAAATTTACTCATATTCATCATAGAAAATCCTGCGATGTCTTCCCCCTGCTCTGTTAAATTAAATCTTTCTCCATTATGATTAACACAGGCTGCTTTTATTAATTCCTTCGCAATCTCGAACTTTATAATTTTTTTTGCTGTATTTTTTTGCATTTGGGAGTTTTTCATGCTATATTCTCCAATAATTTCTCCGAAATCAAAACCAATCAATCCAATTATTGGAACATTGAAGTGTAAAGCAGTAATAATTGCCCTATCACCATCTGTAAATCCCCCAAAATTAAAAAGTCCATCTCCAGGTTGGGATTGTGTTGATCCCCAAACCATTGATCTGGATATTGTTTTAGCATTTTTGTTCAAATAGTCAGAAATTTGAACCTTATTGTCACCATGTCCATGGATAATTAAAATAGCTCCTTTTTTCAAAGCCCAAATTAGTGCAGACTGATCGCCATCTAAATCAGAGAAGATAATGTTAGGTACTGAACCAAATTCCTTAAAAAGAAGACAAGCTCCATCACAAGCTATGAAGGATATTTTATTTAAAAAATTGAATCTTCTTATGCGTATAAAATCTGTTTTGAGTGAGGGACCTGCTCCTGCAATAATAGTTGGTTTCAAAAATGATTGTTCGATGTAATTTAATATTATTTGTTTTGTAGAAGGAGATAATTTTGATTTTAGCCATTTTAGAAGCAAATCAGATGAATTATTATCTTCTTTTTTATCTAATTGAAGTTTTAACGCAATTTTCTGATAATAATTCTTCCATTCATCCCAATACATTATTTAACACAGATTTAAATATTAATATGGATTACTACTAATCATCAATTCAGAAGATTTAATATTTATTCCTTGAAAAAAATAGAAAATTAAAAAAACTTCAAAATTTGTTAATTTTTTGATTAAAATCAATTAGAGATTGGTTTATATTTTGTTAGTGAATACATTTGAGTGGTTTGAGACACCATCATTCAGATGATTAATGATTCTTTCTCCAAAACTGAGGTAATAATGGATTTCAAAATAGGATATATATTCAAAATGAAAAACTAAGGGTTTTTCACATCAATCTCATTATTAGTATCAGTTCCTGATTCAAGTATAGTAGATTGACTTTTTAAACTTTGATTTACTTAAAATTCTATATCAAATCGGTTTTTTATTTATAATAAGTAATTTCATCTTTTAATTTTTATTCTTAATCTTTTGCATTCTTTCATAGCATCTATGATTCTATTGATAGGTTTATAGCTATTAAAGTTCTATATTTCGAATGAGAAGAAAATAATTCAATAAAAAAATTTATAGTTTTTCCATTTTTAGACTAGAATTGTTTCCAAGAAAATGCATTAAATATATAACACAGAACGAAATTGTCCTAAATGTGAGTTAATCTCATAGAGAACCATATTGATGGTTCAAAAATGTGAGATTCTGCTGGACGTTAAGACAGGTTCCGTTCCAATTTGTACTGATCTTCGCGAGAGTTCGGGAAGATTGGAAAGCTGAGTATTGCTCGGCCACAGGGCCTGGGTAACACCTGGACTCATCCGAAACCAGAAACAGAATCTCCAAAATTTCTATTTTTTATTTATGATTCCTTCAAGTTTATTTACTAGACTTTAATGTACTTACCAAAGTTTCATAAGAATAAAAAATTAAATAGATTACTGTTACTCTTTCTGCTTTTAGTATCCTATTTTATTATTTTTAAAGGAATTTAATAGAATATTATTCTAGAGAAATTGTCTAATTCAATAAATAAAAAATGCTATTTTAAATGGTGATTAATAGAAATAAATTTTATGTTTTATCAATCTTGATTTTTTCATCACAGAATTATTAAGAATTAAAAAATTAAGGTAAATTCGCTGTATTATGGTTTAAATGACTTTTGGTGAATTCTATTATGGTTTACTCTTCTATTGCTAAGAGTTATTTCGATGAATTTCCATTCCGTCGACGTGATAAACGTAAACCATCTTCTGGATATTTTTTTCTTTCCCATGCACATTCTGATCATACTGTTGGATTAAAATCTATGTCTTCTGATCCCGATCCAATTTTAGTATGTTCCCGAGAAACAGCAGCAGCTATTCAGTTCTTGTATAGGTTTCCTAAAGAAAGAATATTGGAAATCAACTCTAACCAATCATTAGATTTTGATGATTTTATAGTACATGCTTTAGATGCCAATCACTGTG
>JAEOUE010000245.1 GCA_016839515.1 Candidatus Hodarchaeum mangrovi
ATTACTGGATCAAAAATTACAGGAAGTTCTAGAGCTCCTACAGGAAATTCGTACACTTGAATAATACCTGCAATTTTTTTAAAAACCATAGAATATAATATTGCAATTGAAAGCAAAAAAATATCTCATATTTCTTTATGGATTAAACAAGCTAAAAGAGAAGTGTTTCTCTTTCATTTCTCTTTCATTAATTCAATAATTGTAGCAATTGTTGTTTGACAAACCTTCTTCATGAAATGAAAATCTAAGGTACCAATTGTATCTCCACCCGTGTGATAGTATGGATTTCTAAAATTAGCTGAATCAGAGATTAGTAATGCTGGGATACCATGTTTCCAAAAAGGGGCATGATCACTCCGGAGAAGATCAGGGAAATTCTGTTTAATAGTGCTATAATGTAACGGGACTGTTAAACTTGCACACGGAAGATCAATTGCTTTATATTGCGCATTTTTTAGGAAAATCTCTGCTAAAAATCCCGAATTTTCATCGGCAAAGATTGATGCAAAATCCCCAATCATATCCTGTTTATTTAATCTGTATCCCTCAAAAATTTCAAGAGTCATTCCTGAAGGTAGAGTTTGAGAATGAGGATTTTTAGAGGTATAACCGATCGTTTCAAGATTGAGAACAGCTATAACATTCATATTTTCTGAAGCCATTTTTGCAAAAGCACTACTACCTAACACAAATGAAGTCCCCAGAGGATCATACTCACCCTGTTTTATGTAAAAATTATTCAATTCAGCAAAGAATTGTTGCTCTGAACCAATTAGCTTTAAAGGAGAAACTTCAGTATAAAATTTCTCAAATTGATCATCATCAAGATGCTGTTTAGTATAGATATTTTTTCTTAAAAGTTTCATAAAAATCTCGTATGCTTGTTTTACACGGTACGAAGTAAACCGAAATTTCGAATCATAAACCCCATTTGCTCTACCAATCATTCGTGTATTTTGTTGGAAGTATGGGGTCCATTCTTCTAAATTAAAACTAACAAAAATTAAATTGCGTTTGTAACCTAATGTCTTAAAGACTCGAGCTACTTCTAGCATAATAGCAATAGCACTAGCATTATCATCAGCTCCTGGAGTACCTGCAACAGTATCAAAATGACTTGTAATAAGAATCGCAGGCTCGGATTTAAGGGAAATATCAAGAAAAGCTGCTACATTGTAAAAATCCTTTTTGAACTCATGCACTGAAATAGGATATTCTAGTACATCAAGGCCATAATTTGTGCAAACCTCCTTAATATATCTCGCACCCTGAATTAATGCATCATACGAATCAAGGGAGTGTTTTTCACCTTCGAGAGCAAGAATATGTTGATAAAGATTTTCGAGATCAACCAAATTGATCGCTTTATCCAAAATAGACATAGGAGCAGAATAGCATTAGATTAGTATATATTTTTACTTCATAAGGTTAATACCTACATCTCATAGATTTTCCCTCTAATCTATCCAGAGTTCCATTTCTAGGGCGTCACTATAACCACTTTTATTACTCAAAATTAGCTTGCGATGATATCCACAAATATGAAATCCTAAGTTCTCATAAAAACATAAAGCTGTCTTGTTGTTTGCCATAACAAAAAACCCAAGATGCTTAAAACCATTCTTACGACACCAAGGAAAAATACCTTTTTTCCAAAGAGATTTTCCAACACCTTGTCGACGAAAGCTAGGCATAACCCAAGTCCCAGTTTCCCCACAATGACTTAAGCGAGTACTTTCGAAGCGTTGCATAATTGAAGCAAATCCTAAAAATTCATCTTGGTCTGTTCTAGCTACTAGAACAGCTTCTCTTGGTCTAAGATTCTTAAGAAAAACTCGTTCTTCCTCATCTGTATAAGAATCTAGGATTGTTGTTTCCTCTTGGCGACAAATGTTTATTAAAAAAACAATATCCTTAACATCTTGGTCTAAATTTGCCTTTAAAATAGAGATAATTATTTACACCTCCAAATTTATCTTTAGAATTTTTTTCTGTTAAGGAATCTCTAGTAAAATAAGAGAAGAATTTAGATTGATTACATAAATAGTGTTTAATTAGTAATTTTAAAATCCTATATTTAAATAAAAAACTCATGCCTCAAAATCAAGTAAAAAAACATAAAGTCGATCCTAAACAATCCTTATATCTATTGCATCCATATAACACATGCTTAATAACCGCTAAGGATAGAAATGACCAAATAAATGTAATGGCCGTCGCTTGGATTATTCCTGTGAATGTTGATCCACCATTAATTGCGATGAGTATTCGGCCTGAAAGGTATACATATCCAATGATCAAAGAAAGAGGAGAGTTCGTTGTTAATATTCCAACTTTCATGCAGGCACGTGATGTTCTATTTTGTGGACGCAGATCAGGAAGAAATCATGATAAATTTCAGAATACTCAATATACACCCCAAAATGCTCGAAAGGTTAATGTGCCAATAATCAAAGAATGTATTGCTCATCTAGAATGTAAAGTAGAAAAAATAATGACCTTACCTGATCATGACTTAATTATAGGAGAAGTCCTTACAGCTTATGCCTTAGAGGATTATTTTATCGAACTTTATAACATTGAGAAATATCAACCTTGCTTACATATAGGAAAAAATCTTTTTACGACATGTTTGAAAGAGACATTAGAACCAAAGCTTTAGACATATCTAGAAAATCTAGTAATTACATAGAGCCATTACGATTGATAGAACTAATCTTATGGTCTATTATCATTTTCTTAACGTAGTTTTAAAAATATGGACCAAGGTAACTAAATAATTTATCCGTTTAATTAAAGTTGCCGTTACTTTAAGTTTTTTAAGGTATAAACAGATATAAAAGTACAAACATAAGAAACTGATGAAATTTTTTGTTTTTGAATTGTCTCCTCCTCATAATGAGAATGAGATCATTTTGAGCTAGTCATGCAGTAAAAGTAGGTTTTGAAAAATGTCAATTACATATGAATTAATTGAAAAAATTCCTACAGTAGAAGAATATCAATACCTAAGGAATGCTGTGGGTTGGTCAAAGGTTAATGATGCAGCAGTTGATATATCCCTGAAAAATTCTTTGTATTCCGTTTGTTTATATTATAATAATCAGATTATTGGAATGGGAAGAATTATTGGTGATACAGGTATTTATTACTATATTCAAGATGTAATGGTATTACCCCATTTTCAAAGAAAAGGACTAGGAAAAAAAATCATGAATCTGATAATTAAATATCTAATTGAAAACGTTGATTCTACAGCATTCATCGGATTAATGGCAGCAAAAGGATTTTGGAAATTCTATGAAAACTATGGTTTTCAAAAACGCGCTTCTGATGCTCCTGGAATGTTTGTGAATCAAGTACAAAAATTAAGAACTACATAACATATTTTTTTCCATTTACTAATATATTTTAATAAAAATTTACTGAAAGTATTTTACAAAGAAATAAACATTCTCATTATTTTGAAAAAGATCAGGAATAATAGCTATTTGCTTGAAAGCTAGCTTTTTCAAAATAGTCTGCATTGCATGATTTTCTTCCCCAACAAATAAATAAATCGAATGTAATGGAATAGTATTCTTTTTTATAATCGAAATGGCAGCTTTGAGAAATTTAAACCCATAACCTCTATAACGATATCTTTCAGAAACAAAAATTTCTTCTAACTCAACAATACCAAATCTAGGATCCTCTTTTAAATACCATTGAATACGGCCTATAATTTCGTTATTCAAAATCATAAATAATGTGCTATTATGGTATATATAACATTCTGCGCGCTTTTTCTGTAATAATTTGTTGTTATAATGGTCGAATTGCGAGACTAGAATGACTTCGTCCGATTCATTAGCTAAACGGAAGGTGAGGCTCAAGAAATGTCATCTCTAATGAAATTGAATGTAAAAATTAAAACTAGATGTGCTTAAATTAATTTTCCAAAAGATTTTAAAGAAAAATCAGTAGAATTCTACTATTTTTAGAGTGATTGAGAAAAGATTTACTTGCACAAATCAAAGGCTAATTTAGCAATGCTTTTCTTGAATCAATAGTTTTTGTCAAAAATAATAAAAAAGGCACAAAAAGATAAGTAAGTGACTTTAGTGTCAATCAAGAAAATTCAAGGAGAAATAATGGTTATGAATACTAAACCACGATTATTTGAATCCATAGGAGTGATTGGAACAGGAAAAATGGGAACAGCATTAATTAAAGGGTTATTAAAAGAAAAATTGGTTAAACCTGATCAAATAATCGCATATGACATTTCAAACGAGTATCTAATGGCTCTAGTAGAAGAAACGAATATTAATGCGGCATTAAATAATCAACAAGTGGTAGAACAATCAAATATTGTGTTCATATGTGTGAAACCACAAGTGTTCGAAACAACTCTTCAAAAGCTCCAGACAGCATTTACAAGAGATCATTTGGTAATCTCAATTGCTGCTGGAGTCCCACTAGCAACCATTGAACGATTAACAGGAAATGCTAGATGTATTCGTATAATGCCCAATATGCCTTTCCAGATTGGAGAAGGGGCAGCTGGTTATAGTCTTGGAACTAGAAATGATAATCGTGATTCAGAAATTGTCGAAATTGTCTTTGGCTCTTTAGGGAAGGTCTTTCACTTTCCAGAGTATTTACTAGATGCAGTTACAGGGCTTTCAGGGACAGGCCCTGCTTATGTATTTGTATTTATTGAAGCATTGGCCGACGGAGGAGTTTTAGCTGGACTCCCACGACGAGAAGCACTTATTTTAAGTGCACAAACTGTCATGGGGGCAGCCAAGCTTTTATTAGAGCAGAATGTACATCCTGGTGTTTTAAAAGATGCTATCATGTCCCCAGGAGGTACAACAGCGTCTGCATTACAATTAATGGAAGCAAGGGGTTTTCGCTCAATATTAATCGATGCAGTAGAAGCAGCAACAAAAAAATCTCAATATTTGGGCCAGAATACTTTATCTTATTCTGATCATTTAGTATAGAAATGGAGATTTTGAGAATAACTTTAAACCGCTTTTAAGGTAACGAATCTAAATTTACAGTTGTTAGAAGGTCTTGAAAAAGCTTGATATAATCAGGATTTATTGTATCGATCAATTCCATAAATTTAAAAAGACTTGTGAGGTCAATATTCTTTTCTATAATTGTAGATTCGTACTGTGTCAACCATTTGGATATTCTTTCTCTTCGTTGGGTTTCAAAAAGCAATAATCTCTCCAATAACTCTTCCATTCTTACTTGATCAAAATTTGGATTTTTTAAACTCGCTAATTCGGTAATAGCCGTAAAAGCTTTTGCGATTTTATGTTCATTCTTCTTGGGGTCAGTATGCAAGAATATTCGGGCAGTTCTTCCATAATAGGCGGTATTATGTCTTCCTTCCCGTAAAATTGTGACAGTATGAATTAATCCTGCCTCCTCTAATTTCTGAAGATGGAAATACAAACTCTGGAGACTAATAGCTTTGATTTCTTCCTGACTTTCTTCAAGTTCAATCGGTCTTTCTTCCTCTATTTCTTTCTCTAATTCGTTTTGTTTTAACATTTTCAGGATTTCTCGCGCATTCAAAGCTCGGCGTCGCTTTGGAATATCCCCCTGTTCTAATATTCCCGTTCTTAGTATTCGAATTACATACAAACGAGTCTTGTGTCCATAGATTTCTTCTTCTGATTGAGGAATGACTTTAAGAGTCGGAAGGGATTCCCAGAAACTGTATTAAATTTCTCGTTTTTTATTCATCTTGATCCCAGTGTCAAAACAGTGAATTTTACCAGTGCTAAAAAGGATCTTGATATCATGCCAAAATAGTAAGAATTAAATACCTTTTGAATGAATCAATGTTAACTTGAACTGTTCCAATAATCATGGAATAATCATATAGTTCATGACTTCATTCAAATCATTTAATAAAAATAGGTAAGGAGGCAAAAAAATGATTCAAGAAACTTTAACCATTAGAAATTATGAAAAAGGGGATGAAGAATCCCAAGCTGAAATTTTTAACAATGTGATTGTAGAGATGATTCCTGATCCTGTCTTAATCACAGCTGAAAAAGTACAAAAACGACATAATGAACCAAACTTTAAGCCCGAGCAAGTAAAATATCTTGTAACACCAGACAATAAGATAGTAGGATATACCGAATGTCGTATTCACGGAGGATTCCATGGGATCTTCTATCCATTGATTTTAAAGGAATATCGCTCGAAAGAAAGTATAGATCGCCTTTTCAAAGCGATTTATGAGTTTGCAAAAGAAGATTGCAAGGAAAACCCAGGTACAATTGAAACTCACTATTCATTTGACTTTAAAACGGCCAACAAGTATTTTAGAGAACAAAAAAATGCTAAAATCATTGAAGAACGGGAAGCACGTGAAATGTATCTACCCATCTCTGATTTGGCGTTTGAACTTTCCTCGGATTTTAAGATCAAACCATTGACCAGAAATGATTTTGATAATATTCTAGCATACCGTAACTCAAAAGAGACGGTTGTAGGCGAAGAAATCACATTCAAAATACTAAATGAGAGATTTGAATCAGGAGAAATGTCCTCTGAAAATTCGTTTCTGATTTATTGGAAAGGAAACCTTGCGGGGTACGTCCGTGCACAATTACCAGAATCATCTGACTCTTCTAACGAAGGCCATTTAGGTGGAATGATTCTAGACAGGGAGTTTCCTGATGGAGTAAGCCTTCGAAAAGCTATGCTTAAAGCCACCAAATCATACTTTGATAAACAAAAAGCTGAGAAACTAGTTGCCACAATTGAGTTGCATAATCCTGCGGTAAAATATTATAAAGAAATCGGGTTTAAACTGAGTGAAACACGTGGGGCTAAGCACTTTGTTTATGAACAGTAGAAAAGGGGAAATAACTATTCTCCTTATTTTTTCCTAGAAATCCTGTTTTGTGCTTAAACTTGATATCCCAAAATCTTCCGTAACAAAGGTTGAATAAATGATTGAAAATCTTATTCCATTGCTATATATTTTGTTTTAAATGGGATTAAGAGGAGAAGATCAAATCCTAAATTAAAAGAGTAATATTTTTATCTTTTAGTTTATATCCACAATCCAAGTTTTTGATTTCCTTTTGATAATATTCTATAATCTCAAACAATGATAAGTCTCGATTTATTTCTTTTTTATCCTATTTATCTTAGTGAATAAAGTCTATAATCTATTAGTAATCTTTAGATAATAAACAGAAGAAAGAGAGTCCATTCTTCATTACTATGGTATAGTATTTTCAGTAGTCCAACCCATCCAATCTAAAGCTTGAGCTGTTAATAGCGTAATTTCATGAGCATCAAATTTAGGTATAGCTGAAGCCCCCTACGCGAATGTTTAATCTTCCTTGAGTTTAAGCCCCAAAAGTGAAATATGCTATTATGACTAGGTAATTACGGTGAATATATTGGGATCTGAAACAGTAGAAAAACCAAAAAATCTTCTAGAAGAATTTAGAGACTTTTTAAAAAATTATAAAGTGTTAGGACTGGCCGTTGCCTTTATAATGGCGATTTATTTAGGCGCTTTAGTTCAAGCACTCGTTAACGACCTTATCATGCCTATCTTGGAGTTATTACCAATAGGAGACATATCATGGGATGAAATTGTATTCTCAGTAGGGAAAGCTGAGTTCTTAATTGGACATTTTATTGGCCAGTTAATTACATTTCTTATAGTGGCAATTGTCATCTTCCTTATTGTAAAACTTGGCAAAAAATACAAAATTGATTAAAACTAATTCTAAACTAGAATTATAATCATTTTTTGGGAGAGAATAACACCTATTCTGTTATTCTTTCCTTATTTTCTCCAATGTTAATTTTTTCTAAGATAATAGTAGAAAATACAAACCTTAAATTTAAAATAAATAATGAAGCTATTCAGAGCATGATACTGGAGAAAAAATGAGAATTATGAATATAATCCCCATGAAAAAAAAGTTAAAACATCTGTAGCGCGTTGTATGAGTTTACCTGTTGGCATGCCTATTCCATGACCTGCTGCGGTCTCTACCCAGAGTAATATTGGATTTTTGGATGTTGAAATACTC
>JAEOUE010000246.1 GCA_016839515.1 Candidatus Hodarchaeum mangrovi
ATAATTGCTTTTATCGTAGGAAAATGAAATGCTTGGCATACACCTCGTAAACTATTAATAAGAATTACAAGGAATACATCCTCTACGTTAAAAAAGAAAACAAGAAGCAGCCAAAATGTTATTAAGGCTTGCATGAAATCTGATATTAGAATAATCATTTTACGATTCCATCGATCGATAAATACCCCCGCAATCGGACTTAAAACGATTAAAGGAAGCATTCCAAAAAAATTAGTCAGCCCTAGTAGATTAGGGTCTCCAGTAACTTCAGTTATCCACCAGATTATCACAAAATGTATAACAGATGACCCAAGTAAAGAGATTAGTTGTCCAATCCAAAAGATCAAATAGCTTCTAAAGGTTGTGGGAGTAGCAATTGACATTTTTAAGATTTAAAAAACTATATTTACATTCATTAGTAAACTGATAATTATTATCTATGGAAATTCAAACTAGCATATTTATTTTTTTGAAATCAATCAAAACTAAAACAAAAATTAGAAAAAGTCGATAAAAAATAATAATTTTCTTACTTTCTATAAAGAGAATCTCTTTCTTGCAATATTCTACGTTGAATTTTTCCAAGTACATTCTTTGGAACTTCATCAATGAATTCAATTAGAGAAGGACACTTCCATTTTGTCATATTGCATTCTGCCCATTCTTTTAATTCATCTTCAGTAATTGTACCGATACATGTTGGTTTCAAGGCAACCCAAGCCTTTATAATTTCCCCAACTTTCCCTTCAGGATCGGGTAAACCAGCGACAGCAACTTCTAAAATGGCTTCATTTTTTAATAACATAGTTTCTACTTCTATTGGGAATACTGAATTACCTGCGACCTTAATTAACTGTTTTTTCCTGTCTTGTAGAACCACAGTTCCATCATCATTCATGTATCCAATATCTCCCGTTCTTAACCAAAGCCTTCCATCCCACATTTGAAGGGTTTGCTTATTTTCTTCAGGTTGATTCAAATATTCTTTCATTACTTGGGGACCTGATACACATAATTCTCCATTAAAATTAACTCCATATTTGGAATTAGGAAGTCCATCTGCAATTGGTCCATCTTCTAAATTTGGAGCATTAACATCAAATATTGCCCAATCCGTTCCCGGTAGAGGCATTCCTATAGTTGATTTTGGACTTTCTCCAAATAAGTTTCCAACACTTATAACTGGGCTCGCTTCTGATAATCCATATCCTTCTACAATCTTTCCTCCGGTATTCCTTTCAAATGATTCCATTACACTTTCATGTAGAGGGCCAGCTCCCGAAACACTTAGTTTTAATTTCCCGTCTAACCCAGGAAATTTATCTAAATATGGAAAATCAGCAATTCGCTTAAATAAAATTTCAGCACCTGCATATACTAATCCTTCTGGGGCTTCAATCTCAACTACCTTCTTCAGAAATTCATCCGTCATAGGAGGTCTTGGGAAAAGCATCATCCACCCTCCAATTCCAATTGCTACATTCATAACAGCAGTCATTGCGAAGGAATGAAATAACGGTAAAATTCCGACATCGCCTAAACCTGGCTGTTCTCCACCAAAGATTTCAACAACCTGTCTGACATTAGATACTAAATTGAAATGAGTTAATACAATTGCTTTTGGGACTCCAGTGGTACCCCCACTCATTATATATGTAGCGGGATGAATCCTTGGATCAAACTCTACATCTTGTAGGTTAATCTCTGTTTTTAATAAATCCTTAAACTTATAGGACGGTTCGTAATCAACTTTTCCCTTCGGGATTTTTCCTAAGATTTTTCCCATTACTTTCTTGAAACCTAAACCTGTCGCTAAATCAGCTAAATTAGTGTGAATAATAAACTCAAATTTCTTTTTATCTAATATTGGAACAATAAGTTCTTCATAAAGCATATCCAATACAATTAATACCTTAGATTCGGTCACTTCTAAATGATGTAATACCTCCAATGGTTTGTACGTAGGATTAATCCCCGTTGGAATTGCTCCTAATTTTAAACAAGCGTAAAATGAAATTACATATTGGAAACAATTAGGCATCAGAAGCGCAATCACATCCCCTTTGTTTATTCCTAAATTATGGAGAGCTGTTGCGAAAGTATCAATTAAATTACCAGATTCCTCGTAGGTTAACCACGTCTCTAGAAACCACATTACTGGTCTATTAGGATATTTTTTACGCTGGATTTCAAATAAGTCACCAAGGCTAATTTCAGGAAATTCAATATTATAGGATACTGCTTCTGGCCACC
>JAEOUE010000247.1 GCA_016839515.1 Candidatus Hodarchaeum mangrovi
ACTTATTATAATTAATAAAATTGCTCGAATCTTGATGGAAATAAAAGAAGGTGAAATTGAAGGATTAGATGTCATTTTATGGTCTATTCAGGAAACTACCCTTGATATAGCCTTAACCCTTTCCAAAAAATTATTTATTCATTCACCTCAACCTGATTGGTTATACACATTCTTTGGTTTCAAACGGAAGAAAGGTGTTTCAATACTTACTAGGATGTGGGATCTTGATATCCTAGAGATTGGGGAAAATACTTTAATTGGCCCACAAACAATCGTCTCGGGACATCATATACGGAATGGAAAATTGTTTCGACAGAGAATAATAATTGGAAAAAATTGTACAATTGGTGCAGGTTGTATTATTGGTCCAGGTGTAAAGATAGGAGATAATACAAAAGTAGCCTATGGTTCAACTATTCCTCCCAAATGGATTCTCGAAAGCAATGCATTGTATGTTGGAGTTCCTGTAAAAAAGGTAAAGGATTTTACCAGCTCTAAGGATAGATAAACTCTATCCTTTAAACCTCTCGAGATCTTTTTTGTTTTTAGAGCTCTTTTTCTATTTATAGGCATCATATTCACAAATAAAAATTCACATTACATAGAAAAAACTCAACTAAGCCTGGATAGTGACAGGTAGAGAGATCCTTGAGACGATAATAAAACAATTATTGTTAAATGAATAGTCCTTTTTTGTTTTTTACGTAATATTGTTGATGATAATCTTCTGCTTTGTAATAATCTGATATGGGCTTAATCTCTGTAACAATGGATCTTTTAAATTTCTTTGAGTTTTCAAGTTTTTTCTTAGAATCAAATGCCTTTTTTCTTTGTTCATCTGAATGATAGAAAATAATACTTCTATACTGAGTTCCAATATCTAGTCCTTGGCGATTTAATGTTGTAGGGTCATGCATATTCCAAAAATGTTGTAATAATTCATCATATGATACAAGATTTTCATCATATATTACTTCTACAGCCTCAGCATGACCTGTTAGACCTGTACACACTTCTTTATAGGTGGGGTTGGTCATTTTCCCACCTGTATAACCCACTGATGTCGAAATAACGCCTGGGATCTCACGAAATCGTGCTTCTATTCCCCAAAAACATCCTGCAGCAAAAGTTGCTTTTTCCATCTTGTAACCTCACAAAATGCTTGGCTTTACCTTGATATCTTTCAATAAATATAGATAATTAAGTTATTCCCTTTATATTTCGTATTTATTTATTGAATATTTAAACAGAATTACGATTTTAGTTCTTCCCCTTTTAAAAACTAAATTATTTAAACTTCTTAGAAATTATATCGAAATAATTCAGATAAATGATTTTAATATAATTCTTATTTAGAAAAAAAACATGCCATCCAACTTTCAAGACTAGTTCAAACTATTAAACGATATTATTAAAGAGGATCCAGAGAATTATCAGCTTCGTATTCGAAATGTACAATTTCCATTTTGTAATCATAAAAATGACGAAGCAGCTGTGTGTTTTAATAAAGCGATTTCAGTTCATTCAAATGATCCCAAAGTTTGGGATGTCAAACGTAATTTTCTCGCTATTCAAGGAAAATTCTCAGAAGCTCTTGATTGTTTTAACAAAAGAATCATTCTTGCTTCATCCAAACCTCGAGTTTTTATCTAAAGGAAGCACAAATCCTTTTCAATAGGATATTAGAAAGAAAAAGGAAAGGATAAACTCATTTTAATTAAAAATAGTCTATTAATAGCACAACTCCACTGATAAAAAGAAGAAGTACACCCAATGTTCCACCAATTAATCCTAGCACAATGTAAATAATTCCCCAAACTAGTTGATCACCTTTCCCTTTATTACTTAAGGCTTTATAACCATATATAGCTATAGTCCCACATATGATGGTGACTATTGCTATTACCACAAGATTTCCTTGAACAGCACCACTGATAATATTAAAATCAAAGAGCTGTAAGTTAAATTGGAGTAAATCTACAGCTTCTATCAGTTCAACAATTCCAAGAATGATCATTATAAGTCCACCTACGGCACCCAATATTCTACCAATGAATTTTAAATCTGTCATATTTAATACCTCAAATTTTCACCAGTTAAATGGTTGTTTTTAGAATATAGGAATTCTATTATGAATTGCAATTAGTTTGATTTCAAAAAGAATTTTCTGATCAATTATTATGCTCTAGGAAAAACAATTAATTCAATAATAACTAGCATAATTTATTGTGAATCGAAATTTAAAATCAAATATAAAGGAGTTTGGAGATTATCAAACTCCTGATGAATTAGCGAGTGAAATAATTACCCTCATTCAAAAGGAAAATTTCCAGCCAGCGACCATTATAGAACCTACTTGCGGTTTAGGGGCTTTTATTTTAGCTTCAGGAGAACTTTTTCCTAATTCGCAGATTGTAGGAATTGATATTAATAAAACGTATGTAGAATATATAAATGACCAATTAAGAAGAAAAAAAAGCCCAAATAACATCGAAATACAAACAAGGGATTTTTTTACCATAAACTGGAAATCTTTGATATCAAATTACTCTGAACCTTATCTAATTGTTGGAAATCCTCCATGGATAACTACAGCTGATCTTTCTGTCATTAATAGTAGAAATATTCCTAAAAAATTCAATATTCACAATTATCCAGGACTTGAGGCAAAGATGGGACGAAGTAACTTTGATATTTCAGAGTGGATGATGTTAGAACTTCTTAATAGTGTCAAAGATACTTCAACGACATTTGTACAAATATGTAAACTTAGTGTAGCGCGTAAGGTGTTTAAATATTGTGTTGATCATCAAATAAATATTGAAAAAGCTTATATATTTCTTATTGATGCCTTTTTTCATTTTAAAGCTAGTGTAGAAGCTTGTGTTCTGTTTCTTCAATTAACTCCTGGAAAATTCACCTCTATATGTGAAATATTTGAAAAATTAAATAAAAATAAGTTACTTCATGAAATAGGAGTCATTGATGGAAAATTAATAGCAAATATAGAATATTATAGAAAATGGAATCATTTAAATGGAGAATCTCCTTTTGAATGGCGATCAGGAATTAAACACGATTCTGTAAAAGTTATGGAGTTTATAAAAGGAGAAAAACATTATATTAATGGATTGAAAGAAGAAATCGAAATAGAAAATGATTATTTATACCCGATGCTTAAAAGCTCTGATCTAGCAAATAATAAGACCAACCCAAATCGTTGGATGTTGTTAACACAGAAACATACAGGCCAAGATACCTCAATACTTAGAAAAACTGCACCAAAAACATGGAAATATTTAATGGAAAAAGCATCTTATCTTGACAGAAGAAAAAGTGCTATTTATTTGAAACGCCCAAGATTTTCTATATTTGGTATTGGAGATTATACCTTGGAACCTTGGAAAATTGCTATTTCAGGTTTTTATAAAAATTTAAAATTTCTCTTTATAGGTCCAAAAGAAGGAAAACCAGTTGTTCTTGATGATACCTGTTATTTCCTTTCTTTTGATAATTATTGGAAAGCCATGTTAGTTCATACACTTCTAAATCATCCAATAACTGATGAATATTATCGTTCTTACATTTTTTGGGATATGAAACGTCCAATATCAAAACAAATCCTAATGAACTTAGATTTAAAAAAACTATTAGAGGAAATTGGTTATCAACATTTAATAGAAGCTTTAATGAAAAAAAATCCATATTTAAAGCAAGAAAAGATACCTATAATTTTAAAAAATTTGTTTTAGGATGGTATAATAATCTTATCACGAAATTATTTTTGTTAAGGTTGAAATTAAATTAATAATTTGTCTTTATATTAGCATAAGATTGTGATTTTATGTCGAAAGTTGCTGTACTTCGCACTAAACCTCAGACTATTATTGAAGATTATAGTAGTCTCTTAGATGAGATTAATTACAAATCTATTCTTAAAAATAGTGATATAAATACAATTATTAAGATTAATTTATCTTGGTCTCTCTTTTTCCCTGCTTGTTCCACTCCTCCATGGCAATTAGATGGTGTTCTAAAAAAACTAACAGAGGATGGTATGAAAACAGAAACAATTATTCCTACCGAGAATCAAACTGTAGTAACTCATCCTTGGAAAGGCGCCTATTTAAATAAATGGTTAAATGTCTTTAATTCATATAATGTAAAATATAGACCTCTCACAAATGAAAAATGGGTTCCTTACGACCCTAAAGGAGACGTTCCTTACATGAGGGAGCTATTCAAAGATAAAATTATAATTCCTGAAATTTATTTAAACTCAAATATAATTCATCTACCGACAATTAAAACTCATGGACATACCATTATCACAGGAGCACTAAAAAATGCTTTTGGAGGTTTAATACCAAAATATCGTCATCATAGTCACAGAGTCATTCATGAAATTTTAGTTGATCTATTAACTATCCAGAAAGAGATTCATCAAGGAATTTTAGCAATTACAGATGGAACAATTTCTGGGGATGGTGCAGGACCCCGTATAATGGATCCATTCGTTTCAAACCTTTTATTAGCAAGTGATGATCAGGTAGCCATTGATGCTATTTCTGCAAAGATTATGGGCTTTGATCCGTTAAAAATAAAATTTATCAAAATGGCTCATGATCAAGGGTTAGGAACAGGAGATTTAAACCAAATTGACCTTATAGGTATGGATTCAGCAGAATTTAATAAGATAAATTTTAATTTTCATACAGAACGAAGCCTAATAGTTAGATGGGATCAACGTATTCGTAATACAACATATAGATACCGGATCTTGAGACCAATTCATATGCTCCTTTTCCATACACCAATTTTCTGGTTATTTATTGCCACATCAGAAATCTATCATGATCGTATCTGGTATCCAATTAGAGGAAAAAGAAAAATTAAAGAATTTAAGAACACAGAATGGGGGTCAATCTGGGAAAAATATTCTTATGGGGAAAAATTAACAAAATACCCTAAGATTCAGAATTGGAATCGATATTGAAGGAAAAATTTTATCAATTAGTATTTAACCATTATAAATTAGTCCAACATCAACAAAGTTTACAAACCGGGATTTTTTGACTATGCATACGAATAAACTACCACGTTGTGAGTGGGCAGGGGATGATCCACAAATGATTGCATATCATGATCTTGAATGGGGTGTTCCTGTTCATAATGACCGTGAATTATTTGAATTACTTGTACTTGAAGGCGCGCAGGCAGGATTGAGTTGGACGACCATTCTTAAACGACGTGATGGATATAGAACAGCATTTGAAAACTTTGACCCTAAAATAATCTCAAAATATAATGATACCGATATTGAACGCCTTTTGGAAGATAAATCAATTATTCGTAATAAATTAAAAATTAAGAGCACTATAAATAATGCAAAAAGATTTATAGAAATTCAATCTGAATTTGACTCATTTGACCAATATTTATGGGATTTTATTAATCACAAACCAATCCAGAATAAATTTAAAGCCCTTTCAGAGCTACCTTCTTTCACACCACTTTCTAAAGATATAAGTAATGATTTAAAAAAACGAGGGTTTACTTTTATTGGTCCTACAATTTGTTATGCATTTATGCAGTCAATCGGAATGGTAAATGACCACTTAATACACTGTTTCCGTTATCATGAATTAAATATCTAAATCTACTTATTTTGGTCATTTTTAATTAATTATAAAGATCAACCTTTTTAGATAGATTTCAGAGATTAGACATCTTTTTTGTTTGATACTAAATCAACCACGGCAAATAATACAGGAAATTCAGTCTAGATACATTTATTTATTCTATAAATTAATTTTGATTAATATTTTTAAAAGCTTTGCTATTACTATAATTTATACGCTTATCTTAATTATTAGAATATCTTATTTTGTTAATCATTAAACCAGCTCTTTTTATGCTATTTGCAAATGCTTAAATATTCTCATAGAAAACAATTTTCCAGCGGCCTCTAAAAGAAATTGCGGTCGTAATGAATCTGATTTGAAATAAGGTGAACTAATTGTCTAAAAAGAAAAGTAGTACAAAGAAAAAAACAGAAAAATCTTCAGCAGCTAAGAAAAAGAAATAATTGTCAAGTTATTTAACCATTAAACACTAGAGAAAGCTTGATTCATCAATCTTATCTGGTGCAAATAATGTTTTTCAAATTTATTACCTAGGAGGTAAATAACAAAAAATGGGATCTAAAGATAAAAAGAAAGACCTTGATGAGGAAGAAGAAGATTTAGATGAAGATTGGGACGACGAAGAAGATTGGGACGACGAAGACGACGACTGGGAAGATGAATAGTAGTCTTTAATAATCTCAAGATCACTCCCTCTTTTTTTTCCTTAAATTTTCCATTTTCAATTAAGATTTATTAATTAGTGGAGAGGGAACTTGATTGGTATGGAATGGTTTCCAAGTAAAAACTAATAGAATATCAATTATTATAACCATTTGAGAGATAGTACATAATAAACAGATGAATTCTAAGAGAAATAATTCAATATAAAGAAGATAAAATAAAGATAAAAATCCAACAAATAACAATAAGGTAAGTAACTTATACAATAGCTGTAAATTTTTTTCTGTTATAACTATAAATTTCCTAGTTTCAATATTAATGGAGAATGGAGTGGGAATAATACTTATGAAATTAATTATTATGAAAATAGAACTCATAAGCCCTATACCCATTAAAGAAAATGGTATCTCTATATTAAAAAGCATTAGATGATCATATCTACGAAATAACAATACCTGAGCCAAATTACCTCCAGCACAGCCACATCCACCACGAATATAATCAAGGAGTTGATAAGTAAGGGTTATCAATGAGATTAAGGTCAATCCAATAAGAATCAAAAAACGTTTTTTTGAGATCCTTTTGAGTACCTTTTGATTACGATTTGGGGAAAAATACCATAAGCAGGGAATATTTAAGAAAATTAAACCTCCAAGGATTAATAATGAAGAAATTCCAAGCAATGGTAGATCAAGAGACTCAATTGAAATTTTTGGGATGAATGGTTGTGATGTTTTAGGAACAGTATATCCTGAATCTGTTAGAATTGCTAGAAAGGTGGTTTCAATCGATTCAAGGTTTCTTTCATCTATAATTATCAGCTGATTATCTCCCCAATGGAATATAACCCATGGGAAACCTTGTAATGTGGAAGTATTAATGTCAAGAGAATCAATTATATCCCAATATGATGCTAGTCCGATTTCAGTGTAGGTATCTATTAGAAGAAAATCTATGGTCTCATTATCTCTATAAGAATTGTAAAAAGGTTTAACATATGTGCTATATTTTGACATACAAGCAGAACATTCAGAATAATAAATTATGTAACATTCTATTAGGACTGGTTGGGCTGAATGAGAAGGAACGGGAGTGATTAATAATAAGAATATACTTAATACGATAATTAGATTTTTCTGTCTTAGCATTAGCTTCTAGACCTATGAGAGTAATATTCAATTCCTAACATGATTAATCTATTAAATTAAGCTTTAACAATTTTCCTAAGTAATTTTTCAGCTACAGGTATGAAATATACAAAAGGTTCATTTATTCCCGTATCTTCTTGAACTCGAATTACGGGATCTAGGGGAATCTGCCCCAATAAATCCGTCTGAAATTCCTTTGCTAAAGCCATTCCTCCTCCTTCACCAAATATATGATGAGTAGTACCACATGAAGGACATTTAAATGCGGACATATTTTCTACAATTCCAAGTACATTTTGATTCATTTTTCGTGACATTACAAGAGATTTTCCAGTATCTAATAAAGAAACTTCTTGTGGAGTTGTCACAATAACCACACCATCCATATTAGGTATTAATTGCATAATGGATATAGCTTCATCCCCAGTTCCAGGGGGCATGTCAAAAATTAGCATCTCTAACTCACCCCATTCAAAATCTGTCAAGAATTGTCTTAAAATTTTTATTTTCATTGGTCCACGCCATATTACTGGAGTAGATTTAGAACTTAAGAAAAAAGCTGTAGAAATAACTTTTAATCCAAGTGGGCCTTCAACAGGGAAAATTTTTCCTCCCTCTTCTTCTACCTCTACTCGCTTTCCTTCTAATCCCAGAATTTTAGGAATATTTGGTCCTGATATGTCTAAATCAACAATCCCTGTTTTATTTGGAAATTGTTTTGCAAATACTAAAGCAAGATTAGCTGCAACAGTGGATTTTCCTACCCCACCTTTTCCTGAAAGTATAACAATTTTATGCTTGATTCTCTCTAAATACTTTTGAAAATTCTGATCTTTTAATTGTATTGGTTTCTGCATCAAATATCCTTCTCTTAACTCGTGTATAGAATATCCAAACATCATTAACTAGTTATAACAAGTATAAACAGATTGATTTAAAAGAATTTTAGGTTCTTTTATTCTTTTAGGTATAGTATAGGATCACAAATAATTTTTTTTTTCTTACTTTCTGACTTAGGCGAATATATAATTTACTTATATCATTTTTAAACTCAATAGGAAGCAATTAACATTTTTTATAATACCATCCTCCTTGATTCAGTTACTCTAGGGGTATCTTATAATTAGAGAAAGTTAACAAAGGATAAGAATGGATACTTGATTCTTATTAAATCAGAAAGGAAGTCTAGTGTTCTATTATCCCAATTTATTAACTATAGCGTTTCAGAAAATTGTATTTTTTTAAATCCAAGGATACATGGATGGAATGTATATTTTTAGTATATTATTCATTTGGAGCTAAAAAATAAAATACTTGGATACATTTCTATGTATTATTTCACCTTTTATCTAATTTCCAATGATAAGTGTTTAGCATAATCTTACAAGAATTAAAAGGGCTAATAAGAAAATTCCTTTCTCGATGCTGAAATGTCTTAATTCATATAAAAATCAATTTCCAGAAATTTTTGTCGGGAAAATGACATCAAGTTCTCAAATTGGTCAAAAACTTCAAGATGACATCCAAATAAGGAAATTGTCATAGTTCTATTACTTGCTTATATATCAACATGAATTCATTATAACTTAATCAAGACACAAGCTGTCAGCTTTCCGAAGGATTGAAGAAGAAATGCGTTTAACTCAGCAATTTGGAATGAAAAAATCATTAGATCACTTATTTCAGCTCCTATATATGTCAACTAATCTTTTTTCTAATTTTGAATCACAAGAGGGATTGCATGTTCTTCATCTCAAGTTTAATAATTCACAGAATTATACAGAAGCCGAAGTTAGACAGCTTCTGTCTTATTTTCTGGACTTAGTAGAATACTTTACACATGAAAGAATTCTTCTAATTCAGGACCCAACTGATAAAACAAGATTTGCTTTAAGTGGAGGATTTTAATGTGTATTCAGAAAAATCCTATATAGATAAAGCCAATTCTGCTGAAAGAAAGCTTATAGCTTGGAAAGAATCAGAAAACATTACAGTAGCTCAGCAGGAAATTAAAAAGATACCTATGAGAACTTCAAGAGATGAAGAAGTAGCAAATAGAGCTTTATTGCTTCTTTCATTTAAAGATACTTCGATTCAAAATTTAAAGCATGTTTTCAATGTATTAGGCATAAAAACGGTTGAAGAAAAAAGAAAAATTTTGAAAGTGATATTTCATTTCATACGAGAAGGTTTAATTTATATCCCAAAGGGTTTACCAAATCTAATAGACAAGGGAGTCCTGATAGATTTAAATAATCCTGCAGAAGAGAGTATTGAGATACATCTACTAAGACCTTTTGACGAATTGATAAAGGAAATCCAAGAGGAAATTACCAGTTTATATGTTGGTGAGAAATAAATTAATTGAAGATTGTCTGAAATCTATCAATTTGGTGGATGTCGAATGATAATGTATAATGGTTCAATTAAAAAGGTAAATTCTGAAAAACAAATAGATGAACTTGAACTAGTAAAAATAAAATCTTATTTAAATGAAGCTTTTCCAATTTCTGAGTATAATTTGACAATAATATGGCATGAACTGAAACAAATGAGAGCTGAACTTGAAATCTCACAAAAAATTCCTATTTCTGACCTTATTGACTATTATTTTAAACTCATTACGGTTAAACAAGCATTTAATAACCAAATAAGTAATTTTGTACAGCTTAATCAATTATATATTGAATTAATTACAATTCGAGAAATGTTAGATCTTTCAGAATCTGTAAGAATTTCAGAGATAATCGACTTTATTCAGAATGAGGACCTTACCAAACTAGGGATAGGGAAAAATTCTTTGTTAGAAAAACTATTGAAACTTACATTCTTGAATCTCTCATGGTATTGAATTTTCCTCATTCTTGAATTGCGTTCATATTAAAAAGTGTTATTTTTTCATTAAGAAATGTTTTTGATAGGTACTAGATCTTTTTACATATGCTCATTCTAGAAAAACAGAACATGAGGTTTTTGAATTGGTTTTTCCTATAAATATTGAATCTCCGAATGATTGGTTAGAACAGATTCCCTCCTTTTTATCCTCTCTACAACCAGATTCTATTTATCTCGATTCTTTTGAATTCCAATCATATTTAGCTAATAAATTAAACAATTTCTATTCCCAATACCCCTTAAAATTTAATAGTATAATTAAAGAAATTTTAAAAACAAGTACAGAACTAGCAAAATATCTTTTAATCAAGATATTATTATTAACTCCAGATTTATGGAAAAATTTCAAACTTGATGATGAATTTCAACCAATATTGACAGAGCTTGCTCTTACTCCAGATAAAATTTATGCGAAAAATGCTGCAACATTATCCAAAAATATTATAGAGACTGTGGAAAGTCAAAGATTCAAAGCTGAAAAAGTAAGTGAGGATGCGGGAACATTTGATGAAATTGAAGATAAGGAAATCAGCTTTGGAGAAGAAGAAGAAGAAGCTTTTGATGACCTTTCACTCTCAAAAATTATTCATGAATCTGAAGCAGAAACTTTTAAGAGAGAAAAAGCTTCTAAATCAGCCCCAGTACTTAAGGAAGCTCAGCCTCCTAAACCTAGCCCAGCATTTGGTGCTCCTAGTCGAAAAACAAGCCCAACTTCACCACCAGTCCCTTCCATGGAGAGAATGGAATCAATATCTAAAAAAGAGAGCATAAAACCTGATACTATTTCATCTAAAATGTCTAAAGGGCAAACAATTCATACTCATGTTCACTATTACTCACGGATGAATCCACGTAAAACTTATCCATTTACTGTTACTTTATCAACTCTAGCTATAAAATTAAAAAGAGATAAGATTCATATATTGACTGGTGAAGAAGAATCCGAGACCAGAGGTGATTTTGAATTATATGATATAAAAAGCGATCTTATAATTGAACCTTTACTCTCTGGATGCCTTGTTCAACCAACTTTTCAATTTTTTAGTCCAAAACCAGAAAATTTTCCAAGTGAATTAACCTTCTATATCACACCTTTAGTTGAAGCAGGATTTCGATCTACACAATTAGAAGGAGTATTGTACATCAAAGACGAGAAAAGTAATATTCTATTAAAGTTAGAATTAGAAGAAACACGAGTAGTTAGTAATCGATTAAGTCAATTAGTAGCAATTTTCGGAGTTCTAAGTGGTGGAGCAATGCCTTTTCTTGATACTTTTATTTTTGGAGGAGATCTTCAAGCTCAAGTCATAACACAACTCTCAGAGAATGCTCAAAATTTAGCTCCAGCAATTACAGGTTCTTTTACAAATGTTGATTGGTGGAATTTACTCACTAGTTTTCAAATCATACTTGTTGGTGGTACCTTACTTGGAGCCTTAATATATTGGTGGAAACGTTCTAGAGCTAGGATAGGTCCTATTGCGACTTCACAACTACAATTAAATCCTTAGTTTCGAATTGATGTTAAAAATAACTGCTTTATCTCTGATTTCAGTTTTTGGATATGAAAAACATGAAGAGGCCAATTATTCTCTCATTTCCAAATCTCCGAACTTGTACCGTGGGCATTGTGACAAATAGAGGAGCTACCCAAGACCAAATTCCAGGAGCGACACAAATCTTACTCCAAACCATGACTCGTGAAACTTATAACTATTCAGAACAACAAATTGCTCGAAAAATAGATGGTAAAGGTGGAAGTCTATTTACATTAGTTGAAAAAGATTTTGCGGTTATAGGGGCACAGACTCACCCTAAATATGCAGAGGAAACCTTAGATTTATTATTTGATATGACTGAAAATCCCAGTCTTAATCCTAAACACATTGAAATTGAGACTCAAAACCTAATTCAAGTGTACCAAAGAATTATGGCAAATGCGCTTCAACGACTTATCTTTTTTGAAGCTGATAAAGCTGTTTTTGGAGAAGGGAACCCCTATAGTCAATCTCTTATTGGGAATTTAAAATCACTAAAATCGATTTCATCTGAAAATCTCCATCAAATACTGCCTGATTTTTTAATAGAACCGTGGGGTTTTGCCATTGGTTATTTACCAAAAGATATTAGAAAAAAACTAGATGAAAAAATCCTATCACGATTAATTGAAGATAAATCTAAACTAACTACCAAAAAAAATAATACTTCAGGTCAAATGGTACACAAACGATTAATCACCTCATCAACAAAAGAAGATGAGAATGCTTATATATGCCTTAATATCGCGATTGACATGCAAACATCAAGATTAGGGTGTGTTCGATTTTCAAGTGGAATATTAGGTGAATCTTATGGATCAAGAATGTTCACAGTTCTTCGTGATAAAAAATCATTCGGATATTTAACTGGTTCTGTCATAAAACTGTTAGCAAATAAAATTATTCTTCGATGTTTTATGGAAACTAAACCAGTTCGAGCTACAGAGGCAATAGAATCCTTAACGGATTTGATATATGATCTAGTTAAAAAAGAAATATCAATTACTGAATACGAAACCACTAAAAATTATCTTTTAGGAATGCAGGATCTTTCTCTAGATGATTCTCGCATAATCACCTCAAGAATTATTAATCGTAAAGTTCACGGATTATCTCCCAATATAAAAGATAGTTATAAGGAAATTGAACAAGTAACACCAAAAAAACTGCATAAACTCTGGCAATCAATATTTAAACCTGAAAATATAAGCCTAGCGATTTCAGGAGATATAGATCCTAAGGAGATCGAAAACCATTGGCAAAATCAACTGAAATAGTAAATATTGCTAATAAAATTAAGGTTTTTCGTTTAGAGAATAATTTACAAGTCCAACTTGTTACAATTCCAGGAGGTAAAACGACTCTTTTTTCAGTGGGATTCTATGCAGGGGCTATGTACGAAAATGGGTTTGGAAAAGGATCAAATGACGGAGTAAGTCACTTTACAGAACATATGTTTTTCAAAGGTACTCCCTTACGAGATGCAAACCAAATAAATCAAGAATTTTCCCAATTAGGGGCTGATCTTAATGCTTTCACAAGTTATGATCATACTATCTATTATGCCAAAGTTCCAACACGAAATTTAAGAAAGGCAGCTGAAATTTGGAATGATCTTCTACTAAATAAAGAGTTAAATCCTAAAGAGTTTGAAGCTGAAAAGCAAATTATTTTGCAGGAAATCCAAATATACAAGGATATGCCAGAATTCAATGCACACTCAAATGCTCGAGCTCATCACTTCGCTGGAACACCTTTAGAGCATAATATTTTAGGATCAATAGATTCTATTACTTCAATGTCTTTAGGTACATTAGAAAAATATATCAAAAAACATTATTCCCTCCATAATGCTATTATTACTATTGTAGGTGGTGGATTCAATCTAGAAGCAGAAACTGACTTTATTGACAAATTATTTAATGAAAATGGAAAAAAAACTAATCAAAAACCGATTTATCCCCCCCAAATTAACGTACCAAAACGTAAAACTAATCTCAATTACTTTAAAGAGGAGTTAAGCAAACCTTTATCATATTTAGCAATATGTTGGAATTCACCAGGAATTAAATCAGAACTATTTTTCCCATCCCTCCTAATTAATACTTATCTTGGAAACTCTCGTACCTCTATTATTTATCGTAAAATAATCAGTAGAGGGATTTCAAGTCTGTGTAGATATGGTTTTGAACCATTTTATGATGTGTCAGCAAGTTCAATATTGTTTATTTCTCCCCCAGAAAAATTAAATAAAGTATACCATGAAATTCTAAGGCTTTTAATAGATTTATATTCATTTGAATTCACTGATACGATAATTACTGATTTAAAACAGGAAATATGGGGATCGTACTTAGCTGAAATTGAAGATCCTGCAAATTATGGATTAGATCTAGCTCAAAAGTTCATCAAGTTCCGTTACCCTTTACTACCCTCTGATTATGAAAAAAATTTGGATATTCCTTTGGAAATCGTCCAAAAAACTAAAGATGAAATTTTTGGGGATAAAATTTCTCTTACCGTTTATGGTACAGGAAAATTACCATCAGATTGGACACCTGATTTTCCACAAAACTCTCCGTGGTAGTTTATAGAAAGATTAAGATATTGAGATTCAGGTTAATCATAATCAATAAGATGAGGAATATTCATGGATAAGTATATGTGGTGGCAAAAAGCTGTTTTTTATCAAATATATCCACGAAGTTTTAAAGATTCTACTAATAATGGAATAGGGGATTTAAAAGGGATCATTAGTAAATTAGATTATTTAAAAGAATTAGGTATAGATGCAATTTGGTATTCTCCCTTTTTTATGTCTCCTCAAGAAGATTTTGGATATGATATTACAGCATATGATAAAATTGCCCCTGAATATGGAACGATGGATGATTTCAAATTGTTATTGGAAAAAAGTCATGCTTTAGGTATAAAAATGATCCTAGATTTAGTATTGAACCATACCAGTGACAAACATCCATGGTTTTTAGAATCTAAGAAAGATCAATCCAATCCAAAAGCAGATTGGTATGTATGGAAGGATGGGAAAAAAAAGAACGGAAAAAAACCACCAAATAATTGGAAATCTATTATTGGAGGCTCAATGTGGAAATGGAACGAAAAACGGGGTCAATTTTATCTTCATCAGTTCCTACCTTGTCAACCTGATCTTAATTGGCGTAATGAAGAAGTTAAACAACAAATGTTTGATTATATTGAATATTGGCTTAACAAAGGAGTGGATGGATTTAGATTAGATATTATCCATACTCTTTTTGAAGATAATAAATTTCGAGATAACCCCAAAAGTTGGAGATTATTTCCTTCAGAAAGTAGCTCTGCATCCCTCTTCCAGAATCCAAGATATACCCAATTTCTTCCTGAAACAATAGAAATATGTAAATCTATTCGAAAAATTGTTAATAATTATTCTCCCCCTCGAATGTTGGTTGGAGAAGCAACAAGGGAACCAAAAGCAATACGATCACTTTATGGAGCACACAATGATGGTTTAAACCTTGTTTTCAATTTTTCTCTCTGTAATACAGATTTTAATCCGAAAAAAATAACTAAAATCATTCAAGAATCCGAATCATTGCTCCCTGAGCCCTATTGGCCATGTTTTTGTTTATCAAACCATGATAACAAGCGAATGATTTCCAAATTAGGTAATAATGAAGAGAAAATGCGATTATTTACCCTACTTTTACTTTCTATTAGAGGAACTCCATTTATTTATTATGGAGAGGAGGTAGGAATGCATCAAGTTAAAATTCCTAAAAGTCAATGGTCTGATCCTATAGCATTCTTAAAATTCTTCAAATTACCAATTGGACGTTTTTTCAACCGAGATGGTTGTAGAACTCCGATGCAATGGAAACCAGTAGAAAATAATGCCGGCTTTTCTCCTAATTCTTCTATAAAACCTTGGCTTCCTGTTCCACCAAGTTTAATGACTCAAAATGTCGAAACACAATTGAACAATAAAGATTCATTACTCAAATTTTATCATGATCTGCTAAAATTTCGAAAAAACTCCCTTGCTCTTCAAATCGGTACATTTTCTTTATTATCAACAGCTAATGAAAAAATCTTGACATATAAAAGGACTTTTGGAGATGAAAAATTAATTATTATTCTTAATTTTTCAAATAAAGTAGTTGAGATTGTAAATCCAACTATAGATGGCTTTAAAGCATTTTCAACCAAGAGTATTATTGATCACAATAATTTCGTATCAAATATAATCTTAGACAAATTTGAGGGAATAATTCTAGATATTAGGTCATAATTTTACAATCTTAGAAAGGGGTTTAGTTACACTCTCTTCCTCGATTTTATATATTCTTCTGCTTCTCCAATAATGTCACGAGTAACGACTACTACTTTATCAGCTAGGTGATGATAGGTTGTAGGGATTACCTCAATCATTGGGTTTTCAACAATCCGATCATAATTTCGTCTTATTTGATCTCGTTCACCTTCAATAAAACCTTGGAATGATTCAATTGTTTTAATAATATCAGA
>JAEOUE010000010.1 GCA_016839515.1 Candidatus Hodarchaeum mangrovi
AATCTCCTTGTTAATTTTGCCAGAAGATTCCACTTCTTACTGGTACTATTTTATGGGATGGTTACCCTTTGACCTCTAAAAACCCTATAGATTTTACAGCCGAGGAACAACGATGTAGCGTATGAACAGTGAGGTAGTTCTCAAGTTCGTTCCAAAGGAAAGAACAACCTTCTCATCTTTACATGATATCTCCTCATCACGGAACCTCTAGGTGCGAGAAGGCTATCCCGGGTCTGCTTCTTTGGTAAGATAGGCCAAATCGTCTTAATGGGAGAGGTAGTGTCGATTATCGATTCAGCTTATCAATGTTTGGTTGGAATAATATATATTAAGTGGAGATCAGGTGTGTTTCTTAATGATAGCTCGGAAATGCCAAAGCTCTTCAGAATATTTCCAGATCTAAAAGGGCAAGTCAATTCCATCATGGAGTTTGCAAATCGTCCAATCTTTGTCCATGATACGAGACAGTTTTTTTACGTAGAATAACAAGGAGGAGATTTCGCTTGAATTATTTGGTTGATACGTAACTGCTGAAAAAGGAGATCGTGTAAAAAATCCAGAAGAATAACAGATGGATCGAGATGGCTCGAATTATATTGATCCTTCTAATTTACTTATTCCATATTAATGGAATCGCTACTCAAAACCACATTCATCCGTCCAATTTCTAATTACCGATGAGAACTGATTATTATACTTCTCCACGGGAATAGTGCTCTATAGGAGAATTTCTTATTTAAGCCAAATGGATTCGACAACCTAAATCCTCTTTTTCAGTTGCCTTTGCTGTTTATTCAATATATAATAAGTGCAAAGTATTAGATTCCTCTAATATTTCCACCTCTTCATCCATAGCGACTGAATTACAGGAGGAAAACAACCGAGCATCTTTTTTTCTACTGAATGAGAAAAAAGGTTTTGTGACAACTAAAAGTATCTTGTGTTCAGATACCATGGACCAGAATTTGTTTTCAAAAGATGCTGGTTTTGTAATTATATGAATTGGGTCCATCTGGTAGATAGTTTTTGCGATTTTGATTCGGATGATTTTACAGAATCCTTTGGGGAAATCTTCGAATAAGTAAATCTTCAAGAAGATAACATATCATTCCGAATAAATCTCAACTATGGAGTGAATAATATGATTTGTCCTAATTGCAGTACCGAAAATGCTGAAACAAACCAGTTTTGTGTCAAATGTGGGTATGGATTACATAATAATACTAGATTTGTGTATTCAAAATCATCAAAAGAGCGAGGAATAGCACTAATCCTTGAAATTCTACCCGGTCTTTTTGGCTTTTACGGTATTGGTTGGATTTACAGCGGAAAAACAATGACAGGTGTAATATTACTTGGAGTTGGATTATTATTGATTTTTATTTATGGAGTATCAGCGATTTTTACTGCAGGTAGTGCTTGCTTATGTGCAATCCCTACTAACATGATAGCGGTTTTGTTATCGGGGATATTTCTGAATAGTTATACAAAGGAACACACTGAATTATTTGGAGTATAAACTCATCTAAAGTTGAATAGTCTAACCTTAGTTGTATATGTAAAGATGTACTTATTAATAAGGTTTCCGCTAATGTGTGAGTTGAAAAATTTCCAGATGATCAACACTGAATCAGGGTCGAAGAACTATATGCTTATTGTAGGTAAGAAATCACCTAAAAATTATTTACTCACTCCAACATTGAAAAACGATCTCTGGCTTAGGAAGAGAAACATACAATAAGTAATAATCCCATTTTAAAAATGAGACCATTGTTGCTTTAACCATATTATTCAACCTATCAGGTACAAGGTTCGAATCATTTCCTAATCATTTGAAAGTAAGGCACCTACATATTTGAGAGAAATTAATGACAGAAAATGATGATTCACTGATCGATGGAAACGGAATCATACATGAGAAAGGGTATGGGGGGTATCATCCAAAGCAAGGCCTATTTGGTCCTGTTAAAGACACGAATATTTTTGGACAGCCTAATGTTGATCGAGGTTTATTGGGAAACCCTCGGAAAGCTACAGG
>JAEOUE010000248.1 GCA_016839515.1 Candidatus Hodarchaeum mangrovi
AAAATAAAGTAATAATGTTCCTCCACCTATACCAATTAAAATAACGATATTTTTATTTGAGATGAAAGGACCCATCCCCATAAGGAGAATAAGGATTAAAACGAATTCTAAAATAGCATGGCCTATACAAACGAAAATTCCTACTAGAAATGCTTTTGATTTAGCTTGTATCGCTTTATAAATAGAATATGTTAATAGAGGACCTGGTGACATTGCCCCTGTCAGTGCAACAAAGAATGCAAGGATTAACACTTTAATGAAGCTCATAAAATAGGCTTATAGACATTGGTATAATAACCAATCTCAAAATTAATCGAATATTAACTGGTTAAACCGGCTTTCTTACTTTTTTGTAAATCTTAATGATATAATCATCATAACAATTTTAATAAAAAGTATCGTTAGAAATAAGGAATGGACGAGAAAAATGGATTTATTTAGCGATTTAACACATTATACAAAATTAAGCATTTTAAAGAGTCTAAATGATAGCTCTAAAACCTTATCTGAACTTGCCTCAAGATTAAATTTATCAAAACCTGAAATTTCACGTCAATTAAGTGAATTAAACAATTTGAAGCTAATTGAGAGAATTGATCGTCAAAATCATCTCTCTATTTTTGGGGAAACAATCTTAAACTGTATTTTTCCTTTAGAATTTCTAATTGATCATTTTGAGTTCTTTAAAAATCATCCATTACCTAATTTACCCATGAATTTGGTAAGAGATATTTGTGATTTACAGCATGCAGAACTTATTGAGGGAGCAGGGTTAATTGTAAAAAATATTATAGATAGGTTAAAAAAACATAATCAAGAGATTTACCTTATGGTTGATCATCCTCAACCAAGAATTGCTGATGTTAAAATTGATAAAGTACTTGTTATTGCACCTATTTATGCAAAAGATGAGAATTTAAATTTAGATTTTTTCCATAAGGATTGCAAGGAATTTGAAATTAGAACCCTCGAGGTAGTGGAATATAATATTATGATTTTAGACCATAAAATTGGCTTATTCCTTTTACCTAACCTAAAAGGGGTAATTGATGCAAATTATGCCTTTTTTGTAACAGATCCTTTAGGAATAAACTATTTAGAAAGAGTTTGGGACTTTTTTTGGAAAAAAAGCAAGTTTCGTGTTGCTTCTAAATTATAAAAAATTTCAGATCTTGAAAAAAATACAAAATCTGTAATTAGTTCCAAATTTCTCAAATAAACTTTAAGAATACTCTTTTTTTAATATTCCTTGAATCTTAAATGGCAAATAGTCGATCAATAAGTATTATGGTATCAAATGAAAAACCTTCAATTATTATTGATGTATGGAATTCATATTACTTATTTAGCTCTAATCTTGGTGAACTGAAGCATATCTTTGTAGATGATGCGACAATCCTTGTGTTATTGTTTACACAAGGGGAAATTCGACTAACCATTGACCAAAAAGATCTTTTGAAATTTTTAAGAGGAAATTAAAATGCAAACTAAACAAACAAATCAAACACAACTAATCAGCGAGGTAAAAAACATGAATTTATTGACTGAACTAGCACTGATTATCTTAGGATTGATTGTCTTAGGAATAATGTACTTAATTTTAAACAAACAAGAGGTACCATTTCTTTCATCTACTAATCAGACTTTTATCGTTCTATTCATTATTGGTTTCATGATGTGTATTTTAGCGATAGGTACCCGTCTGAATTGGACTGGAAATAATTGGATACATCCATTTATTTTGTTAGGAATTATTATTGGAGCACTAATAATCATTTTATCTGCTTTAATATTCCTTAATATTTCTCTTCCGTTTAATATCAATGAATATCAATCTCTTTTAATTTTAGGATCTCTTATCATCCTAAAATGGCTTATTTCAATAGGACATCTTGTAAGTTACATATTTCTGGGATAATTTTATCCCTTCTTTTTTGACAACAAATTCATGTCCGAGATTTGATATAAAATTTCTAATAGATCAAAAAATTTTCAGGTTTATGTCTAACCAGTTGATAATAGAAATGATAACTGCTTTTACATACTCTCTAGTATAACCTTGGGATGAAGTAAGAATTCCTCTACTTTTTTGTAAAACCTGCCCATATGTATTCCATCCATGACTGCATGATGCCCCTGGACACTTAATGGAATTTTCAATAATCCCCCTTCATTAAAGATTTTTCCCCACGCAAACCGTGGAATAGAATCTGCAGGATGAAAATTCATTGGATGAATAAAACTTGTAAAAGAAACCCAAGGTATTGGAGTCATGAACAACATATCATCTCTTCCAGGATCTTCATTTAAGCTTGGGTTTGATTTCACATAAGTAACCCTCTCTTCAGCTCTTGTTGCAAAATCTGAGAAATTTTCTGTGTACTCAATTGTACAGAAGGTGAAAAGATCTTCATTCACTAGAATGGTAAAACTTGGGTTTACGATCTCATGTTCAACCACTTGCTCCTTACGAATGCGGTAACGGAACTCTGGAATCGCATTCGATGCTCGTGCAATTATGTATACAATAGCTATGGTAAGTGAATAGCCACATTGCTTTACAACTGGTTGAAATGCTGTCACATCGATATTTGCACACATACTGAAATGGGGATGATTAAATGTGTTAAATAATCTAAAATGATCCTGTCGAGACCAAGTCTGCATGTCAATATAACGCATATTTTACCTCCAAGTTATGATACACCTCTAAAGTTTAGGTGTCTCAAGAATTTACTCGCATTTATTAGTATTTTTGATATTCCTGTATTCGTGGGGTGTCATATTATATCCAAAAACAATATTCTAGGTAAATTGATTTTAAAACCCTTAAATTTACTTCCGATTTATTCAAAAGTAATGATATTGTTGGGTTTTCCCTTTCTCTTTCTTAATCTATGTTAAATGCTTACAATTTTATTCCTCATCTAAATAAATTTGCTCTTCTATGTCTTAAATCTAATCTATTTTTACTGTTAAAATTACTTGTCAACCCAGTGAGGATTCAGAAAATTCAGAATGGTTTAATAGGATAATAAAATTGTCTCATAATATTATTGGATAGAACAAATTAATTTAATCTGGAAATCCTTGAAAAAAATCTTTTCAGCTTGTTTTTATTTGTTTTTCTATTCAATTCTGTTTTCTGTATCAATAAAATAATGGTTTTCCGCCATTAAGGAGATAATATCATTTAAATCGAGTGTATTAATACGTTCATTGCAGGTTAATGCTATTCACTTTGGATCATGGTCAATCATAACATTATTAAAGAAAAAGAAAGTAACTTAATGTATAGGAAACAATCATCCTATTACTTGGATCAGATATTATTGAAGACTAAATATTATGGGAGATAGCTAAACATGGAAAGACTTCCTCATGGATTAGCTCAATCTAGTGCAAAGGAAATAGTACAAAATTTACAAAAGATTTCTGGGGGAAAGATTCTAGATGTTGCTACTGAGAAAGGTAACTTTATTACTGTTCTACAGAAATCATTGAAAGATTATTCTACGTTTATTGGTGTTGATATTAAATTTGATGATTTAGAATCCATGAAAAAGGATTATGCAGACAGATCAGTAAAATTTTTAAAAATGAATGCTGAAAACTTGGAATTTGAGGATGATATATTCGATACTGTTTCATTATCACACTCTTTACACCATCTTTCAAATATTGATTCAGTACTAAGTGAGATGAAGCGTGTACTAAAACCTGATGGAACTTTTATTATCCAAGAACCATTTTCAGATGGCAATCAATCAGAATCACAAAAAAACGATATGCTTCAGCACCATTGGGGAGCTAAAATTGATAATTTACTAGGAATCCCTCATAATAAAACCTTTTCGCGAAGAAAAATAAAGAGAATTCTTAATAATTTGAATTTAAAAGCTAGTTGCACTTACGAATCAACACACTACATTAAATGTCTTTTTTGTGAAAATAAATTCGAATGTGAAGATCCAAAGAACCACGAGATAATCAATTTTGCTCTTAAAGAAATTGATCGTGATTTTAAGCGTTTAGAGATGCTAAAAGATCATCCTAATATACAAAAATTGAGAAAAGAGGGAGAAATGATTAAGACACAAATTCAGGAAAAAGGAATTACCAGTGCATCAATCCTATTTTTTATTGGGAAGAAATAATTATTTCCTAAGCTGTTAATATTTGAAATTTTCTTTGTGATTTAGAAAGTATTAGCTGAATAATTGTGATACAAATGTTACCAACAGATGATGAATTACCTAAAGTCCCCCAAATTACTATAAAAATAACAAATATTCATAATAATGGAAAATGTTCCCGTGGATTTCAGATTGGAAATGTTTTCCAATACCCTAAAGATCGAAACAAAATGTGTCCCTCCGCTCTCTCTGTTCTTCATCCTTATTTATTAGTACTGGCTTATGGGGGAAAAAATATATATGATCCACAAGACCCAAATACTTTTTCGATAAGTTGCCCTGATGCGATTCATCCTGTAGTCTATAAAATGACCCGAAGTGAAAATTAGAGATGGATTAACATTAATTGATTTAAATCAATATTACACACTTAACAATTGGTAGCTTCAAAATGGTAACCAAATATATTTCCCATAGCAATGGGGAGATTCAGGAATGGTGTTGGGCGTCTGATCATGAAATATTTACTTCTCCTTTTTGGACGTCATGTTATTATATTGATGGTATTCTTATTGATACAGGAGCTCCAGGAGGGGTAGAAGAGTTCGAAGAATTCCTTAAATCAATTGGTATTAACAACATTGAAGCCTGTTATTTAACTCATACTCACGAAGACCATTCTGGTGGAGCTTATTTAGTAAAAGAAAAATATAACATCCCTGTTTATGCTAGTTCAGAGGGTATACCAGTTCTTAAAAATGGTTTTACATATCCATTATATCGAAAAATTGCATGGGGGGAAAAAGTGCTCCCCATTAAAGCTGAACAAATTCCCAAGACAATTTATACAAAGACGAGGGAATTAATGTTTGAATCATTTCCGATGCCTGGGCATGCTCCCGACCAAGTAGCATTTATTGAAAATCAAAAACAATGGGTTTTTGTAGCAGATGGGATCCAGCTGAAGTATAAACGGCTTTTTGGAAAAAATTCAAATATATCAGAAGATATTTCTATGATTTATCATTCAATTAAAGAGCTATTTAATTTTATAAGTCATATGGATCATTTACAACTTTTTTTGAGCGGGAAAGAGGTCATTTATGGGAAAGATTTTATCCTAGACCGTTTAACTGAGATAGAGTCACTATATCAAACCGTTTCAGGACTATATGCCCTAGGTAAATCAGTAGATGAAATTGAAAGTATAATGTTTGGGGAAGACGATTTTCTAGAAATGCATACAAATGGTGAATTATCTAGGAAGAATTTAATTGAATCTTTAATCAATTGGAAACTGAATCTTTAGTCTACTCTTTTTTCTTTGATTATTTTATTATATTTAGATAATAAGATCTGTTGCACGTTTCAATGCAGCCTCCGCGTCTTTTACTGTCTTTTCTATAATATTACTTACACTTTCAATGTCATCGATCAAACCAATACTTTGTCCAAGAAGAACAGCCCCATCATCAATATTTCCTTTGTAAGCTAATTCATAAGCTCTCATAGTTTCAATTATATCATCTGCACTCAATGTTGATTCTTGAGCCAGTTTTTCTTCTTTAGAACCAATCATTACATGTTCTATTGCATATTTATTCTTCCAAAGTCGTATAGGGCCGAAGACTCCTGTGGCCATCGTTGTATCTTGAGCGTGGGCTGGAGGAACAACATTCTTGTAAGTTTCATGAAATTCGCTTTCTTTTGATGCAATAAACCTTGATCCCATAGCAACTGCCCCTGCTCCTAATGCTAATGCTGCTGCGAGTCCTTCACCAGTTGCAAACCCACCGCATGCTACTATTGGAAAGTCTGGATATTTTTGTTGCACCTGTTGAAGTAAAACTAGAGTGCTAACCATTTCATAGGATTGATGTCCTCCTCCTTCTCCACCAGTAACAACTAAACCATCAACACCTGCTGAAACACATTTTTCAGCTAGCCACAATGCAGGAGCCACGTGAAAATGTTTTATCTCTGATTCTTCTTTCAATTTTTGGAACGTTGAAGAACTTGGTAATGTCTTAGCTGAACCTGCACTTGTTAGCGCATACATACATTGCTCCTTGAGTTTAGGATTTTCCATGATGAATTTTGGAATATCATGACATAAAACTGAAGCATATGGTTCCATACGTGATGTTCGGATATTAAACCCGAAAGGTTTATCGGTATGTTCAACAACATGCAACATATCTTTCTTCATTTCTTCTACGGGGTCTTTTTCTGCTAATCCGATATGACTTAAGACGCCTAATCCTCCTGCATTACTAACTGCTATTGTGAGCTCTGTGGTGTAAAATGGCCCCATAGGAGCTGCAATTATTGGGTGTTTAATTCCCAAAATTTCTGTGATTTTGGTTTTAATCGTCATTTTTTTTCACTTTCTAACATACATAACTCATTGTAAGTTCAATAATAAAAGAACTTAGGCTATTATTAGTATTGTGCTTGATTACGTCAAATTATAACTGTAAATTAGTTATGTTTTATGAGAATTTTTACTTTCAACCTTGATCGAATATTTATTAGCTACCTCTAATTATACTTTAATTTTGGATCTTGGCCAATTATTAGGAATATCTTTTTGAGTAGAGAATTTTACTTAGTTGAGTAATTTTTAATTGGTGAGATGATTAATATGGTACAAATGACTGGAGGAGAAGTAATCGTTAACTGTTTAAAGAAAGAAAATGTCAAATTCGTTCACGGTATTCCTGGAGATCAATTATACCCAATCCTTGATGCCATTTACAATGATGAATCCATCAACTTTGTTAGCTATCGGCATGAACAGTCTGCTGCGAATGCTGCTGATGCGTGGGCTCGTATTACAGGGCAACCTAGTGTCTGTTTAGGTACAGTTGGGCCTGGAGCTGCTAATCTCATTCCTGGGGTGTATGCTGCTCATGCTGATAGCATTCCAATGATTATTCTTTGTGCTCAAAATCAAACATGGAATATTTATCCATCCCATGGCATGACACAGGATCTTGATCAAATCAATCTGTTTAAACCAATTACTAAATGGCAAGCGGTTCTTTCCCACTGGAAACGTATCCCTGAATTGATTCATTGGGCATTTCGCGCCTCGGTTTCTGGACGACCTGGCCCCGTCCTAATAGATTGTCCCTCAGATGTTTTATTTTCAAAAAATGAAATAAATGAGTTAAATCGTCCAATACTTGAACCTCACCAGTATCGCCACCTTACTAACCCTTCTGCTCCTCCGAAAGTGCTTGAAAAAGCCGTTGAAATACTTTTACACGCTGAAAATCCAATTATTCATGTTGGAGGTGGGGGGCTTGCTGCGAATGCTTCACCTGAAATTAGCGCTTTAGCAGAATATCTTCAGATTCCTGTGACTACAAGTGTCTTTGCCCGTGGTATTTTACCTGATGATCATCCCTTACTTCTGCTTCCAGTTAGCTATGGAGCAATTGCTGCACAATCGTGTGCAGATGTAATTGTGCTAATTGGTGGACGTATGGGAGATATGGAGAATTGGGGACGTCCCCCATTTTGGAATGAAGAAAGTAAAATTATTCAAATTGATATTGAACCTCAAAATATTGGATTAAATACTAAAATCGAATTAGGGATTGTTGGTGATGCTAAACTTACAATCAGTGAATTATTCGCAATTGTAAAACAAAAAATGAACCAGTTTGAAAAGCGAGAGATCTTAGCTGAATATAAAGCAACTGAAAAATCTTGGTTAGATGAGTATGAAGCTTTAGGACGATCAAATAAAACACCTTTACATCCTTTAAGAGCTATAAAGGAGATTCGAGATTTTTTCCCAAGAGATGCCATTACAATCGTTGACGGAGGAAATACAGGTATCTGGTGTCATTACTTAAATCGTGTGTATGAACCACGAACCTTTTTATGGGCAGGTGATTCTGGACATCTAGGTGTTGGAATAGGTTATGCGATTGGATCAAAATTAGCTAAACCAAACAAAAAGGTATATGCTATTATGGGTGATGGTTCATTTATGTTCAATGTTCAAGATTTAGAAACAGCAAGACGACTAGGGCTTCATTTTACTGTATGTATTTTGAATGATGGTGCATATGGTATGATTAAAGCAGGTCAAAAAGTAGCTTATGACAAACGATATATTGGTGTAGACTTTTTTGATGTTCGTTATGATCAAATAGCTCAAGCAATGGACTGCTTCGGAATTCGAGTTACAGAACCATCTAAAATCAGATCAGCTTTACAAGCTGCAGAGGAATCGGACAAACCCGCAGTTATTGACTTTGTTATTGATAGAGAAATTAATCTCGAACCACCTGATTTTAGTACATTAGCAGGTATCTGGTTAGAAGGATGTCTAGATTAAGTTAAAAAGTAATAATTGGATTTAAAAGAAAATTCTGAGGAAAATCTGGATCTATTGACTGGCAAAGGTACTGAAAAATTACTCATTTTCGAATGTAAAAACTGCTTTCACAACATGATACTTATCCTTTTTCATTGAGTATTTCAATGCTTTCTTGTATTCACTTGGAAAACGAAAATGATGCGTTATCATCCATGAAAGGTCAACTTTTTTGTTACTAAGCATTCGTAAAGCAATATCAAATGCATGTTCATTTTTTGACTTATATGTTTCCATACAGGATCCAAATGACCCTACTATTTGTAGTTCCCGTGCCCAAACTAGTGACCAATCCACATTGATCCTATGGGGATTTCCAATCAATACTAGTTTTCCCCCTGCCTTTGTTAGACGTAAAGCATCCTCAATGGTATTTGATAATCCCACACATTCATAAATCATATCAGCACCTCCACCCACTGGTAATGGTTTTTTCTCTAAAATTGGTTTATACTTTCTTATTTTTAATTCATTAGCAAGAGAATTATAATAATACTTTCCAACTTTAACAAACTTATTTGCTCCTCCTTTTTCAACCGCTAATTTTCCTCGTTCTTCATTTGTATCTAGGGCAATAATTTTTGCTTTACTTCCTAAGGCTCGTAGAGCACTTAGAACCATTAATCCTATTACTCCTGTTCCTATTACAATAACTGTATCAGAGTCTTTAGGAAAATTCCTTATAACTGCATGAAGGCCAATTGTGAATGGTTCCACTAATACTGCATTTAGATCACTTACATTTTCAGGAACCCTATACACCTGTGTCTGATGAGCTAAATATGCCGAACTAAATGCTCCACCAGTTGAATTACACCACCCAATATCGAATCCAGGATTGATATTTCCCTTATCGAAATTATTACAGAGGACAAAATCACCATTTGTGCAATTCTGACATAGAGGGGAAATCCCCCTGACACGACAACTAAGGATCGGATCTAAGCTTATTCGATCCCCTTTTTTGATATTTTTTACCTCTGGGCTTATTTCTGATATAATACCTACATTTTCATGTCCTAAAACTGATGGAAAGGAACAAAGCGGTTCTAATAAAGGACTTTCTTGAAGTAAAATTGTATTTATATCTGATCCACAGATTCCAGTAAGAATTGGCTTAACTTTCACCCATCCAGGTAAGATTTCAGGTTCTGGGATATTATCCAGCTTTGTTGGAGAAAAAAAGTTATAATAGGCTAAAGGAGTTATTTTTCCCAATAATTTTGTAGTTAAATATCTTGGTATACTAGCATGAAATCGAAGTGCTTGCATAAACTTCCCCATCTTATTTCATTTCTATAGATTTTTCTGCATTGAGATTGAATTAATGAATCTGGTGTTTAATATAGGACTAATTTTTATCTAAAAAATGAATTCTTATATTAATATAACAAATACCATTTAAAATTGGTTAGAAAATAAATCAGCTGCTTATTCAGAATAAAAAAATATGTTCTGATCTTAGGTTTCCAACTAGATTAGATAAGTCCATAATTGGATACATTTTTTCATTATGAAAATCAAACTTGGTGTTGGAAAAAAACAGATTTCAAAGATCTCTTCAGTCTATTGATTAGTTATTATGAGTTGAAAAATTAATGGATTAAGAAGCCTTTGTTAGGGAAAGTTATGAAAATATTTTTTGCCACATTGTTCTATCTAAGGCAGATCTATTCTATGCTTCCTTTTTCTCATTAAATCTTAGAATAAGTAAAATAGGCCTTAATCTTACTTAATAGAGATATTTTCAATAGTAGAAATTCAAAAATTCTTGTTCATCTTAATCCTCCTTCAGAAGTTACTTTTTAGATTTAGAAAAAACATTTAAATAGAAAAAAGGAGCCTAGTATAGATATTCTTGTTTATATTTTTTGGAATTCAAAAGAATTTTCAAATATTAAGCAGTTGGGGAATGATTTGCGAATTATCAAAGATCCTGAAATTGTTCAAGTTGTAGTTGAACGGGCTAGATGGGAAATTTGGAATTTATTGAAAGCTAAAGGATCACTTAGTGCTGATCAAATAGCTGAAATACTGGATAAAGATATTAGTACTATCTATCGTCATTTAAAGAAACTATGTGAGGCTGGGTTTGTTTTAGAGGAGGAAGTTCGCAAAGGAGACCAAAAATACGTTATTAAAAAATTCACAGCAATTTCTACCAATTCCCTTTTTCTTTTAAGTGAAGAGGAAGAACGTATGATTGCCTCGCAACCAGGAGAAATTCCTTATCTCAATGGTTTCTTACCAAGAGTTTTAGAAGTTTTCAAAGAGCTAGGGTTTAGTCCAGATAATCGCAATGAAGAAAAAAAGGCTATTAAATTGATGAGCGAACTTCAAATATATTATAGTGATTTTCTTGTAAAATTTTTTGGTGATCAGGATGAATTTCCTACATTAGAGAGAGGAGAAGACTTTAATGAAGTATTAGAATATATGAAACTTTTTCTTTGTCAAATAGATGACTTTTATTCTTCCAAAATAGAGGAATTAAGAAAAATCCTAATGATAAATAAGATACTTGAAGCTTAGATAATTGTGACTCAAATTTCCAATAGATCTTCGCGAGGAACGATGCTCGTTAGAATACCATCCTCAGTTTTAATAATATCGTCCTCAATTCTTACCCCAAATTTTCTTGGAAGATAAATTCCAGGTTCTATCGTAAAAGTATGGCCATTAATTATTGGATTAGGATTTGTTTGGACAATATATGGTTCTTCATGGATTTCTAATCCGATTCCATGACCAGTTCGATGAGTAAAATATTTTCCATAACCCATTTTTGTTATATAAGCTCGTGCAGCCTCATCCACTTCACAAGCTCGTTTATTTTCAATAACTGCTTGTTTAGCCAAGGAATTTGCAGTTTTTACGATTTTGTATATTTCTTTAAATTTACTACTCGCTTTCCCAAAAACTGATGTAATTGTGATATCACCCCAATAGTCCCCGATTGTTACCCCTGCGTCAATAACCACAACGTTATCCTTCTTTAATTTTGTGTTTAGACTAAAGCTAGGAAGCTTAGCAGTATTTTCTTCATAAGATACTTCTAAATAGAATTTTTCATCTTTTTCAGGTTTTAATTTTTCCTTAAATATGGAAGTCACATCAGTTTCAGTTAATCCAACCTCGAGTTCCATTAAAGTTGAAATAATTAAATCGACTGTTTTTTGTGATGCTTTGAGCAATAATTTCTGTTCTTCTTCATCTTTTATTGATCTTAAAGAGTTGAAAATCTCTTCAATCGAACAATATTCAAATTTCTGAAAATTCTGAGCAATGCGATGAACATCTGAAAACCACATTCTTGGGTCAAAAGCAATGGATTGACAAGAAGTATATGAAATCTGTTTGGTTAGGACATCTATTGGATTTTCAGCTTCTTGCCACCCAATACAATCATCAATCCCGATTTTTTCACTTAATTCAGCTTTAATATATTCAGGTGCAATTAATTTAGGGGGTCCTTCTTGTTCTATTAGAGTAACCGTAAATCTATCGGTTTGTTCCCCTAAAAATCCGAATAACCAACGAAAATTATATCCTAAAGGAAGAACTAAACATTGAATCTTGTGCTGTCTCATTTGTTCTTGAAGAAGTTTTAGTCGTTTTTTATTAAAAGACATGAATTCACCTTTTACAATAAAGGGTAATGACATGCTACCCAATGGTTTTGTTGTTTTTCAATTAATTCAGGTTCTATTTTACTACAAAGTTCATAATCCACAATAGGACACCGAGGATGAAATCTACACCCAGTAGGAGGATGAATTGCATCAGCTACTTCCCCTTTAGGTAGATTGAAATCGCCTTTTCTGAGAGAGGTTGAGGGAATAGATTCAATCAAAGCTCTTGTATAAGGGTGTAATGGTTTTAAAAATAAACTTTTGACATCTCCTTTTTCTACTAATTTTCCGACATACATTATTGCCACTTGATCTCCAAAATGGCGTGCTGTGGCTAAATCATGAGTAATAAATAGTATTGCTAAACCATGAATTTTTTGTAGTGATTTTAGTAGATCAAGAATACCTGCACGGCAGCTAACATCTAGCATACTTGTTGGTTCATCAGCAATCAGGAGATCAGGTTGTAAGATAATGGCTCGTGCAATGGAAACTCGTTGTCTTTCCCCTCCACTGACTTCGTGAGGATATTTAAAATAAAATTGTTCTGCAGGTGATAATCCTATTTCATTAAATTTTTCTAAGACTGTCTTATCCAGAATTTTGTTTTTTTGAAGCCAAGAAAAGTAAAAATAAAGAATCAATGCAATTGAGAATAATATTATGCTTCCAAGTGCGCTAAAGTTAGCGAGAGGTCCTTTTATTAGAAAACTGATAATAAATAAAAAGGAGGAAATTATAGTACTAATCACCATAATCATTTCTGAATATTTAGCATTTCTAATTCTCCGTTGAGTATCACTGTATCGTACCTTGTCGTGAATAATTAAGGAATGAAGTACGTTATCACCTAGAGTCATTCTCGGATTAAGGGAGGAAAATGGATTCTGAAAAATTATTTGTGATTTTATGTCGTTTTTCTTCGGAATTAATTCATTAAATGGAATACTAATTCCTTCCCAGATGAATTCTCCTGCTGTTGGTTTATCTAATCCTACAAGTATGTTTGCGGTTGTTGACTTCCCGCATCCACTTTCTCCACATAAACAGAAAATTTCATTCTTCTTAATAGCGAAGCTGATATCATCGATTGCATGAACAAAATCGGTCTCTTTTGAGAAAATTCGTTTAAAAGATCCTTGTCCTACTGGAAAATACTTTTTAAGGTTCTTTACCTCAATTAATGACTCAAGGTTCATATTTATCACTGAAATTATTAAATAAGTGGCTATATTCTTCCTGATACATTAAACACTTTATTAAATGTCCAGATTTACTCGTTGAGGTCAGATGGACATCCTTTAGAACAGTTTTTTCACATATGGATATTGCATATGGACATCTTTCAGCAAAACGACATCCTTCTGGTAGATTTCGCATGTCAGGGGGATGACCTGGAATGAAAGCTAAATTTTTCTTTTCTTTATCCTTTACATCTGGTATTGCAGAAATTAGAGCTTTTGTGTATGGGTGGGCTGGTTTTTTAAAAATAATTGAGGTATCACTAATTTCAACGATTTGACCAGCATACATTATTGCAACACGATGAGCAATGTTCGAAACAACGCTTAAATCATGAGTAATATATATTACTGTCAAATTTAGATCTTTGATTAATTCTTTAAGGATTTCTAACGTTCTAGCTTGTACTAAGACATCTAATGCTGTAGTTGGTTCATCTGCAATAATCAATTCTGGTTTTAAAATTAATGTTAGAGCAATAACAATTCGTTGTTGCATGCCTCCAGAGAATTGAAATGGATGATCATTCAATCTAGATTTTGGGATTTCCAATTGATCTATAAGCTGCATTATTTCAGTCCAAGTAGTTTCATTCCATTTTTTATGAAATTTTAGTGTGTCAATGAAATGATCTGAGACTTTTTGTAAAGGATTTAAGGCATTCTGTGATGCCTGAAAAATCATAGACATTTCAGAGCCTCTTATCTTCTGCATTTCTTTTTCAGACATTTTTAATAAATTATTTCCTTTGAAAAATATATTTCCTTCTTCGATTTTTCCTCCTTTTAGTAATCGAAGAATTGCAAAGCCTAAAGTACTTTTTCCACAGCCTGATTCTCCAACTAGCCCTAAAACTTCACCTGAGTTTAAAAAAAGGGACACTTTATCAACTGCTCTTATGATATTTCCATCTACTGGGTAATTGACAGTCAAATCCTTGATTATCAAGATTTTTTCATCTGACATTAGCATATCATCCTCTTTCCCTAAGAAGGGGATTAAACTTATCATTAAGAGCATCACCTATCAGAGATAATGCAAATGAAAGTAAAAATATCATTAGACCAGGAAACATTATTAACCAAGGATATAAACGTACTTTTGAAAGTGCTCGAGCATCTTGAAGATCATATCCCCAATCGGCGGTTGGTGCTTGTATTCCTAAACCTAGAAATGCAAGCGAAGCATTAGTTAATATTGCTTCAGTCATATTAAAAGGAATTATGGCAATTGAAGAAGCTAATATATTTGGAGTAATGTAGCGTAAGAGAATTGTTAGTTTTCCTGCCCCAATTGACTGTGCTGCTTTGATAAAAGTTTCTTCCTTAATTTGTAATACTTGAGATCTTATTACTCGAAAATAAGAAGGTGCATAAACTATTGCAGTACTAAAAGCAACCGCAGCAATTATTTTAAAATCACCAAAAACAGAAAGATAAATTGCCAAAGTAATTGCTAAAAGTAATGATGGAAATGAATAAATAGCATCAGCAGTCATAGTTAAAAGTCTATCTACTTTTCCTCCAAAATAACCTGAAACTATCCCTAATGGTACACCAATCACTAAAGCAACAATAGTAGAACTCATTGCCATTAGTAATGCGATTCTTGAACCATATATTATTCGTGATAACATATCACGACCAAGTAAATTTGTGCCAAATGGGTGTTGAATCGTGGGAGGACAGTAGCGACAATTGGGATATTCAGGACCACAATCTTTACAAGTCTGAGCATAGTGATAAGGAGCTATAATATCTGCAAAAATTGCCATTATTAGAATTATTCCAAAAATTAACAATCCTATTGTTAGAGATTTATTATGCATTATACTAGATTTAAGCTTCCTAAAGTGACTTATGAGGGGGATTTCTTTATGATAAGTATCCATTCTCACTACACAGACTCCATTGATCTAGTAAACAATTCGAGGATCTAATATAGCGTAAATTACATCACCAAAGAGACTTACTATGCTTACAATAATTACAAAAATTATCATTGCCCCTTGTACGGCTGGAAAATCTTTATTTTGTATAGCTAAATACAAATACCTCCCTAATCCTGGGATATTGAAAGTTGTTTCTGTTAGTATAGCTCCAGCCAGCAATAATGCAAATTGTAAACTGATTAAGCCGATAATTGGCGTAACAGCATTTTTAAGAACATATCGATATCTTATCGTCCTTTCAGGAATTCCTCTTGATCGGGCATAGTGAACATAATTCTCCTCCATATGATGAATCATATTTGTTCTCACTTGTCTAGCTATAACTCCTGCAATTAACATTCCTAATGCTAAGCTTGGCATAATCAAGTGTAAAAGAATATCTATTGTTAAATCAATTCTTCCACTCAATATTGTGTCAATTAACCATATTTCTGTGTAATGGTTGAAATCTTCTGTAGCTCCAGCCTTTATTAATGATAAAGGAGGTAAAATATCTAGAATATATGAAAAAATCACCTGCATAGCAATTCCGACAAGAAAAATCGGAATACTATATATTCCAATTGTATATAGCCTTATTACATGGTCTTTAAATCCCTCACGATTAGTACCTGCAATAGCTCCTAATAATATTCCAAGAGGAACTCCAATTAAGGTACCAAAAAAAGCTAGCATTAGTGTGGGACCAAAAGCTAATTGGATCTCTTTGACTACATCAATGTTGGTACGATAAGATTCTCCAAAATCAAGTGTGAATGCTTGAATTAGGAAATCAAAATATTGTTCTAAGAGTGGTTTATTTAAACCAAGGTTTTCGTTTAATCTTTCTATATGTTCCGGTGGTATTTGTGGATTCATAACTGCGACTGGATTTGCTCCTGGAAGTACTCTCAATAGAAAAAAAACAATGGTCACAAGTATCCAGATCATTGGTAATATTAGGATTATTCTTGTAATAAAGAAAGTTCTCAAAGACGTCATTAAATATCACTGAACTCTATTAAAAAAAATGAGAAAAAAGAGGGTTTATACTCTTTTTTTCTTCCTTTTTGATAAAAGTACTGATCCAATGATAAATATTCCTATGCAAGTGTAGAAAATGTCGAATCCTGGTGTTCCATCTGCTCCAGTTTTCTCTATAGAATTAAAGTGAATGTTTTCAGATGGTTCTAAAGAAACTCCTGTTATACCCTTTTGATATGCTATAAATTGAGATACCATTGTAAACAAGGGGACGACTGGAACGTCTTTTGCAAAACCTTTTTGAGCATTGATAGTTGCTGTCATCCTATCAGCTGCATCAGGATCCGTTATCATTGTGTTTACGTATCCATCCATCTCACTTGAATCGTAAGCTGAATAACGAGTTGGTCCTACAAAAGGAGCGACATAATTACTTGGATCAGGATAATCGAACCACCATCCAAGTAGATAGAATGGCATAGTTTGTGCTAGAAAAGCTTCGACAAAGGTTCCCCATTCTGATGACATTAAAGTCACTTCAAAATATCCAGTTGCTTCTAATTGTTGCTCAACCAATTCTGCAACGTCTTTCTCTGTATCACCATAGTGTGTTGGTGTATAGGATAGCTCTATGGGATATTTATTTGAAGTTGAGTAACCTGCTGCAGTCATATTGCCTGTGACATAGGACATTGTCGGCCCAGCTTCAAAGGCATCAATATGACTTGTGAATATTTCAGGAACCATACTATAGAGTTCTTTATTAAAATTATTGAAGATAGTGGCAGTTATTTCACTTCTGTTTACTGAAGCTGCTATTGCTCTTCTGATTCTTACATCTGGATGATCAAGACAATTGATAACTAAATATCGAATACCTGCAGTTTCTTTCAGCTGGAATCCAAGGTCGGGATTATTCTGAATTGTTGTCATTTCTTCAGGTCCGAATTGTCTATTTGCCACATCAACTTCATTATTTTCTAATGCAGTAAGCAAGGTTGACGAATCACTAAAGAATTTGATAATAATTTTCTTGTTCTTTGGTGCGGTTCCAAAGTAATTAGGATTTCGGTCTAAGATGATTTCGGTATCTTTTGTCCAAGAGGAAACGATATAAGGGCCTAAACCGGCAGGAATAGAATCTGGTTCTCCACCAATTTCATCTACTGATAGTGAAATAGTACTAATTGGCCATCCAATTGGATACGTCAAACGATTTAAAAAAGTGGCGTCTGGTGTATTGAGAAATATCTTTATTGTATTTTCATCCACTTTTTCAGTTCTATTAACAACATCTGTTAATAGAAAACTGCTGTCTCCTCCAAGTGTTAATGCACGATTGAGATTCCAGATCATAGCTGAAGCATTAAAAGGGGTTCCATCACTAAAAAATATCCCAGTTTTTAGTACGAAAGTATATTCTTTTGCATCCGAACTTACAGTATATGATTCGACAATAGGACCTTTTACAGCATCAGTGGAATCAACTGGCATCTCCATAAGGCCATGGGTAAAATGCATCATGATGGTTGAAGATAGAATGTCATATCCATGGGCTGGGTCCAAACTCATGATTGAATCTGTTGTTCCGATTACAATTTCGTCATCGCTTAAAGCTGTAGACCTTGTTAAATTCATCTGTAGAATCTGGAATGTCCCAAATACCCCCAAAAATATTATTGCGACTAATACATAAGAATTTATCTTTTTTTTCAGCATCCAAATCACCTAGTGTGAAAAAGATTAAGAAATCAGATTCATATGTGTATATGCACATATGAACAGACATACAGTTTTAAAAAGTAAACTCTTTATAAAGGTTAGTATTGAAAGAAAAGTCTTAAACAGAAATTTCATTGTTTCTTTTAAGTATTAACCTGACAGAATGAGTTAACCCTATCAATTATTCTAATATCGAGAATTGAATCGGAATTTGGTGGGCATTTCTATTTTTTTGAGAGTACAATAGTTGTTTATTATTTGGCTATCCACCAAAATATAACATACGTACATATTAATAAAAAATAAAAAGAGCATCTCATTAAGAATAGTCACGTTTTGAAAATCAAAACACTTTATTGTGTTTTTTGTAGAATACATTGTGTTACATAAACTTTAATGCAATTAGAAGAGATCAAAAGGTTATATTCAATGAATCAAGTAATTAAATTTAAATTTTCTCGCATAAAGGTCATATTCTTGCTACACATCTTTTAGAAACATTTTACAGTTTTTTCTCAAAGTATAAAATCTTATATCTACTCCTCCTTCTTTCTACAGATGTATACTATCAGCACTAAAGTCGTAAATATCTGATTTATCTTCTCTTAATATCATACTGTTTCTTACTATCAGTTCAAAGGTAAAAAATGACCTAGAATAATCCTTTTCAAATCAACTGCAACTGTTCTCCTTCATTCCAAATAAAGAGTATCTGATCTAAATGAACCCCAATAATAGTGAACCTAGCAGATCATCTTCTTCTCGAAATATTATTATACCTCTCAGAATGATCCTTCCAATCACTTCTATAGGCACATTCATATCGGCCATGGATGGATCAATAGTGAATGTTTCTTTGTTGACAATCGCTAATGCTTTGAATACAGATATGGAAGGAATTAGATGGATCACAATTATTTATCTTTTAATTATTTCTTCTTTAATAGGGATTGGAGGTTCATTGGGGGATACTTATGGTCGTAAACTAATTTTCCAACTGGGAATGCTTATTTTCATAACTGGATCTTTATTATGTGCCTTTTCCCCCAGTTTAGAAATTCTTATTATCTCTCGTATTTTTCAAGCTACTGGTGGAGCAGGTCTCATGGCAAATGGATTGGCATTAGTTATCACTTATATTGAACCGGCAATTCGTGGTCGAGCGATAGGAGTTAATTCACTTGTAGTTGCTTCAGCTCTTTCTTCTGGTCCTGTACTTGGAGGAATATTAACTGAATTTGTAGGATGGCCCAGTATTTTTCTGATAAATGTACCAATAGGGCTGCTAGGAATTTTACTTGTACATCGGTTCATTCCGGAAACTCCCAAAAAAAGAGTTCAGCTTGATTACAGAGGGATGATCATTTTTATCTTAGTTACTCTTTCTCTTGTTCAGGGAGTTTTAATGCTTTTCAAAGGAGACATTATCGGGAGCATTTTTTTAGTTCTATCCTTTATAGGAGGATTAATCTTTATTCGAATTGAGACTTCCCATCCGACACCAATGATTTCCATCCGAATTATGCGAAATCGAACAATTTTGATTGGAATGATCTCTTCGTTTCTTTGTTATATGGTTTATTACAGTGTGATCTTCCTATTACCATTCTATTATCAGGAAGTGCTTTCTTTCAAGCAATCACAAACAGGATTATTGATGGTAGTTCCTCCTTTTGCTATGGCAATTATGGGACCATTTGCTGGATTTTTAGCTGAAAAAATTGAAGCTAAACGATCAACTGCATTCGGTGCTATCTTATTAAGTGCATTTGTTTTAGCTCTCTCTTTTTTGTTTCTCATTTTTCCTATTAATACTTTAGAAATAGTTTTTCTAATTGTTCCCTTGGCTGCTTTAGCAGCGGGATCACTAACCACCTTTACTGTATCTAATGGAACTTCAATAATGAACGCTGCCCCCAAAAGTGATGTTAGTGTCGTTTCTGGCTTAATTGGGCTCTCTCGTAACATTGGATTTGCTTTCGGGACTACTGTAAGTTCCTCATTTTTTGCCTTATTTTTCATCTTAAATAATCCTAGCAATATTTCATCTGGGAATATCTTCGTTCAGAGTTATTACACAAGTCTAGGTCAAACTTTCTTCATTTTTGCACTTTTTGCTTTTGTGAGTGCAATTATTTCCTATCTTCGTGGATCATCCATAAATTTTGGTCAATTAAGTTGAACTATTTATTTACCAAATCATGAATCTTTAAATATTGTAGTAATGTGTTGATTAAATATTCAGGTTAAAGCTATTGGTATTCTCCTGATTTTTGAGACCTCTTCACTTTCTTCATTCACAAAGAAGGTTAAAAAAAAACACTAATTCAACAAAGGAAATTTAAAATCAATTTTTTATTTTATCAACATAAAACTTTAAATTTAGAGCGATATAATTTTCTGCGAGTGAGTCTAATATGGTCGAAGAAGACGTTGAAACTCTTCAAACGAATCTAGATAAATTATTTGAGTCAAAACCTAAGCCTGTTATTTGGGTTGAAGGTATAATCGGATGTGGAAAGACAACTTTAACTAAAAAGCTCTCACGTACCCTTAATTTTCGTGCAATATATGAACCAGTAAATCTAGAACTCTTGGAGATGTTTTATAGAGATCAAGACCGTTGGGCGTTCGCTATGCAAATTGATCTTCTTCATAGAAGATATGCATTGCAGAAACTAGGTTCATTTGAATCAATTACTGGTCAAGGTGTAATAATTGATAGAGGTTTGCCTGGTGATCGTGTTTTTGCCAAAATGCTTTATAAAGCTGGTAAAATGGATAGAATTGAATGGGCAATATATGAAAGAGCTTATTCTGTTATGACAAATTCTTTAATCCCTCCGAGTATCATAATTTTTATGGAAGTTACTCCAGAAATCGCTCAGGCACGTATACAAGCCAGAGATCGAAAAGCTGAGCGTGATGGACTGATTCCTCTTGCGTATCTTAAAGAATTAGAACAGGGATATTTGGAACTGTTAACAGAGATTGAATCAGCCTATCCTGCTTGGAGTAGAGGTATGAGGGTGTTAAGACTCCCATTTAATACAATCGAAGAATCAGATGTATCCACTGAAAAAGCTCTCGAAATTATTCGGAATCTGTAATCAATAATTTAATTTTCATTTAAGTAAACGCAAGTTTAGGTTGAACTCTCTCCAGTTTTATGCTTTTTCCTTGTTTAAGGCATTTATTTCTTATCATAGAGAATCATCCACCCATTTTGGTCAGTAACAATGAAATTCTCATTTGCCAAATCATGAATCTTTAAATATTGTATTGTTTTATTAAATACTTACATGTTCAAACAAAATAAAAGTTCCAAATTTCAAAGATATCTTATCTGATGGTCAACAGAACCCTAAGTATACCCATACCGATTGAAAGGATGAATTATGAATCCCGAAAAATATTGGGAGCTTTTAAGAATAATTTATGGGCTATATAACGCTGGAAAATATGAAGAAGTCATTGAATTAATAAAAAATGAACATAAGAACTTTTCTTACGGCAAACCTGCACTTTATTACTCTCAGATTTGCGCTGCAGCCAAATTAAATCAGTATGACCTAGCAATCGATTTATTACGTAATATTCTTGATGAAGGGGGATGGTATTCAGAATATGTTTTAAGACAGAGTCAATCGTTACAACCACTTCAGGAGCTTCCCGAGTTTCAAAAATTACTAAATCAGAGCATAGAACGTTCTAAACCATTTTTAAAGGAAGTTTATGATATTACAGCTATTCCTGATAATGTGAATCCTCCCTATCCATTAATGTTAGCCCTTCATGCTGGTAGTGGCTTTGTTGAGGAAGAATTTGAATCTTGGAAGAATATTGTTAAGCAAGGGTATATTTTAGGAATGCCTCGATCAACAAATGTATTCTGGTCAGGCAAAGATAGTGCATATTGGCCTGATCATGAGTCTGCAGCCATTCAAATTAAAGAATATTTAAATAAACTTGACCAAGAGAATTCACTTAATCTAGAGAGAACTATTGTAGGTGGTTTATCAGCTGGTGGAGAGCTAGCAATCTGGTTAGCACTTACTAGTACTATTCGTGTACATAAATTTATTGTAATAGCACCTGGTGGTCAGTGGATGAACGAACCTGAAAGATGGAAACCCCTAATTGAAGATACTAAGAATGAAGATTTGAGAGGGATGATTATCTTGGGTGATAAAGATGAAGCTGTTCCTCATAAGAGTATTCAACAACTTGTCAACATGCTAAACAAGGGAGGGATTTCATGCCAGTTTCTCGAATATCCAGACTTAGGTCATTGGTACCCTCCTGATTTTGGAGATCTTTTGATTTCTTTTATTTAAGATAGAATTTTGAAAACTTTTTTTTAGAAGCTTTTGAAAGAGAATTCTAAAAATAGTGACCAAGTTTAATTATAAAACTCCAAAACTTTTTAAGATTGAATAGTTCATTAATACAACCTTGGGAGGTACAATAATATACATTATAAAAATGAAGAATTTTGGTGAGATTTATTGAGTGTATCAAGTTACAAAAAACCTGACATAAAAACGGAGTTCTCCAGTATTCCTTCTTTGTTGTATTTACTAATAGCTCTTGTGCTGTATGCTTTTGGAACTTATGCTTTCATAGATTACATTGTAGATCCAGCAAATGCGAGTGTACTAGAAGATATATCAAGTGGTCTAGCTGTATTAGTCCCATTATCATTACCATTTTTACCGTTGTTAATTGCATTTGGTTTAATCTTTCTGGTAGTTACCTTGATTCTAGCTTATATACTTGTATGGATCATGAGTAAGATTGCTCAAGAAGTCACAATAGCGGTCTGTATCCTTTTTCCATTGTTCATGATTGGTTTTGGGGTAATTATGGCTGGAGGAGGGTTATTGCTATCTGGTGAAGAACAAGCTGCTGTTTCTTTAATTGGTATTATTGTTGCTGGTCTAGGAGTACTATTTCTGATATTTGTCATTTGGAAATTTACCATGATTAAACGCAGTGGAAAATTTGTTGAATTTTCAGCTCAACTAGTACTAGATGAGAAGGCAGTTTTAGCAATGCCGCTCTTATTAGGAATTTTTAGTATAATCACTGGTTTTTTCATGTTGTTTGGATTCTTAAAAATTGTAAACATTTTTTCAGTCCAAAATACCTCTGGTGAATCCGAATTAAGCATGATAGGAACTATTGTTGCAATTATCTTTGAATATATATACTTGGTTGTTTATCTTGGAGTCTACTATAGTCTTTCTGCTGGTGTTATTTCATATGCGAGCGATTGGTATAGAGGTTTAGACCCAGACTTAAATTCAGCAATGAAAGATGTTCGTCAAGTTTTTCCTATTATCATCAAGTTTGCGTTTGCAATGGCAACAGTAAAGCTGATTATGCAAATAGCTACAGGAGGTGGAAGATCTCAAAGAATGAGAACAACACAAGGAAGACAAGATATGGGTGCTGTTGTAGCAGGAGTTGTTTTTGCAGCTTTTGCAAGCATTATTATTTCCATTCTCGGAGCAATCTGGATGTTTCTAAACTATTTCACGTTGATCTCAATTGTTCAGAACAAACGAGGTTTAAAAGATTCCATCAAGGATTCCGCAAAAACAACTTGGAATGCCTTATTAGATGTATTGGTAGGGGAATCAGGATTTGGGTTGGCTACATTCATTTTTGCGATCATTAATTGTTTCCTATGGGTTATAATTGGATTTGGTTTTGGTTTAGCAGTCGGCCAGCAACTTGGTTTTGGTATATTCTTTGCTATTGTTTTTTTGATTCTTGGAATTTTGCCGTATAATGTTGTAACAATGCCCATGAAAGTTGCTTTTCGGTCTTTCATCTATTCTTTTGCAAAAGATTCAATCGAAGGATTCAAAAAACCCAGTCGTTTACCTACTGAACTTCGTAATGAATTCAAGACCTTATCTACTAAACCAAGGAAACGTGGCATGACAGATCCTACAAGATATTTCTAATAAAATGGAGAAATCGTTTCCATTCCCTTTTTTTTCTTTTTTTAAGGTTGAACTTGAGGTTCAGCTTCGGTTTTTTGTATTTCTAATTTTAAGATTTCTTGAATTTTTTGTGCTAGGCGAAATACATTTGATTTAGCTGTTTCTCCTTCTTCTTTGTATAATACTTCACTTTCTAGTGAACTATTGGGTGTCAATCGATAGTCTATTTCAATTTGATAACGATTATAGAGTTTTATTCTATCTAATGGTACTATATGAAGCCTTAACGTCGTAATCTGGTCTTTAACGATAGATTTTGTTTTTGGCCATCTAAATAACATTTTTATATTCTGAATTCCACCTGAATCGGGAGATAATTCCTTTTTGACTACCCATAGTTCAGTCCAACCCACTTCTCGAAGAGTAATAAGAAAACAGCCTCCACCAAAAAGAAACAGGGTTTGAAAGAAAGGAAAAAATTCACTACTAATCATTCCAAGCCAGAAAAAAGTCCAAGGGCCTGCGACCTCTAGAAAGTTCCAGTATCCCCAAATAAGCAATAATTGAGCTATTAAACCCATTATAAAGAAAAATAATGCTCGGGAGGTACTTCCGTGTTGAATTATCTTTAATTCATCTTTTTTGGAATCATCAATTATTATAGGCATAGATAAAGACACTTTTTCCTGATTTTAAATAAAAATTTAAAGTCTTAATTTTTATTCTTTATCACTAATACATACTAAATATTTAGAATGATCTAGACTATAAAAAAAAATGGAAAACATCTAAGATGATCGTCGTTCTCGTAAATAATTTTTTCTATGAATCATAAGACAATAATAGCTTTTAGAAAAAAGGGAGAGAAGAGGATTACACTAGTTATTGTGAGATCTTCGAAGCATTGTTAAAATCACAATCAAAGTTAATCCGTATAGCATGGGCAATAATGGTAGCGGAGAAGGAGTGCCATTAGCTGTTGTAGTGGTACTAGTTGTTGTGGTAGGGGTAATGCATTGTCCCTGAAACTCAAAGCTCCAGGTATCATTGTAGATGTTATCAAAATCAGTTCCACCTGGCATTCCTCCAAACATTATAGTCCTATTTGAGTTTATATCATATGCAAGAGGTGCACGACAACGTTTTAATAATTCATTAGATGAATCAATCCAACACCAATAATTGGAGGTGTAATTATAAATCCAGGTTATTGAGCTGAGAATATCATTACTATATATTCCACCAAAGAGTAAACACACATTGTTTTTAGTATCATAAATTAATGCTCCAGATGACTCTGTAGGATGATTAATTGGACTCAGGTTAGTCCAAGTATTCGTGTTGTAATCATATGCCCATGTGTCTGTCAAAATTGTTGCTCCAGTTGCTAACCCACCATATAGGATAATCCGATCAGCCTCGGTGTTATATGCCATTATCGGCCAAAAGCGTATTGATGGATGACTTGATGGATTCATATTTTCCCAAGTATTTGTGTTATAGTCATATGCCCAAGTGTCTGCTGTTAAAATATTACCATTAAGAATCCCTCCAAAGAGGATAGTTCTATCTGATTCCTCGTCGTAAACCATAGTACCATAACATCGTGGTGCAGGCATTGATGAAGGATTCAGATTAGTCCAGAGGTTCTGGTTGTAATCATATTCCCAAGTTTCTTGGTGATTGATGTGTTTCCCTTGAGTATCACTCTGATTAAAACCACTGAACATAATGACTCTGTCGGATTCTGAATCATATGTAAAGCCATGTCCAAATCTAACACTTGGTGCAAGTATGGGTGACATATTAGTCCAGCTATCAGTTTCATAGGAATATGCCCAAGTATCATTCCTCATGGGATTATTAGGTCCATTTTCGCCTCCAAAAAGGATTATCATATCTGATCCACTATCATAAACTAGGGGTGAATCAGTCCTGCCTGGAGGAATAGTTTCTGGATTCATTTTTATCCAAGTATTAGTGTTAACAACCAAAAATCCATACTCATTGTTATCTACATAGGCAAAGGTTGTAATTGGAATAGTAACTAGAAATGTGCCTAAAATTAATAACTCAATCTTATTTCTTCTCATAGTTTTTCACTCCTAATTATTTATTAAATTGTCTCCTAATTTTAAATTCAAAGATATTATTGCTCAATAAATTCATTAAGACCAAAAAAATTGATTATACTGTTTATAATTAATGAATAAAAATATAAAACTGGAAAATTGGGTTTAGACATAACACTTTCCCTTTTTTTGACCCCTTTTTATCCATTTAAGAAAAACAACAACTATTAGTATCTGTGGGAGCTTAAATCCATCAACAATCTTATCATTATTTATCTCTTCCCCATAAAATAATGCATTGTCAAACTTATTAATGGATGAATTATTAATTAAGGTTGGAGAATTTGTAGGTGGTGTTCCAACAACCCTGAATCCCCCCGTGGAACCATAAGTTTGCCACCAGACCAATCCACCATTAGAAGCTCTTTTCACTAAAAAAGCATCATTAAAATAAAAAGGATAACCACCAGTGTTTGCTATACCTGTTGTAACATACTCCCCATTAGATGTTAAGATACTGTCAAAAGAGATTGCTCCTGATATATGAAGATGTGAATAAGAAACAGGGTAATATGCTTGTTCTTCACATAAACACGTTATATTCCAATAACAAATTCCATCTAAACCTATTTTGGTAATATTATAATAATTATAAGACCAAATCCATGCGATTATGCCATCATCGATTGGATAAATAGCATCGATGGTTTTCAGGTATCCATCATCCCGATACTCCTTTTTCCACTGAATGATCCCTTCTGCATTTGTTTTTAGTAAAATTCCTTCGTAGCCATCAGATTTTGCCATGCTACAACACATACCACCAACATAATTAGTAATCCCTAAAATGAAACCATTATCAGTGGATTCCTTGAAACACACTCTATTGTGTGAGACAAAGTGTGAGTTAAAACCCAATTCTCCATTTGACCAAATTGGAACAAAGCCTAAATTCAACTTTTTCCTCCATTGAACAACTCCATACTTATCTGTTTTAAGCAGTTGATTATAAGGAAAGAAAAAGGCAAATCCTCCATCATTGGTTTCAATAAAGGAGATTACACGAGTGAGTATGCTTTTACCATAAAAATATTCATCTGTATGATCACCATGAGCATAATATTCATGGATACCTTGGTCAACAAGAGTAAAATTTGATTGAAGATCGTATGTTTGATACCATTGCATCGTTCCAGAGGCATCGGTCTTGACTAATAATAATTCTCCTGAAGTATTATCATTAGAATATGTGACTCCCATTATTGCGAATCCACCATCTATTGTTTCCTCAAGATAGTAACCAAGATCTTTCCCCTCAGTTCCATAAGTATGGTTCCATTTTAATGATCCTAATGGATCAATTTTAATCAACCACATGTCTGATTGACCATTTCCATAAGATGTTGTCGAGCCTGCGACTACAAAATCTCCATCTTTGGTTTGAATCATTGCGTTGGCTACTTCATCACCATTTCCTCCATAAACTTGGCTCCATTTCTCAAAACCAAATTCATTTGTTTTAATCAACCACATATCTGTTGGTCCCCTTCCATATGAAGAAGTAAGTCCAGCCAATGCGAATCCCTTATCATTTGTTTCAATAACTGTGTTTGTCCATTCAGTATCTCCTATCATTGCATAATATTTTTGACTCCACATGATTTCCCCTTCAATATCCAGCTTCGTAATTGAAGCTGTTTCAGAATATGATGCGATAGCATAACCTTGATCATGTGTTTGAACAAGAGAAACTACTTTATCATCTATCCCCATGTTTCCAAAAGTTTTTTTCCAAAATATATTATTATGACATAATTTAATGACGGTGATATCATTTGATGAATTATTTTCATCCAAAATATTCAAGGTCGTTCCAGCAATCACAAAACAGTCTTCTGAAGTCTGAATTGGAGCTGTGATATCCACTAATGATAGATCTTCTTTCCATTCTAATTTTCCCAAACTATCGGTTTTAATTAACCAAGATTGTACAGATTCACTTGTTTTTTCTAAATATCTATCTAATTCAGTAGTTATAGCAAAACCTTTGTCCGATGTTTGAATAATATGACATCCTTGAATCCATTTATTCTGAACCAGTTCGAAATGATTATCCCATAGGGAATCACCGTACTTATCTAGCTTTATCAGCCAAATATCTGTTGAACTGGGGAATTCTTGCGGAGTCAGAGTAATTTGGACGTCTAGTCCAGTTAAAATATATCCATTATCTGCAGTTTGTATAATATCCGTAAGACCTGGATAATCATACTTATTCTTATTTATAAATTCCTTCTGCCATTGAATAATACCACTTTTATCAATTTTCAAAACAATTTGTTTAGTTCTATAAGAAGTAATATCATAATTCTTATCCTTTAATAGAAAAACAAAACCACCGTCAATGGTTTGTAATAATTTACTCAGTTCTATATCCCAAAAATTCCTAGGGGGATTTCTGAAACTATAAGATTGATTCCATTCTATATTTTGCTTGAAATCCATTTTGATTATTCTTAAATTTTCATAAAGAATATATGCAAAGATAAATCCTCCATCATTTGTCTGAATAAGTTTGGGATCTCTAATTCTATAATCCACATTCAATTCGTGACTCCACTGTATCATTCCTGATTTATTTGTTTTTACTAGAACAATTTGACCAGCTCTTAGAATGAACGCAAATCCTCCATCGTTTGTGTGAATTAGATTCAAAAGTTCTAGATCAAGTGAAGGAAGAAACTCGGATTTTTTATAAAATGAAGGTTTAAATGTTGGTAGGGGTGTATTTCGTCCAGGGATAAAGGGGATTAACAAAAAAATAAAGACGATTAAAACAAACAATGGTCCTTTAAAATTTCTAGGTAATTGTTGTTGTCTCTTGGGTTCTCTCAGACATACTGGTTGTAATTTTTTGTCTCTTAGAAGATTTCTACGAGGCCAGATGGTTGTCATTTCGCTAACTCCTCCAATTTTTGAAAAAGTTGTTCTCCTAAGGTCGTTGGTTGTAAGTGAGGATTCTCAAGTTTTATATTTCGTTCTTTGAACTCTTTTAATAAGATGGTACGACAATGTATTAATTCATCACAGGTTACACAGTCACCTTTGTGTTCATACCAAACTTGAACACCATTTTCGGGGGAAAAAGTGATATAGGCTGTAAGATTGAATATATGACTTTCCCCTTTAGCAAAACCCAGTTCTGCACTGATTAATTCAAGAGTAATTTTATTGGTTTTAGCAGTACTCTCAAGAAGTGACTTAATCCTTTTATTTGCCTCTTTAAGGGTCTTACTAATGAATGCAGGTGTGACATCCCTCTGTTTGGCAATTTTTCGTCCTGAAATTTCATTTCGTTTAAGAAACCAAATCTCAACTTGTGTTTTTGTTGGATATTTTATCTGATAATATTTACCAATATTGGTTACCATGGTAACTTTTTTTGGTTAACCCCTTATAAAAACTTTTCTATCAAAAATAATAGTTTATTAGAATTCCATAATATTTTTGATTTAAATTCATAAATGAGACATTGAATTCTGAAATTTTTGCAGGTTTACTAATATCTTTTAGGTTTTTAATTCCCTTGGTTGTTCCAATTATCCTTTTTCTCAAAAGTAACAAATCTTCGAGGCTATTTATCTTCAAAAAGAGAAAATCAATCGATTCTTATCATTTTATTATTGATAACCACTTTTTTTTCTATTTCATTCTTGTTTGTTACTTTATTGCATGTAAAATCACTATCTTTTTCTCTTCTATAACTTTAGAATTTTATTTTGATTTTTTAGAATTACATTAATGATATTCATATCAATTCCACACGGACCAAGAAGTTTAAGGTGAAATTTATTTTAGAAAAGATAAATTAGAAAATTAGGAACATTTTAATTACAAGCTGAATGTCAATTGTTTTATGATGCATAAATACAAATAATGAATCAGTTAATGTATTCAAAGGAGACTCAATAATATTAGATTTCAAAGATTAATTTGGGCTCATTTTAGTTGTTTTAAGAGTTTCAATTACTTGCTCGAGGAATTTGATTATTATATCCTCATATTCTACATTTTGATATTCATAATTCCAATGTTTCCAATAAGGGCGTTTATGGGCGACTTTAAATTTTATCCCTTTCATTTCTGTCTCATAACAATTTGCATTGACTTTTGTA
>JAEOUE010000249.1 GCA_016839515.1 Candidatus Hodarchaeum mangrovi
AAATCATTCTTAGGCCCCAAGTCTCTGCAAAGCACCGAAGTCTACATCAACATTGAACGGTCAACCTTTGAAAGCGCTAGCTAGGGCTTCACCGTCAAAGTCGCACGGACACCGGAGGAAATACAACAACTCCTGGAAACAGGATTCGAATGGGTAGGACAAAAGGACAGCTTAATATTCTTGAGGAAAAGGAAATGATAAGTACTACCAAGCTAAAACAAGCAAAAAGTATACCAAATCAATCAAAAGTGGCCGGGGTGAGGTATCCCCGGCTAAAATGGAGCTAGCTCCACGCCATGATTTTATTCCCAACATTTCCCTTTTTTGTTTTGTAGTATTGATAAATGATGGAATCCATCAACGCCCCTTACTATCTCCCTCAATACTCCCCTCTTCTTTCAAAAACTGAATGCAAAATTCACAAGCGGTATTAGCAGAAAAGCCAAATTGAAAAAGTGACCTTTATGACTATTTCAGGGGGCTTTACCAAAGGATTCCTAATTGTTTGGTGTATTGCGTTTCTATTTTTGATTATAGAATTTTTAATAATGGGTCAAAGCGCTTTGGCAGGATTCATGACTTTGGGATTCACATTACCATTTTCGATTGTGATATATGGATACATAAAAACTAACAAAAACAAGAAAACTTTATCCACCAATTCTGAATAGGGAGGATTAGAAGCTGAGGATGGGAGTTCCATCCCTTGCAAGTGGAGACATATCCCTCAAAACTCCCATTTTTCTAAAAGGACTTGTTCTTTGGTGGTAAATAATGAAGTATTAGCGTGATTACTGCAAAGCTGATAATTTCTGCAACATAGAAAGTAAACCAAAAACTGTGAGAGATCATTATAGGAACAAGCACACTGAAAGTATTTAGGAGAACATGAAAAGCGACAACACTCCAAATATTTTCTTTGCTCTTATAGAACAGATATCCAGTGAAGATTCCAAAAAGCACTACGTGAATTAGCTGGTTCTGAAGAAACTGTGAGATCCAATTTATTTGAAACACATGGATATGTTGCAAAGAAAAGAATAGGGTAGAAACAACTACGCCAACTACGACTCCATATTTTGCTGAGATCCTTGTTTGAATATAGCCTCTGTAGGCAACTTCTTCTGAGAAAGCTCCAGAGAGGGAGAACAGAAGATACAAAACAAGAACTGACGGAATTGAGTAGACTGAATAGTTTTCATAGCCCTGAAGATTGGGAAAAGAACCAAGCTCAATACTGCTTCCCAATCCAAAGCTAGTCAGATAAAACACTCCAAGATAAATCAAAGCCAAAAACAGACCAGCCATAATCATGAAGCTACTGTTGTTTTTGAAGACAATTGAAAGGGATTTTTTTGAATCTTTCAACAGTAAAATTATGGCAACCAAAAAAACTGCAAAATACGATAGAAACATCAATGCAAATATTGGTTCAATATTTGAGAAAAATTGCCACGTTGGATACCTTATGAAATAGATGAAATAACTCACAATTAATAGGATGAAAGAGCCAAGGAATATTCTCCAAGTTCTTTCAGCAGTCATTGAATCACTCTTTTGTAATTCTCTGCCATTCCAATAAAACACTTGTTACTATTTTAATGGTTAGAAGATGGAGAGACATTGCAGAAATTCATTTAGTGGGCTGTCGGCAAATTGAAGTTGAATTGGGTTTAAGTCAGCACCTAATGGTCAAGAAGGCAAATAATCCCGCAGGATTAACAGTATCAGACGTTACAAAAGAAAGATGGTTCAAAGTTCCTTTCCCGTCTGGATGGGGGATAGCGCGAACGTTAATTTTTGGATTAATAACCATCGTTTGGGTTATCGCTTTCTATCTAACAGGTGCTTAGCGCGCGTTAATAAATAACTGCCTATTTGGAATAGTCGTCACCCATGCCTTCTTTCCATCTATCGTGAGTGCGCGTTAAATACTGCGCGCTTTTCAATGAATATCAGAGGTCTATAGAGGTCGAAAAAATTGAATAGGAAAATATTGATTGTAGTAATAGTTGTAGTAGTGGTTTCGATTGCTGGCACTATAGTGCTCAATACATTACTCGCTACCGATAACATGCCACAGTCTACAGGAACCTTGGTATTCCAATCAGACGAGACAGATGTTAACATAAGTATTTTCGGTCCAGAAGAGACAATTAGAGCAGGAACAACTGGAAATAACCGCCAATTAACCTTAACTAATCTCCCCGCTGGTGATTATAGAGGCATCGCCACAAAAGAGGGTTATTCACCCAGCGAAATAATGGGAACATCTGTAGTATCTGGAAAATCGTCAACCATTATGGTTAGTGTGGGGCTTATTCAGCCAGTAGAGCCAGTATTTGTATCAACAAACCCAAATGCTTTAACCATTAAGCAAGGAAACAGTGGAATCATCGCGGTTACTGTAACTTCACTTAACGATTATGCGGGACAGGTTTCTTTGAATTGCTACGATTTGCCCTCAGGAGTAGTAGCGTCATTCGATCCTGCTGCTGTCACTATTAGCGCTGGAGGTAAAGGGTGGTTGACTCTGACCTTGACAGTTAGTTCAACCGCAGAAAAAGGTCTCTATTCTGTATCTTGGGGAGTGGTGAGCGGGGACCATGAAGCGGCAGGATTGGGTTTCTTGCTACAGGTGTCTTAGCATGTTTTTCTTTTTTTCATTAAAATTTAATCCCCTAAACCCAAACCCAAACGCTAATAGCAATGCAATTTGCAATTATTTAGTAGGGAAGAGAAATGAGCAAGTTTAGTGAGTTGAAATACAAGGCTGTCTTTGTGGAGAACCAGAAGATTGCAGAAGTAAGGGATGTCATTATTGACACTGACGAGTGGAAGGTTACTCATCTTGTTGTAGACTTGACTAAGGAAGCTGCTAAAGAGATACTTGGTGCGCCAAAAGGCATGCTCAATACGTTGGCTATTTCAGCATTGGAAAAGGGAACCGCTTGTTGCACACCTAAAGGAATAGAGATTAAAGTTTCAAAAGGACAACTTCATATATATCTCCGTCCTGTCTAGGCTTTACACCATTACTCTATGATTTCCTTCATACTCCCTTTTTTTTACATTAAATTATGGTAACCCAAACCCAAACTTGCAGGAAAAGAGGGGTTCAGAAGGCAACAAACTAATTAGGAGGACAGAATACCCATCTCTGAGAGCTTGACGAATGGATAAATGGCTAAGAGGTCATCTTGAAAATCTGACGGATGAATACATTGAAACTAAATTTTAATCCAATCAACCAAAAAACACAGATTTATTTTGATAAAGTTTCTTGAGAAGAAGAATTTTATAGAAAAACTTTAGTAGCCAAAAAGAGACCTTCATTTGAAAAAATGATAAAAGAAATGCTTGATAAAAAAACCACTCTTCTTTCTGCAGTTGCTTTATTATTAATTATCTTTGTATTATTCTCTTCATCAGCATTTGTTAGTGCCCAATCAGAACTCGACATGGTTCTGGGAAACTCGATAACTAATCA
>JAEOUE010000250.1 GCA_016839515.1 Candidatus Hodarchaeum mangrovi
AGTCAAAGGATACTAAAGAGACTTTTCAAATGATAATGATATATTCAGGGAGGACGGATGCAACTTCTTCTGGTATAGATTTGGATTTTACTTATTCTGCTGATTTCAAATGGCAAAAAAAAACTGGAGTACTCCTTTATTACGATATAATATCAGAGATGGAAGGAACCTATAATAACACCTATAGTGCGTCTTTTTCACTAGATCTTCGTATTGAACGGGCAGACTGGAGAATAAATATCGTTAGTTTTGACTTTCTTTTCTTTACTAGTTCATTTATATTAATTTCATACTTAAATAAGAACCATAACCAAAATGATTAGGGGAAATCTTTTTTACGCATAAAAAAACATCCAAGAAACAAGAAACCAAGAATTAATCCTATACAAATTAATAAAGAAGTAAATGGTTCAAAATCAATTATAGTGAAATCAATGTAATTTGGTAACAGATATTTGGAAGCAACATAATTAATATGATTAGAAATAGAAAAAGGAGAGTTCCCAGTCAAACTTCCAAAAATAAATTGACTAAAGAAAGCCTCAAAATAAGCAATTGCTAATCCCAACCCGAATGCATTTTTATCAATCCATACTCCTAAAAAAAGGAAGATTGTGGCATAAACACTGAACCATAACCCTAAATAAATCCATACTTTAATTAATTCCAAAGAATTTTCTAATAATCCAATTGATTCTGGAACAAGTAAAATAAATCCAAAATACAAGATTAAAGAATCTATAATGACAATAACCAACCCAATGAGCATGATTGTTATCCATTTAGCTATAACAATTTCTTCACGAGTAACTGGTCGGGATAATAATTGACTAACTGTTTTATTTTCTTTTTCATCTGCTATAGCAGATACACCTAATACCAAGGTAATAAGTGGCATGATAATAAAACTAAAAATAGAAGAAGGCCCAATAAGCTCAATATAATCTTCAAAATCGGGAAATTGTAAATTACCTGTAGTGAGAAGGGGTAAAATACTAATTAAAATTAAAATATAGGTCTTTTTATCAAAAATATATTTATTTAAAAATAATTTTACTAATAGAGCTTCTCGTGTAATGAAAGACGGTGTATATTGAGAAGAAGTCTTTTGATATGAAATTGTCATAATTTTTTTCTCCTTACGTTAGATATTCAAATATCGCTTCAATATTGTCTGTAGTACTTTCGAGATGATTAATAGTTAAATTGTTCTCTGCAACGATTCGCGTGAAAATAGAGTAAAATTTACTAGGTTCATTTGTAATAGCAGTTAATTTATTATCTGTTTCGCCAAAGTTCAGAGATTTTAGTATTGATTCATCAATTAAGAGTTTAGAAAGAAGTGACAATTGATCTTTTGGAGCTTGAATCAATATTTGATGTGGAAACTGATCAATTAATGCTAGAATATCAGCAGGAGCGCCTTCTGCCAATGTTTGACCCCGATGAATGAGAATCATCCGTGAACTCATTTCATCTAATTCATATAAGATATGACTTGAAATAAGTATTGTAGCTCCCTCTTTATTTAACTCTGTCATTAACTCTTTCATTTCACGACGACCCAAAGGATCAAGTCCCCCTACTGGTTCATCTAATACCAATAAATCTGGATTATGTATAATCGCTGCAGCAATTTTTAATCGTTGTTTCATTCCTTTGGAATAGGCACCTATTTTTTTCCCCGTAATTGCCAGGCCAACTTTATTCATTGCCTCTTTAGTAGCTACTTCTGCCTGTTCTCGTGGTAATAGCAATCTTGCTAAAGATGTTACAAATTGATGTCCTTTCATCCAAGGATAAATATCTTCGTGTTCTGAAACATAACCTAATTTCCTTTTTAAACCAGGATTATTCATAGGATTCTCTCCTAGAACAGTCACCGTACCTGCATTAGGATAAATCTCGCCCACGATTAATTTTAAGGTTGTACTCTTTCCCGCTCCATTTGGACCAAGAAATCCTGTTATAGAACCCTCTTTAACATTCATACTCAAATTCGAGATCGCGACAACGTCTCCGAAGGATTTCGAGATCTCCTCCAATTCAATCATTAATTACTATGCCTCCTATAAACTTGGAAAATGACAATAACGAGTCCAAGGATTATATATAATCCTAAAACGCCTAAAACTGCCCAACTTTCGATTCCAACTCCATCCGCAAGATTCAGGAGATGATCTCTGCCTAAAAGATCTATTTCAATCAAAGTTTCTCCATTTAAGATATATGAACTTAGTAGTAACATGGTAAGGACGTCAAACAATAATTGGAACCCCACCTCTCCTCCTCCAGAATTTGCTAGGAAAGGAATTATCATACTCAAGAGAAAAATAGACATGAATACTGCTAATCCTGTATAAAGTCGTCTTGATGACAGGGAAGAAAATGCTAAGATAATACTAGCATAAGTAAGACTTATTAGCTCAGTAAATACAATAACATGAACTAATATTGGAAGAGCTTGTATGAAATCGATTCCTCCTAAACCAATAAATAATAGGAAGAATTCGATGACATAGGGAAGGGTAATCATTATGTTTCCAAATAAGAAGAAGGCCCCAAATTTACCTAAGATGTATTCATGCTTTTCAAGCTTAGAATAATAAATTTCATTTGTCTTATTGCTTATATCATCTGAAATTAAACCTGATCCAATTAATACACATAAAATGAGAATGAAGAAACTCATTCCTCCTATTGAAAATCCAAAATCCATTTCATCTCCTCCATTCCCTCCTTCTCCTGAAATTTGAGTTTGGAAACTCACCAATCCTCTAACTAGTTCAATTAATGTACTTTCTAGTAGTTTTGTTGTTGTAAGTGTTGGATCACCAAGAAGCATGAAATCCTTCATCGCAAGAACAAATAAATTTGTGATAACTAATATAAAGATTTGAATTCCAAATAGTATTTTTACTGCCCTTGAGCGATCCCATTCATGAGCCCACCATTGCCAAGAAATCGACCATAGACGGTATATTCTTCCTTTTCGAATTCCAGTAAAAGGGCGAAATGAAAATTTTCTGACATACGCATCATTGGTAATTTTTTCGTTCATTGTATAGCCTCCTCCTTATTTTTAAACAAGGATACAAAAACATCTTCTAATGAGCTCGATCGACTTCCCAAATATCTTATTTCAACTCTAGAATTAACAGCTGCCTTAAAAATAGCTTTTTCGGTGTCATTAGTCTTTTTTACTTCAATATATCCTCTCTCTTGCCAAATCTCAAATCCTTTATTCTTCATCTCTTCGATGAATTTAGATTCGTCTCCCTTAATGCGAAGACTAATCGTTGAAACTTTGGCTGATGTTAAATCTTTTATTTTTCCTTGTGCAAGGATATGTCCATTGGAAAAAACAAAAGCATAGTTTGTTGTTTGTTCAACATCTCTCAATAAGTGACTGCTGAGAATTACATGCTTATGCTGATCAGTTTGTAAATTTCTTATTAGTTCTAACATTTGATTGCGACCATTTGGGTCAAGGCCATTTGTTGGTTCATCCGCGATAATTATTTCAGGGTCATGAACCAAGGCTACGGCAAGTTTTACCTTTTGTTTCATCCCTAGAGAAAAAGTTCCTAATTTTCGATATCGTTCTTCACCAAGACCCACGTAATACAAGGAATCACTTGCTCGTTGTTTCGATTCAATTGTCGATAATCCATTCATTCTACCACAAAAGGCCACAAACTTCATAGCTGTCATATCTGGTATGAAAGCAGTGTTATATTCTGGAATATAACCAATACGATCCCGTACATGATTAATTTCCGTTTTAACGTTATAGTTAAGGACATAAGCTTCTCCACGAGTAGGACGAATAATTCCTAACAAAGTTCGGATTAAAGTGGTTTTTCCTGCACCATTGGGGCCTAAGAACCCAATCCCTCCTATTGCTGGAATTTTTATTGAAACATCATCTATTCCCTTTATTTCACCATAATATTTTGTTAAATTATTTGTAGTTATAATTTCATTAATTTCCATTTGTTGCCCCATCATTCAGAACCGATACTGTGAAAAATTGATTAAAAAAACTCATAAAAATTTTAATATATATACACAAGGATTGAGGCATAGAATACTATGCTTTTTATTGTCTGATCAATGGGTAATATGGGATTCTAACTGTTATTTTTAAAATGTGTTCAGATATACCTTTATATAAATAAGATATTTCATAATATCCTAAATTGGCTTATAATATGATCCCGAGCAGCAATCAGGTTTTCTAGCAATATATCTGCATTGGAAAAGTCGTGATCTTTTGTATGCCATGAAGGAATTGCAATCACGTAACATCCTGCTTGTTTTGCTGCTTTTACCCCATTACTTGAATCCTCTAATGCTATACATTGAAAAGGATAGAGATTAAGTTGTTCTATTGTCCGAAAATAGATTTCTGGATCAGGTTTCCCCTTTTTGATTTTATCTGAAGTTTGTATAACTTCGAAAAATTTCTGAAGGTCTAATCTACGAAGAATAAT
>JAEOUE010000251.1 GCA_016839515.1 Candidatus Hodarchaeum mangrovi
GGAAATAGTGGTACATTATTTGAAATGGATATTTTTGCCCCATTAATTGCTAAAAAAGCATATGCAGGCAATTTTGTTTTAATTAGAATTAATGAGAAAGGAGAAAGAATTCCACTAACTATTGCAGATTATAATCGAGAAAAAGGTATTATTACACTTGTAGTTCAAGTAGTTGGAAAATCAACATTACTGTTGTCTCATCAAAATGAAGGGGATGAGATTTTAGACGTTGTGGGACCTTTAGGAAATAGAATACATATTAAAAAATATGAAAATCCTATTGTTATAATTGGTGGTGGTGTTGGTATTGCACCATGTTACCCCCAAGCAAAAGAATTAAAGCTAATGGGTAATAGAATCATTTCGATACTAGGAGCGCGGACAAAAGATCTTATCTTTTGGAGAGAAAGAATGGCTGAAGTCTCTGAAAAAGTCATAATTTGTACTAATGATGGGACTGAGGGAATTGAGGGATTTGTAACAAAACCGCTAAGAGATATAATTAGTACAGAAAAAATTAGCTTAGTCATTGCAATTGGACCTATGATTATGATGAAAAATGTTGCTGAATTAACAAGTGGTGTTGAAGGGCTACCGCAAGTAAAGACTTTTGTATCATTAAATACAATTATGATTGATGGCACAGGAATGTGTGGAGGATGTCGGTTCCCCGCGAAAGATGGTGAAATCCATTTTGCTTGTGTTGAAGGCCCTGATGTTGATGGTCATATTGTAGATTTTGATATTCTTTTAAATCGAGAAAAAAGATTTGATGAATATGAAAAAAAATCTTTTGACCTCTATAAAAAGGAATGTAAAAATTTAAAAATTGGATAAAAGAGGGATTATCTAGTGAAAATACCAAGACAAAAGATGAAAGAACAGAGTCCATCTGAAAGAATTCATAACTTTTCAGAAGTAGCTCTAGGTTTTACTGAAGAAATGGCTAAGACAGAAGTAGAAAGATGCCTGCAATGTGGTGACCCTAAATGTATCGATGGTTGTCCAGTAAACATAGATATTCCAAATTTTATCAAACTAATTAAGGAAGATAATCTAATAGAAGCGGTTAGAAGTATAAAAGATTATAATATTTTACCTGCTATATGTGGAAGAGTATGTCCTCAAGAAGTGCAATGTGAGCAAGCATGTATCCTAAGTAAAAGATGGGAACCGGTAGCAATTGGGGCACTTGAGAGATATGTAGCAGACTGGGAAAGGAAAAATCAATTAAAAGAATGTCCAGATTGTGAGGCTCCAAACTATATAAAAGTTGCTGTAATAGGATCGGGACCGGCAAGTCTTACATGTGCTGCTGATCTCGCTAGGTATGGATATGATGTTACTATTTTCGAAGCATTTCATAAAGGGGGAGGTGTTTTAGTATATGGAATCCCTGAATTCAGGCTCCCAAAAGAGATTGTTGAGGATGAGATCGAGACCTTAAAAATGCTGGGAGTCAAAATTGAATATAATAGGATTATTGGAAAAACTCTCACTATTGATGATTTAAAGGAAATGAATTTTAAAGCATTTTTTATAGGCGTGGGGGCAGGATTACCTTCAATGAGAGAGATCCCAGGAATGAATCTTAATGGTGTTTTAACAGCAAATGAATTCTTAACAAGAACAAATTTAATGAAGGCATACAAATTTCCAGAATATGATACTCCTATTAAAATAGGTAAAGTTATTGCTGTCATTGGAGGGGGTAATACTGCTGTAGATTCTGCCCGTGTAGCACTACGACTTGGTGCTAAGAAAGTGATTATTGTTTACAGACGGACAGAAGCTGAAATGCCAGCAAGAAAAGAAGAATATCATCACGCAGTAGAGGAGGAAATTGAATTTCAATTTTTAAGAAATCCTGTAAGATTCCTAGGAGATGATAATGGAAATGTTGCTGAAATTGAAGTTCTTAAAATGGAATTAGGTGAACGAGATTCTTCTGGAAGACCAAGACCAGTACCCATCGAGAATTCAGAATATTTAATCAAATGTGATACTGTTATTTTAGCAATTGGTACTAATGCAAATCCTATTTTAACAAAATCAATACCTGAATTAAAATTGACAAAATGGGGATACATTGATGCTGATGAAAATGGAAAAACAAATTTAGAAGGGATTTATGCTGGTGGTGATATAGTAACTGGCTCTGCAACTGTAATTTCTGCCATGGGGGCTGGTAGGCTCTCAGCTAAAGCTATAAATGAATATTTAA
>JAEOUE010000252.1 GCA_016839515.1 Candidatus Hodarchaeum mangrovi
GAAAGACCACCCCAATCTGAAATACCTGCATTGATAAAACGGTTTCTTGATCCATTTAAAAGGTTGGGAGGTACTTGAATAGATATTTCTGGTTGTAAGATAATTCGAGCTAAAATAATTATTTTCTCCATTAGAGAAAGAGATGCTGGAGGATAATTGTTCATTAAACTATTTGGATGAGGGTTAAAATTCTGAATAATAACTTCTTGAATATGTCCATACTTTTCAAATAATCTGTTGATATCCAGGAGACTATTAATAATTTCTTGGTAGTGTTCTCCTATTCCAATTAATAGGCCAGTTGTAAAAGGAATTTTTAATCGACCTGCATCTCTCAAACTCTGCAATCTAACTTTTGGATGTTTATCAGGGGATTTATGATGAGGCATGCCTATTTCAGATAATCTAAAACTAGAATTTTCAAGCATTAACCCCATCGATGCTGAAACAGCCTTTAATTGATGATAATCTGAGAATGAAAGACTACCAGCATTAATATGAGGTAATAAATTATCTTCTAAACATAATTGAGCAATAAACTTAGTATATTCTATTGTTGAACGAAAACCATGATCTTCAAGCCATTTTTGTGCATTAGGATACTTTGTCTCTGGTTTATCACCCATTGTAATAAGAATCTCAGATAATCCATATTCTTGAGCTTTCAATAAGTTCTCTCTTATTTTGTCGATTGAAAGAAATTCTGCACCCAACTCAATTTTTGATTTCCTAAATCCACAATAACTACATGTATTTCGACATAAATATGTCAGGGGGATGAAAAGATTTGTTGTATAGGTAATAATGTTACTATAATACTTTCGAGTTATGTCAAAAGAAATTTTACGCCATTTAATTAACGTTTTAGGATCAGCTGATTCTAAGAAATTTAAGGCTTCTTCTTTAAAAAGCTCTTCAGAGCTATCCCATGAATGAGTAAACAAATTCCTCACAAAATTAACATAACTGCTCAAGAAGTTCAATAAATGGTTGAGGATGGTGAACCATCCCAAGATGGTGTTTTAAATATTTTAAATCACTCAAAGTATCTAAATCCCTAGCAAATGGATCTTGATGGAGAACTTGGACTTTTAAATTCTTAGAAATGGCTTCTTTTCTAAATTTATACCATGAATTGTGTCCAAATTGAAATTTGATTAAAGTAGGGGTACGAATATATAATATAGCGGTTCCTATCTTAGTACCATCAGCAGAAATTGAAGGGATAATTAATAAATCGTTATCATTAATCGAGTTTAAGAAATTAGAAAGAAATTCACCTGTTATAAAAGGAAGATCCGCCATCATAATTACGATTGGGATTTGAAGAGAGCTATTCTTAAAAGTTTCATTTAATGCGTCGTTTAAACCTTCGCCCAAGTCTTGGTAAACAAACTTAGCCCCGAGAGCTTTGCTATGAGATATTATTTGGACAGAAGGAGAAATAATTCCATAAGATAACATAGACTCTTGAAGTACTTGAATGATGTTTAGAAATGTAATTTTTGCTAGCTTCTCAATATACTGAACGTCATGTAATGGAACCATAGCTCTCATTCTCGTTTTAGTTGCGGAAAAGTCTTTAATTGGAATTAAAAATAATGGTGGTGGATTTACCAAGGAATTTACCACATGATTAAACATTGTATAGGCCTTTTAAGGTTGTTATAAATGTTTAAGGATTGATTTAAAGATTAAAGGATTCTTCTTAGCAGCACGTGCAATTGAAAAATATTTTGCTCCAGTCCTTAATACATTTAAAGCCCCTCTAGAATCGATAATTGAATTATTCCCAATTATTGGGATATTCAAATTCTGAGAGAAATATGAAAGAAGTTCTAAGTCAGTTCCTACTATTCCAGTACGATATGAATCAATGTGTAAAAAGTCTAAATCCGTATTGTTAATTTGCTCGATAAATAAACTTGGATCTATTTTATTTCCACGGATTTTAAGCGAAACAAGAAAATCAGAAGATTTCAAAACATCAATAATTTTTTTTAGGGTATTTATACGTAATAAAAGAGCTTCTCCTCCTCCAAGTTTCACTACTTCAGGTTGTCGACAGTGTGCATTAATCTCAAGGACCAAATCTGATTCAATTTGTTTAGTGAGATCATTTATAATATATAAAGCATCATCAGAACTATTTAACCGAAGATTTAGGATAACCCTATTTATTATTGAGACTTTGTTTATTTCACTAATTAATCCTTGAACTTCCTCTCCAGAAATAAGCTTGAATTCTTTTCTCCCACGACTCATTATCTGGTTTGAAGCACGAATCATCTCCTTTCCAATTGGATATCCTCCAATTGTAACAAGACCTGCTCCTCCTTCAGTTAGAAATTTATGAGCAAAATTACCGTCTGTTATACCTGCCATGGCAGCTAATACAGAGGGATTTTTCCTATCTACCATTTAACAATATTCCATGATTCGCTTAATTAAATGCATTGCATTCTCAGGTGAGTTAATTAGAATATTTTCAGCAATTCCAATTGTTTCATAACTGGAAAAATTCTCAAGAAGAGACTTATCAGTTTCATGAATTATGCACAGATCAAGAAAATCCTGATACATTTCTACTAAAGTTAATGGAGTGATTTCTTTTCCCCATGCTCTTAAAAACTTACCTGTAGGACCAGAAACTGCATCTGTGCCAATTATTGGACTGATTGCAGCACAAAAAGCAGCTGTAGATTGTAGTGCTTTTCGAATTGGATTAATTGCAAGAATAGGTCCTATTGAGGAAACAGGATTACTTGGTCCAAGAATAATGACATCAGCTTTCTCAATTGCTTCAAGAACGCTGAGAGTAGTTACACGGAGATCACCATCAAAAAAAACATTAATCACATCTGGTTTTCCTTTATATTTCACCCAAAATTCTTGAAGGTGCATTATTTTAGTAGGAGTTCTAATTCGTGTTTGAATTCGTTGATCTGCCATTGGAAGAATTTGAGGTATGATAGACAATTTCTTGCAAAGAATTTCAGTAACTTCAGTTAAATTTTTTCCGTGATTCAATAAATTGGTTCGTAAAAGACATAACGCAGCATCCTGATCTCCCAAATTGAACCAAATTTGTTCTCTGAGTTTATTTTGTAGAAAATCAATTAGATTAAAACTATCTTGATAAATACCCCACCACTTTTTGGTATCAATAAGATTCGATAAGGTCAAAAGAACACTATCGATGTCTGGGGAAACATAAAGGCCATAAAAATTCCAATCGTCACCAGTATTTCCAATAATCGTTACTTTTTGCTCATCAAATAACTTTATCCCGTCTTTCAATAGTTTTGGTGTACCTGTTCCTCCAGAAAGAAAAACTATATTTTTATTAATCATTAAATAACCTTCAGGAAAACAGAGACTAAATACAGACTACAATTGATTAAAAAAATTCTTTACTACCTATTATTTTTGAATTTAGCTTGATTAAATTTAATCCTTAATTCTTTTAGGGATTAAAAGGAATATATTCACAAAAGATTTAAATTCGAGATATGACAATTTTTGTTTGTAGGCCTGATTCAAATGCCACAAAACACCAAGGAATGGGATTTAATCCTCCTTAAAGAAACAGAGAGTATAAATACACAAACTATTTGGCATGCTGCCGCTTTAGCACGGAGTAGAGGAATACAGGATCATGATATTCTCATCATAGATTGGCCTCGTGACCCTTTTGTCTCTTGTGGATTTCATCAAGCGATTGATATGGTTGTAGATCTAGAAAAATGTGAACTATTAAATATTCCAGTTATTAGGCGCGCATGCGGAGGAGGTGCGGTTCTATTAAACAAAAATCAAATTTTTTATCATATTGTTTCACATATCGACTCGGGAATAGTACCTCGTCCTGTTCATCAAATGTACTCTCTATTATTAGA
>JAEOUE010000253.1 GCA_016839515.1 Candidatus Hodarchaeum mangrovi
CTAGATCATATGCATCATCCCAATCGTACTCAGTAAAAGCTACGGCAAAATCATCAGTCCCATTTCCGTCAAAAGTTCCTGCCACAATAGCACAATCTCTCCTAACCAATGAGGCATCCCCAGTAGCAACAGGAGTATTGAAGTGAAACCTTACTTTTTCTGTGTAATTCTGTTTATAATCATCATATATCACCACATTGCCATAAAGATTGGCTATTATTATTTCTTCTTCAGCATCAGTGTCGAATTGACCTGTGGCAACACTTTGGATTCCTGGATTTGATACGTGAGTGTTAATTGGGATATCTTCTGCAAGAGTGAAGTTGTGTAGTTTATCTTCCAGTATCCACCCTGCGGAATTAGGTTGAAAAATAGCTACTTCTTCTAATTTGACTACTACGGATTCATTTCCCGCTAAAGGATGACTAATGGAGTTTATCTTCTGTTTTACAACATCCTCTACCTTTCCTCTAATAACTTTTTCATTTCCGTAATGATCAATAACTATGCTATCCATTAAACTGGGAGAATCATTACCCTCTAAATTATTGCCCATTATGGAAATTACACTACGAACAGAATAAATATAACTAATATTAAGTATTAAAAGAATAAGAATTATCTTCTTGAAGTTTAAAAAAGCACGATTAACAAAAATCATTTTAAAAGACTCCCAGAGTCCTGTTTTTATGATATTTCAAGTGTACAAATTTAAATCATGATGAAACAAATAATCCTTTATAAAATCATCGTTTTGTTCCTTGTGATCAGATTAGAAGGTCCCCGATGAGGGTGGATTATATGTTGCTTTATTAGTTCGTTATTATCTTCCCCCTCAATCGAAAGGTGAACATATTCTCTGCAAAATATTCTGGATTTTTCAATCTTGAGACAATGGGTTTAGTTACTTGGATTTCCATCCAATAAGCTATGAAAATCCATCCCTCTTCCTTTCTTTTTTTCCTTCTCCTTTGCCTTTGTATTGGTAATTGATGATTATGAGAATATTATTTTGGAGTAAAAAAATTTTATTACCTCTACATAAAATGTTGAACTAGAATTTGCTCAAAATTTCACCAAAATGCTTCAAGAAAATAGTAATTAATGATTTTTATACGGTGAGTTTTTCTCAACCTGTGTTTTTTTTGAATGGAAATTTCAGTTTGAAATTGTAAGTTATTCCCACAATGAGTACAATATTTTAGATGAGCTTTATTTTCCTTTCCATAATTGGAACAATATTTATATGTAGAAACGATTGAAAAAAAATCTCAAAAAGGGTTTGTTAGTGCTCTCCTTCCTCCTGATACTAATAATTTAGACATTTAGCTAGATATTCTTTTTTCTGAACTACCATTATAAATACCCTTCTTCGTTCTACTAGGGATCACTATGCTTCTCAACAGCTCGGAACACCCCCCTTTTCTCTTTATATAAAAGGATTGAATATTAATCTATATTGACATTGATTCTTTTCCTTTCTATAATCTCCCTTTTTACTGTTGAGACTAGATAGTTCCTTTTTTATCTTTCCCCTACAATCGATCTTGGAGACTACTTTTTCATTCTTTTTCTAATTCATCTTATAACATAGAATTCAAAAGATTTTCAGGATTAATGATGAAGAAATTCCTCTACTTGTTTCAAAAAGCAGTTTGAATATTTTCTTTTTTCAATCTCAGATTGAATCAACTGGCAAATGCAATATCAATTCGAAAATAAACGGTTAATCAATCCTTCCCAGCATCATTTTAAAAATAAAGGAAAAAGAAATTTCATTAATTGTTAAACTTGATATACTGTGATGGAAGTGGAAAAAATTAAGATTGGAAATGCTACCAGTAATAGAAATGCGAAAAAAATACTATTGATTGTTATGATTACAACTCTATGCTTGCTTATTTTTTCTAACATCTCCTCTCCTCCTGTTCTCATTAGCCCAAGCGATTCTAGGCAAATTTTAACAGTAGATACAATGTCTAGAAGCGTAAATAAAATTTCTTATGCATCTCATCTTCCTATTTATATCGATGGTGAATCAGATTTAATTTCTCAGGGTTGGCCTGGAACTGGAGTTGATAATGATCCATATGTTATTTCAGGATTAAACATTACAGGTCCCTCTACTTCCACCTTGATAGAGATAAGGAATTTAGCAGCATCAATTCAGATTAATAATTGTCTTTTACTTGGGGGGAAGAATGGAATCCTGTTTTATGAAGTTGGAAGCCATCTTAATCCTATCTCAATCATTTCGTATAACATCATTATAGGGAGTATCGAGCATGGTATGTCATTATCCTGCAATAATACGAAGATCTGTTGTAATACAATATCATCAAACGGTGGAATAGGTATTAATTTTGATGATTATGGATCTGGTATTAACATTTCATGTAATAATATCCTTACCAATGATGAATTTGGAGTATCGATACCAGCGAATCATATGACTAATATTGAAATCACCTGGAACTGCTTTATTGGAAATAATCCTAGTGGTTCCAGTCAAGCTTTTGATGGGGGTACTGATAATAGCTTTAAGTACAATTATTGGGATGATTGGGTGTCCCAAAGTGAAGATAATGATGGAAATGGGATTTTAGATACAGATTATCCAATAGGAGGAGCTACGCAGAATTATGATAGATTCCCTCGTGCAAAATGTTGTATGTATATCCTTACGCAAGCTTCTCCTAGTTTAGAATTCTCCGTTGGGCTTCTAGGGATTTGTATCACCTCTATTATATTTTCAAAGAAAAGATCCAGGTAATTTGTTGCTTTTGGATAATAAAAAATTTAGATAGATCAAATTCTTGATTTGGATTTTTATCTGAAAATCGATGCAACAAAACTTCGATTGGTTACATCAGAAAAACCAAATTTATGAAATAATTTTTCAGCTGGTTTTACGCTCTCATTTCCACCTGAAGTTACAACTGTACATCCTTTTTCGTGTAACCTTTGAATTCCTCTCGTTAACAATGCTGAGCCTATTTCTTGTCGTTGATGACTGGGCCGGACTCCCATGTAATTGATACTTCCCCTATGTTTTTGATCTGGATTATTCACATCAAAAGCGAGAAAGTCTTGTTAAGTTGGAGAGGAAAACCACCAAAGTTTCAGTTCGTACGAATAAGTGAAATATCCTAATAAAAGATGTTATATTAAACTAATGCTTTACATTATATTATTTTTCGATATTCGTTATGATAATTTCTAATGTTTGATTTTAAAAAACGTCAGGAAGAATCAAAAAAGGAGAATATTAAATGATTCTAATAAAAAGAACAAAAA
>JAEOUE010000254.1 GCA_016839515.1 Candidatus Hodarchaeum mangrovi
AGAGTTGGTTGAAATTCGGTTTTCCTCAATCTTATTCCTCAGATGCTCTAGAAACATTATACTGGCTTTCAATGAGCAAAGTTCTCTATCATAAAGAGTTTGAAGAGGCTCTTAATCATGTAATTAAGTCTATGGATCCCTCAGGTTACTGGGTAAACCAGATTGCGTTTAGAAATCCAATGTTAGTTGAAATAGAACCTCAAAAGTCTCCCTCTAGATGGTTAACCTTCAGAGCATGTTTTGTGTTAAAGAATTACTGCGAACTGGTTTTTCAGGACTCATAAATATCACTTGAATTAGGATATTTCTAAAACTTCTTCTTGGATCTCTCAATTGATTTCTTATTTTTATTGTTAATAACAGAGTGAGATTTTAAGGCCATTTAATGTTAAATATAAATGATTTGGCTGTAGCTCGGTAATATTTGAGGACTATTCCATATTCATTTTTTACTTTTCGGGAAAATAATGCTAAATCCTTGGCAATCAAATCATCAAGATGTCGTTTTATTGTCCCGGGATTAAGTTGAGTTTTTTGTTTTAATTCCATTATATTTAATTCTTTTTCACGTAATAAATAAAGTATATCTTGCTTTTTTTCATGAAATAAAACTGGAATAACCAATGGGTCTCTTAATTCTTTCTTTTCAGGTATTACTACCTCTTTACTTGATTCCTTAGATTTATCATAAAAGGAATTGGTCATTCACAAATAATCCTTTTTACATTTCCTTAAGGGAAAAATATAATTCATTAATTCCTTCAATTGGAATTCATGTTGAGACAAATTTAAATTAGATAATAGAATGATATTCTGAACTCTTATTCATGATGGTAATTGCTGAAGCAATTATCATCTTTAGTCTTTTTCTCATTGCTATAAGGATGGATGGTTTCTTAGAATTACATTGATTTTCTTTTACGAGAAGCTATGAGAATCATTAGTGAACATAAAATAATTATGAAAGGTATATTCGTTATCTCTTGATCAGTTAATGCAGTTGTTGTTTTGGTTTGAAAACTTGTTTGTGTTTGTGAACTAGTAGGCATTGTTTCAGTTATCGGTTCAGAGAAGAAATATTCCAACATATCATCTAAGATATGCTGCCAAGCACCAAAACTGTGACATTCTGGATTATAAACAGCTGTTGTAGACCATCCTTTTGCATTACAAATTGAAACCATATTTTTTGTATCCTCTACCATTGGCACCTTGAAATTATTATTATTTTCATATAAGCCAACTGAAAACCATGTTTTCAGATCCATAGAGATAGGGGTCTGTGCATATTTTGACATTATCCCAAATGTAGTTTCTCCTCTTGAATAACTCCCTGATTGTGAAGCTAATAGTTTAAATGTGTTAGAACGTTCTAGGACAACATATGCTGAGGCTAGAGCACTGATTGAAAACCCCAAATGCAATCGAGCATATGGCGAAGGGTTTGTAGCATAATTTGCATCTATAAACGCTACTAAGCCATCTAAAAATGTTAAATATTCTGCATTACAATTATACCAGTTGATACGAGAATAAATGTCATTTGGATTATTGGGATCAGCATCTTTATGGTCTATAAAGATTGCTATTATAGGCTCGATTCTTTGATCTGCTATCATATTATCTAAAATGTCCGTGGCTGACATCAATTGAATATAATAAGAACCATCCCCGGTGTACATAGTGGGGTAGTTACCTAGCTGATCATAGTTTGGAGGAAGGTATACTTGTACAATCGGGTTGTTCCAAGGTGTTTGAAGAGTTGTGAGAGTACCATGTGGGATATCTGGTCTATGAATAATATCAAGTGGTTGTATAAACTTAGGCATTGCTAGTTCAGAAGCATTTTTACCAAAAGTATAAGGGGTCTGATTAGGATTACGGGGATCTATTCGCCATTCATCTTCTCCATTAATTATGAAGAAATAATCAATTCGAGTCGCAGGTTCAATAATAAATTCGAATGATGTGTGAGGAAACTGAAAAAAATTGCTAGAGAGTGCATAATAGAAAAAAGAAAAATTATCATCCAATTTGGTCATATTAATTGCATTATAGGCAGTAAAGTCTCCTAATATCGCACATGATTCAATTGATGTGGTTGAATTATAATAGATGAATACAACATGAGAATCATTTTGAATCGCTGGAAAACCACCACCATCAGTTTCTTGCCATGTAATATAGTAATCTATAACTGTAGCTTTTTCTGATTCCGTTGAATTGTGATATTGTACCAGAAAATCATAAAAACTAGAGAAAAATTGGTTGGTATTAAGTTCAGAAGTTTTTTTTACAATATTATCAACTTTATTGTCATTCTCAGTTTTTACTACTTGAATTAGGTTTGGAGTCATTATAATTGTATTTAAAGAGATTAAGAATGCAATTATCAGAAACAAGCAATTATATTTTGGCAAAAATTTCACCTAAAAAGAGAATTAATTTGAAAAAATATTAGTTTTTAGACAGAGGCAGATCTTTTGAATAAGATAAAAGTACTAATTAAACCAGAAAATTTCCATAGGGTGCTAAACTTTATCAAAACACTTAATTATTTTTTGAATTAATATTTTATAGTCTAAAAATAGTAAAATAATATTCCTTTTCTGAAGACAACAAATCTAAAGTATAGGATTTTTATATAATTCTCATAATCCGAACTTTTTGGTAAAAAAAATCATTATTTGTCATTTTTTCTTGAAATAGTTCTCGATTTGAACTGCATGACCCCCTTCATGTCCATCTCCCTTATATGTGTAGCTGAGTAATGATGGAATAGAGACTGGAATAGATGTGCCTTTCCAGACAAAATTTGTTTGATAATCCCATTCTGAGCTTGATAGGTCTTTAATTTTAGTAATTAATTCATCGAAGGATTCTTGCCATTCTTCCATAATTTCATCGATTGTCCATTGTCTTCTTTTTTGTGTTTCTAGCTTATTAAATTCTCTTTCGTTTAACTTCTCTTCATCAATAAACCATGGTTTCTCATCATTTGAAATACTGTCAATGGCATTGATAAGTTCAAAATTCCAAGCAGAGATGTGTGCCAAAATATCTTTTACAGTCCAGCTCCCTAGGTTTTCGTCCATCTGACTTCTTTTTAGTCTATTAACAACATTAAATAATTTTTTATGATTATCAATATAGAATTGGATACACTGTTGTTTATTCAAAATGAAATCCTATCCTTTTTATTGATTTAGCTTGGTCTAAATCTGATCATGTTAGAGACAACAAACACTACTCTAACATATGTTTTATCTGAATCAATAGTAGTTTCAGAAATATATCTACCGAGTAATCCATAAATAAGTTATCATAATAAATTAGTACTAGTAACACCATACAAATTTCGATTAAATAAGAAATTTTTCATAGAAGATACCCATACACAAATATTAACCCTCTCTGACCTATATCCCTTCCTTCATTGTAATCATCAGCATAGGAACAAGTCACACTCCACCCTGTTTCTGTAAAGAAGGAAGGAACATTCCTTTTTTCTAAACCCCATTTAAAATGCCGTGTAAAAGGGCCAAATACAAGACCAGCTAGAGCTGGAACACAAATATCCATAAAAATTTTACTTTTACAATGACTGATAGCAGCCATTTTTCTAAGCAAAGTGATTATTAGTTTTTGGTCTATATAATATACTAATCCTTCTAAAATCCAAAAAGTAGGAATTTCTAAAGAATATCCATTTTGTATCAAATAGGATTCCCAGCTTGGTTGTGATAGATCAATAGCAACTCTAGTTACCTTACATAATGGCTTTTTATTATGGAGGATCTTTTCTTTATATTTTATAATAGCATCAAGGTCGATTTCGAATACTATATGGTTATTTGTTCTCAGAGGTAAAAATCTATAAGCACGACTATCTAAACCAGCTCCTAAAAGGACGATCTGTGTCTCTTTTTGATTACACCAAGCAGTTAGCAAATTCTTTTCAATGAAATACGATCGTACTAGTGGATAATCACCTCTTTTAACTGTAAATTTATGTTTTTCAGCATAAGAAGAAAAATCACCTGCTAATTCTTTTGCAAAAGAATCAATAAATAAAGGAGCATCACTTTTAGACTCTTGTGCTCGATAATAGGCCATAAGACGAGCTGTAAATGGAATGTCTGTTTTAATTCCATCTTCTTCTCCATATAAATATTCATAATCTCCTATATCCATTGATTTTGAAATCTCCCTCCTTTTACCTTCTTTTACTGTTTTTTTTAGTTCGTCATCCAAATGATTCTTTTTTAATTCGATTTCAGCTACCTCTTTCTCAATGATCTCTAGGAATGAAGGCATAATATTGATCTTCCAGATGTACTGAGTCTCTACGGTTTTTTTATGCATAGATGATCCTGGATATTGCCATCCTTCTAATCCTTTTGACCCACAGTAAAGGAGCTGCAGAATAGCTTTAAGATATCCAACTATATACCCTTCAACTTCCTCTAATGATAAATTCTTATCTTCTATATCTATTCCTGCTTCTAGAGGATCCCTTAATAAACGAGATGATATATATCCTACATCAATAGGATCTCGTAGTCCTTCTAATATTATTTTCTCAATAGAAGGTTTTATTTTTTTAATAAAATCTAAATAAACATCAAATCCATGTTCAGGATCCTTATTAAAGATTTCAACTATTTTTTCGACATCTGGTATAGTTTGTTTAATTAATCTACGAGTAAATGCTATGATATGTTTTTCCATCTTGATTAACCCGCAGGTATCTCTCTGAAAACCCTAGGCTTTTTTTCAACTCTTTTAAGGTTATTGAGTCCTTTCCATAATTCGTGTCAAACCAGAAGCAGCTAGAACCAAAAATTCAAATATTTTATAAGAGTCAATCACATTGTTAGCATTATAATTAACAGTTAATCCGTCAGTTCTTTCTATGAGAGGAAGCATCTCTGCAACATCTGCAAAATGACTTGCAAGAAATGAAATCACTGTATTGATGGGAGAATTCATTTTTAAAGGCTTGATTTGCTTTTCATTAAAATTATGAACTGATTTTTTTACTGCTTCTCTTAAATTTGATTCGATTTTAACCATGCTAGAGCTCCTAGCTGATAATCGTGTTATCGATTGCTTTAGAGTGACTGTTTCAACCCAAGGAGTGAATTTTTTTATGTCATCTGAAAGAAGTTTAGCATCACCTGCAACCAAGATTGTTGGGACATTATAGTCACCAGCTGCAAATGAATTAAGCAAAAACTCGCTTAATTCGATTCCATTCATTTCTAGGCGTCTAATAGTTGCTCCACTATATGTATGATCAAATGTAGAATGAGATGTACCAAATTTTGCATGATAGCCTAAAAATAAGGCAACGTCACATCCTTCAATCCCTGCAATCATTGCTGTTGGGCGAGGAAAACCACGAATGATGTCCACATATTCAGGTAATTCGTCTATATGAAGATTAACCATTGGTCCATGACTATCAGCAACAACAATCTCATTGAACCCAGCTTTATTTAGCTCATCAATCACGGTTAATGTGATTCGTGTGGCAATTTTTCTTGTTTCGTTATACATAACTCCCTTTAAACTTAAATGCCCTGGGATGACAACAAAAGGCATGCCCTCTAAGTCAACAGAAATAAATGCTTTCATATTTATCATTCCTAATTTAAATCTATTTTTATTTGAATATTGTACAATTTGATGAAATGCAATTTAAAGGATTTTTTCGGAATTTCAAATCCTGAATAATCTATCTACTGATGAAGAATAGCCAATAGATCTATTTTTCAATGAATCTTAGAAGCTGATTAAGGTTTGTGATAATTCTTATTTTATTTTCCTCAAAAACTTGGCCTGTACGATCTATTAATACACCATGCATCCCTGAATTAAAAGCACCAAGAGCATCAATCTCTAATTGATCACCAACATATACTAGCTCTTCAAGTGAGAGATTTAATTCATTTGCACATTTTTTAAAGAGATTGGGATTAGGTTTTCTTAGACCAACCTCCCCAGAAATAATTATAGATCGGAAAAAGGATTCTATATTAGTTACTGCTAATTTTTGTCTTTGTTGAAATCCTTCACCATCAGAGACAATCCCTAGAGGGAACTTTTCAAGCATTGTAAGACATGGTAAGACATCCTCATACAATATCCAATTCTCCTCATATTTAATAAGATATTGGGTGAATATTTCCATTGCTTGATCAGATGAAAGAGTTTGATCCCATTTATTAAAGACACTTTGAACCCGCAAGATTCGTTGTTGCTCAAATGTAATGTTTCCATCCAAATATTCATTCATGTATTGATCTGTTTTAGTTTTCCAAATTAAAAAAAATTCATCAAAGGTTGATTGAGGGATTTTAGACTTCACCAATGAATAGATATTTTCAAGAGCTCTTTTAATTGCCTGCTCATGGTTTAATAAAGTACCATCGATATCAAAGATGATTCCTTTAATCATATCTAGTTCCTCATTCTTTATTTAATGAAAAAGAAATGTCGCGCTTTTTTCAACGTTTATAATAATCTCTGTATGTTCATTGACATTCAAACTCTTCTAAATCTATTTCAATTGGTTCAATTCGACTTAATATGATAATTCCGAGAATTGCAGCTGTAAAAGATGCAATCAAAGTAGTGAATTTCTGCATTGTTAAAAGAACAGTATCTATTATTGCAAGACTTCCTATAAATAAAGCCATTGTAAATCCAATTCCTGCAAGCATTGCCACACCGATTATATGCTGCCAAGTTATTCCCGTCGGTAAGGAGGTAATCCTCAGTCTCACTGCAATCCATGTGGCTACACTTATTCCAAGTGGTTTGCCAATAACCAATCCAAAGAATATACCAAGTTCTAGTGGATGGATAGTTAATGGAACTTCTTCTAGCAAAACCCCAGCATTAGCTAAAATAAAGATAGGGATAATGGCATAAGCAACCCAATAATGTAAACTACGTTCAAATCTTTGAAGAGGAGCTTCAACCTTTTGACACGCAGTTTCAAGTGCCTTAATTGCGTTTTGCTGCTTTTGATTTAAAAGAACTCCCGAGCCACATTTCCCTGATGATTGAAATTCCTCAATCATGAGCTGACTTTCTACAACAAATCTATCAGCGTTAATTTTATTTTTTGCAGGAACTGCGAAAGCAAGTAGAACCCCTGCTATTGTTGCATGAATGCCAGATTGGAGAATAACGAACCAAAGGGCGATTCCACCTAGGAGATAAAGGAGGGGATTATATTGATTAAGTCTGTTAAATAGAATAAGAATGAGAAAAATAACAAAAGCTAGTATAAGATTGAACCAGTTAATATTTGAAGAATAAAAGATGGCAATAACTATCACAGCCCCAATGTCGTCAATTATTGCAACTCCTGTTATAAAAACTTTTAAAGGGAAAGGAGCTCGTTTTCCCAAAAGAGCAAGGATCCCTAAGGTGAAAGCAATGTCTGTAGCCATTGGAATTCCCCATCCTGAGATACTTTCAGGAGAGCTGAAGTTAAAGAATATATAAATTGTTGCAGGGACGATCATTCCCCCTAAGGCTGCTATGATCGGTAATGAAGCCTTTCTTAAAGTGTTCAATTCTCCTGTTATTATCTCTCGTTTGATTTCTAAACCTATCACAAAGAAAAAAATTGCCATTAATCCATCATTTATCCATAAAGAAAATTTCTTACTGAGTCCAAAATCACCAAATCTAATTGTTACATTTGTTGTCCAAAACTCATTATATGTTTCAAATAGGATGAAATTTGTCAGTATCAAGGCACTTAAGGTACAAAAAATTAAAATCAATCCGCTAAATTGTTCTGTTTTCATAAAGACTTTAATTGGTCTTATAATACGATCAGATAAATTTTCTTCTGTCATTTTGGTTTTAGTTGCCATAAATTTCCCCTTCATTTTGTACTTTCATTTTTATTTTAAAGATGTTCAGTGAAAAAATTTGTGAAAAGCAGATTTACAAATTTAAGCTCACTTTGGAAGTATCTTCTAAAGGTTGAAACAGAACTGCTCGAACTGGCGCGCCTTCAGCTCCTTCTAGTTTCAAAGGGAATCCAAAAAATAAGTACCGGTTAGGAACTATTTTATGTAAATCTAGGCTTTCATAAATAAAAATTTCCTTCTTTAATAATAACTTATGGATGTTACTATCTCCAATGCTTAAACAATCTATTCCTATTGCTTTAATTTTCTTTTCTATCAAAAATTCTGCGCCATTTTTAGTCAAAAAAAGTTCTTTATGTTCCGAGACAATAGATGGAAAAAGAGAATTTTTAGTTTTTATTAAAATTATATCATTTGGTTTAATATCATATTGTTCAAGGTGATGAGAACTTATCCCCTCCCCAACAGGGCTCTCTACCATCTCAATGACTAAAGACATTCCTTGAAATTTTGACAAGGGAATATCGGTAATTTTTTTCCCCGTTTCAAAAAAATGAAATGGAACATCTACATGGGTTCCTGTATGAACCCCCATTGAAATACTAGAGAGATTTACTTCATTTTGAGGCAGTTTAAGATGAAATTCCTGTTTAAAGGGGGGATCTCCTGGATATAAACCTATTTGCTCATTAATTGTCTGTGTAATGTCTAGAGGGAACATAAGAACGAGAAAAAATTCAATCAATTTATCTTCTTTCATTCAACTAACTCTATTCTTAGGATTGAAAATTTGAATTCGAAGTAGTCCTTGAGAAAATTTAGTGGTACTAAGGAACTCATTTTTTTGAGTTTTTTAGAGGTCTCTTTGAAGTGTGTTACTAACAAAGATTGAAAGACTTAATCCAAAAAAGAGAAAAATATCACCAAATTGGGATGAAGGGTTTAAAATCAATAGAATAAATCCAGAAAATAACATGAGGAGACTAATAAGTATCCCAGCTGTTTTTATTTGACTCATAACAAGATTTTTTTCTATAACTTCTTCTCTTAATATTTTAGATAAAGGTAGATGAAGTAAATAGTTCTATAATGTTTGAATGATATCAGAAATAATATGGCTTACTTTGATTACATCCTCCGAATTGATGCCGTAATGTGTAACAAAGCGAATTTGATTGTCTATATTTAAGGCTAATACACCATTTTCTGCCAGTTGGTTCATTATTTGACTCATTGGAGTTTTTCTTGGAAAATTCACAAGGAGTATATTTGTATCAGGGATCTCAACTTGAAATAAATCTTGTTGCTCGTTTAAAAGCCTTGCAAGTAATTGTGCATTCGTATGATCCTCTTTTAATCTATCAATCCATGGCTTTTCTAAGGCTACTAATCCAAAAATCGCTATAATCCCTGCTTGTCTCATCCCACCACCTAACATTTTTCTAAATTTACGTGCTTTACTAATAAATTTCCTTGATCCTACAAGCATTGATCCTATAGGGCAAGATAAACCTTTACTAAAGCAAAACATTAAACTATCAATATATTGAGAAAAGTCAGTAATAGGACGATTTAAAGCTAATGCAGCATTGAATATTCGAGCACCATCCATATGAAACTTCAAAAAATGAGCATCAGAAAACTCTCTAAGTAGTTTTAAGGTTTCTGGAGTAATTGTTTTCCCTCCATACCAATTATGAGTATTTTCAATAGCTATTAAGGTAGTGGGTGGCTGATGAATATCTTCTCGATCCCGTATCAACTTTTTCAAAGCCTCAACATCTGGGATCCCATGATTACTTTGATATAACCATGGGGATAGTCCTGCAATCCGAGATGCACTCCCAACTTCATAAAGTGCCATATGACTTCGTGTTTCAAATAACACTTCATCACCAGGAGTAGTTTGAGCAAGTAATGATAAAAGATTGGCTTGAGTCCCTGAAGTACACAATAAAGCAGCCTCTTTTTCAAAAATTTTTGCGGATTTTTCTTCTAGTGCATTTACCGTTGGATCTTCCTGATAAACATCATCACCAAGTTGGTCATTCGTCATAGTTTTGATCATTTCCCACATTTGGGGACTTGGTTTGGTTACTGTATCAGATCGTAAATCTATTATTGCTTTTTTCAATACAAAACCTTCCTTATTCTAAAATCCTTATCAGGCGATTGAGAATTAATAATAAATTATCTTTTTTATATTGAGTTATAAAAGTAATTTAGACAATAGAATTTTAAAAGGATTCTTTTACTATGCGTTTACTATTAACAAGACATGGAGAAAGCGAAGCAAATCGTAATCAAATATATCAAGGACACATGGATTCACCTTTATCTGAAGAAGGCAGAAAACAAACGTTTGATTTAGTGAAGAGGTTAATGTATGAAAAAGTTCAATTCTCTAAAATATATGCTTCTGATTTAACTCGTGCTTCTGAAACTGCAAAAATTATTAATGCAACTTTTCATATGCCCATTGTATTTACCTCTAATTTAAGGGAACTTGATTTAGGCATTTTTGCTGGGAAAAATATTTCCGAATTGAAGGTTAATGGAAAAGATCCCTTACAGGAATTTTTTAAAAATCCTCACATGATAATTCCAAAGGGGGAATCGCTTAATCACATGAAGCTGAGAATAAAATCATTTCTTGATATGATTAAATCTTTAAATACCTTTAATACATCTTTATTAATAGTAGCTCATGGAGGGGTTCTTTTTCATATAATAAAGCAGTTAAATATCCCCTTTGAACCCCCTAAAGGTACTTGGTTTGAAAATTGTAAACTCCAAGAACTCGAACAAACCCACGATGGCATTTGGAGGATCATTCGCTATAATGAAAATAAATTTTAATTGGTTAACCTTAAAATTCAGGTTTAATATCGTCCCAAATTATCTGGAAAACATCTTCGTCCTTTAGAGTTACATCCTGTATAATAAATTGATAAATCTTCAAAAGTAATTCATGATGACGAATCTCATCATTGAGTATTGTTTTTATTAATAATTTCTCCTTCTCATTTTCCAGCTGTTCCCACATTTCCTGATATGTATCAATTGCTTTCTTCTCAAGCTGTAAATGATGATCTATTTTCTTCTTTAATTCGTCTCTAATCTCTTCAGATATCATCTTAATCCCGCTTGTTTCCGAGTTTAAAGCAATTAGGGCATTAAGGATTGAAATATGCTTCTTGGAATCCATAGTAATACTTTTTATCAATTCTGTAATTACTTTATTTTCTACTACTGTCAGTGAAACAGTAGCCGCTTTCATAATACTTTCTTCAAGTATAATTTGATTTTGATAGAATTCCAGTTTTTCCAATTTTATCACTCCATTCATTATTTTGTTAATCATCTACTCCAATTTAGTGATGATTTTCATGAAAATTTTCCTAATTTATTTTCTTAAATCATAAAAATACTATCTTTTTGTATAATAACGCTTTTAAATGTTTATTCTCAATATTTTAGATGTCTTGATAAAAATGTCGCTTTTATTACTCCTTTTTTTCTATTTGGAATGATATTTAAACTAGCAAAGTGATAAAACAATTGGTATATATATATATGCAATTATTTTGTTATATTAAAAACATGTGTTTTGCATGTGATAGGAAAAAATTTTACTAAGGACTCCTAATGTTCCGTCTTGATATAATAACCAAAGCAGGTATACTAGTTTTCTCTCATTCATTCATTAATCCTTTAAGACTTGAAGAGAACAGCGATCAAGATATGCAGGCAAGTTTAATCACAGCTGTCTTAAATACTCTAAAAGAGACCCAAGGGGAAACAATCACCGCCATACACCAAGTTGGATATAAATTACTTCTTTATGAAGGAATCCTTACCTTTGGTATCTTAACGATTTCTGGTGAGGATGAATCAAAGCTGCATAATTTTCTTCGGAGCATTGTTTTAAAATTTGAATTAATGTTTACCTACGAATTACATATAGAATCAGTGATCAATCGTACTACCTTCGAATCATTTAGGAAAATCATTAAGAATATGTATGAAGATATGATTGGGGTAGAATTTGATACATTGCATAAACTCTTAGAAATATTAAAATATTCTAATATATCCAACCTTGTTGTCTTTGAAACAAATTTTTTTCACCCCATTTTAACCAGTATAGTTGATCATTCGATTGATTTTCCTTTAGATAAAATTATTCGTATTTTTCGTGAGATTGACAATCTGAGTCTGAGTGAAAAAAAGGATAATGTAACTTGTTCTTTTGATTTGCAATCAATTATAATTCATGGTTTGAAGATTCGACAACATTGGATTGCCTGCTTTTCTAGTCCAAATCATGTAAGCAAATTCATTATTCACAATGAAATTGAAGAAATTAAGAACTCATTGCTTTTTCCCGAAGCATTGTCAGTTAGTTAACCATTCAACTAGCTTTATATGAAGGAAGATTTACATTTAATTAAAGTAAAAGTAATATTTGATATGAGGGACAAACTGTTTTGGATGAATTTTATACTTCATCAAAAGACTTAACAATAAAGATTGCTATTCTTAGTCATCCAGATAATAAAGTCACCCTCTTACTTGAAAATTTAGTCAATACTTACCCTAAAAAAAGTACTTATCAATATTTTTCTTCCATTTCTGTTAATATTGCTGGTTTACGGTTAGATGAGCTCGATTCTTTCACTAATCGGAAAGTAAAATTATTTTTAATCCAACCAGTTAGCAATCTCTTCACTGACAAGTTAAATAGACGATATTATGAAACATACGGGGCAGTTATCTTCTTTTCTAAAAATAATCATGATGAATTTGTCGCTGCAAAAGCCTTTTATGAAAATTTCAGGAAACTAGCCTCAAGTGAAACTCATCCTGTAGCTTTTGTTGAAGTTCTAGATGGAACTGAAGAATCCATCTCTAAAATTTTAACTGAACCTGAAATTATAGAGGATGCTCCATATAACTTCTATTATGCTATTAATATGCAAGATTACAAAGGATTTAGACAGATCTTGGAATTTATCACTAGGCAATTCCTAACAGGTCAAGAAGTTTTGAGAATTATTTCGATGCCCGATACCACTTAAGTAAATTTAGGTTTTTTCTGTTCAAGTCAAATGAGGAGTTATAATGCGTGCTATTCGAAGAAAAGAAAAAGAAATAGATGTAATTGAATGTAAAAAGATAATCAAAAAATGTAAGTATATAACCCTCGCAATGAGTAAAAATAATGTGCCATATTTAGTAACAATTACTCATGGATATGATAGTGACCAAAATTTTATTTATTTTCATTGTGCAAATGAAGGAAAAAAGCTAGATTATATCAGAGAAAATAATAACGTTTGGGGACAAGCCTTATTAGACCACGGTTATCAACAAGGAAAATGCAATCATTATTATGAATCAGTTCACTTTAAAGGAGAAGTAGAAATACTCCAGGATTTTCCAGAAAAAAAATTAGCTTTGGAAGCTTTGATTGACAGTTTAGAAGAAGATCCAAAAATTGTTAAGAAACAACAATTAACACAACAGTCGATAGAGAATGTTACCATTGGTAAGATCAAAATAACTAAACTAAGTGGTAAGAGATCAATTGGTTAATGTAATGTTTTCTATTTTTTTTTCATCCTCTCTTTAACTTCAGCAATAATATTATCTATCTCATCAGTCTTCTCCTTTCTTTCAATTGTCCTCTTTGATTCATTATTTAAGATAGCTTTTTCTTGTGTAGAAAGAGCACCTGCTTCAGAACCTTTAATCTCCAAGTCTCTCCCAAGGATTTTTGATAATTTCTTTAAAATTAAATTCCTTATTGGGAAGGAATGAATTTTCTTTTTATTAAAAATATCATTCACAAAAGACTGAAATTTGGCTTCTTTTTGTGATGAATTTGATACAATCTTTACTAATTCGTCCATATTAAGCTGGATTATTTCTAAAAATTCTATTACAACTTCTATATCTAATATTTTGCCTAATAGCTCTCTTTTTTTTTCTATAACTTGTCTACTTGTATCATAATGCGATTTATTTAATTCATCAACAAATTCTCTCTCTAATTCTTCTTGTTTAATCTTTAACTTTTGTAATTCTCTATTGTATGATTCAAGAAATACATTCAGTGATTTGGGGAATTCTGTTATCGAAATCTTTTTTCTTGAAAAGAAGCTAAAAGAACTCATCTTGCAGAACATTGCTCCTGATTAACTTAAATAATTTTACTTATAGGTTATTTAATATGGTTTTCTAGTATTCCTTTAAAAATATTGGAAAACTATTGTCTCTGCTCGGACATTAGAGGGGGATGGGAGTTTATTCCTCACAAACTGAAGTGATTTATTACTTTATCTCTTTAGCATTGTAATTACCATAAGGATTTATTAAGCTAGTAAGAAAAAAATCTTTAGGTAAGATTTTTAATTTATCCTTCCAAAATAAATATTAATTCCGTTGGGGCTGTTTCTGTGAGACTATTATTTCATTTGAAATATTGGGTTTTCAAAGATCTCTTTAATTTCACTTTGATTATCAGTTTGGTCATCCTTCCATCCTTTAATTATAATATCCTATTTCCGTCTCTAAATTTCATTGAAGGACAGAATGAGGAACTTTCAAACCAAAGCTCTGCTATTGATGTTAACTCGGTGAATACCGATCCATATTTCATTTTACACTCATTTCAAACCCCAAAAATCCTTTTTATTATTGAAGATAAAAATAATCCACATCCACAGCTGGATATACCATTCTACAATTATATGACAGTGAACCTAAGCTTTTCAGTTTCTTATCATGATGATCAAAATCAAACTTACCCTTCTGAGATTGATGCTATTGTAATATCTCAAACAATCATTGATGAAGGAGTTGTCAACAATCTTAATGCTAGTACGATTCCAATATTAACAATGGAACCAGGTACACAAAATGAATTTCAATTAGGATCAAATTGGGGGATTGTTACTTCAGTAAATTCATTTTATGGGATAAATTCCTCTCACTATATAACTAATGGCTTACCAGATCAATCATCAGTTCAAATTTATAATACAACTGGGAATTTTGGATATTTACTTGGTTTTAATGCTGTTCCTATTGGTTGTCAAGTTAATGATTTAGCAAAACCTTCATCTTTAGCAAATCATAAGTGGTTTCGTTCATTAATTACTTTAGAAAAGGGAGAAAATGACTGGTTATTAAAACCTGCCCCTGAACGAAGAGTATTTTGGGGTGCACACCAAGGAAATCTATTGAATCAGGCAGGATGGAATCTCTGGGAAAGGTCGTTAAAATGGATTTTATATGATGATGATCCTGGAAGCGCTTCAATTACAGTAAATGTTAAGGATAAATCTTCAAAAAACGTAGAAAATGCTAAAGTAACATTAATTAATTCAACTGATTATTCAAATTATTGGACTCTTAATACTACTGTTACTGGCACCGTAACTTTTACAGATATACCTTTTGATGATTATAACATTATAGTTGAATATCAAAAATCAATAAATGATTCACTAACAATGTTACCAATTGTCTCTGAACGTACTTTTCAACGAACTGCAAGTTTCACCTATAGTATTCAGATCCCTTTGTATTTGGACAATGAACCACCACAGATATTAAATACATGGTTCAATTCATCAGAATATTCGTTTTATGCAGATATCACTGATATTATCGCAATTTCAGAAGCCTTACTTAACATTACAGTAATAAATAAAACTTCACCCTATGATATTATCATAAATACTAATTTTTCAATGGTTCTTAAAACAGGTATTACTTATTTTAATGATACTGCCTTAGATACTCTAGATGGTACAAATGTAAAAATTTACTACAATATCATTGCTACGGATGAGGCAGGAAATACACGTGTTTCAACAGTTGAAATATTTGATTTAGAAGACCCCAATCCTCCTCAAATTCATTCTTATGGAGCAAACGATTTTAAAAACGGAACTATCTTATTCTGGGCTAATGTTACTGACGATGGTGAGGTTGAGTCTGTTACTTTACGAATAAATAATACTTTTCTAAGTATGTTCAAAAATCAATCTAATTATTGGATAGTAAAGAAGAATTTTAATTACGATCTCGTTCTTAACTATACGATTTGGTCTGCCATTGATACATTAGGAAATGAGAACGGGTCAAAATTGCTTACTATTGATCCTTTATCTCAATTAATGCAAGTTGGGGATAATCAAGCACCTCAAATTTGGGAGATCATGAGTACATTTACTTCTCATGTGGAAGGTTTTGTAGATTTCTCTGCACGAGTACAGGATTGGAACATTTATCAGTCTCAAGTTAACGTCAGTCAAGTAAAAATTATTTTCGAAATAAATGGAGAAAATGTAACTTATTCCATGTTGAATCCTGGTGGTGGAATTTTTTATTCCTTTTCCTACCTATTTAATTACAATGATTCAGTAGCCTTCTGGATTCAAGCGACCGATCTAGCAGGTAATCTGAATCAAGGAAGTAAACATGGTCCTTATCCTATTTCTGATAATACTATACCCTATGGTATTTATTGGGCAAAGGAATGGGGGAATGGAACTGTAGATTTTTATTCCCAAGTGGTTGACTGGCCAGAAAATCAAACGAGTTCTATTTTAAATTATACTACAAATTATCCTTTTTCTTGGATCAGTCTACCGATGGATAAAATCAATAGTACCTTTTTCCATAAAAGAATAGATACTTTTGAATATTCTGAAAATAATATTTGGTTTATAATTTCTGCAACAGATGCTTATAATAACAAATATCTACCATCCCTAGATGAAGCCAAGAGTATCATATTAACGGATGTGGTTAATCCTTCCATTTATTCTTCAAAAATTCACAATTCTACAAGTATCGATTGTCAAATTATTCTCGAGCTTCGAGCTATAGATTCATTCGGACTTCCATATCCCTATACTTTAAACAATACATATTACTTAAACTATTCAGTCAATGGGAACCCGATGATCTCAGTAATTATGTCATATGTCGATTATGGTCATTTTTCTTATACTTTAAACTTCTCATATTTAGATAATGTCTATTTATATGCTTGGGTTAATGATTTTTCTGGAAATCAAGGGTCTTGGTCAAAAAATATTACTATATTAGACTTTTCTGCTCCCAAAATTACAAATTATAATGGAACTGTTGATCAAACGGGGATATTTAAATTATGGGTAGAGATATTAGAGAATGGTAGTGGATTGGTAAATCAAAGAATTATTCTTTATGTAAGTAGCTCTATTTTCTATGAAACTTTAGTGAATAATGGAACGAAAAATATCTATGTTTATGAAAGAGGGGGATTTACACCACAAATGACCTTTGTTTTCTTTGAAATTGAAGCTTCAGACCTAGCAAACAATATCTATATAACACCATATTCAAGAGCTCCTATTGAAGACAAAATTCCTCCCCATTATGATGATTTTAGTATTATTCCTCAACAATCTTATCTTAACCGAACTCATGTGAATCTTGATTTCTGGATTGAGGCTTTTGATTCATTTGGAATATTAACGTCAGTTTTTGTAAACATTAGTTATGAAGACCATTATTCTAACTATACTCTTCTTAAATTTGGAGATCTTTATAAAACTTCGTCTAGTATAATAAGAAACGCAAATACCTCTTACTCCTTTGAGCTCGTTATTGTTGATGGCGTAGGGTTAACCAATCGAACAGGTTGGGTGGATTTCGTCACTTTACCATTTAACCAAGCTATTATTACAGATTTTGGAATCGAATATTCACCAACAGAAACTAATCAAATTAGAATTTGGACTATTGTTAATAATTCAAAGGATGACGTAAACCTTTACCTTAATGCATCAAAAAACGACCAGATAATAGTATCGCATGAATTAATGATATTCAATGATTCTCATTATTATTTTGAGCTGAATAATGTAAGCTATCAAAGCAATATTACATATGAAATAGTAGTTGTAGATAACGGTGTTAGAAATGAATATTATTTGCCTAATATAATTGAAGATATAATAGTGGTCGAAGATAAATGGGCTCCCAAATTCATTGGATTCGATTACGATCCAAATTATGGCAATAATTCTATATTAATATGGGCTAGTGTCTTTGAAGATGGAGCAGGGATTGAAAACATCACAATTGTATATGATTTTACCTCTGGTGGTAGTGGAGGAAATCTCCAAGACTGGAAGATAGATAGTTTGACTCAAATCAACCAATCGTATTATACAATCGTCATTCCAATTACAGGTTCGGGTAAATTTCAATTTAAGTTAATTGCATATGATAAAGCAGGAAATAAAAACCCTCAAAGTTACTTTACAACATATCCTATTCCAAATATTGAAAGTGGAATTGATCCGCTATTACTCTTAATTGTCTTCGCTTTAACAGCCTTTATCTTTATTAGCGCAATCGTAGCTGGAAATATCTACCGGAGAAAGAAACAAGCTCAAGAATCAAAATTAAAAGAGTTAAAGACAAAATTAAATATTCCACTAAATATTTACACACTTCTTGTAACTAGCGCTGCAGGAATTCCAATTTTTGATATGACAAATGTTCTTTATCAACGAGACGAATCCTTAAACACCACACTTTCAGGTGTTTCAGTTAGCATCGATACTTTTCTTGATTCTTTTCAGGCTGATTTTATAGATCAATTTCAACAAGTTCCTCAGCATGAACGGAGCGAATTTGTTCGAATTAGTGTCATCGAACAAGCTCAAGTAAAGATCTTAATTGGTGCAAGTCAAAATTATAGAATGTTTATTTTCTTCAAGGAGAAACCATCAGCTTTTGCAAGGAATATTGCCTCTAAGATTATCAGGGAAATTGAGGAAAAATTACCTCTTAAGGATTTGGGGATAATTGATGATAGCCTATTGAAACCTCAAATTAAAAGAATTATAAATTCTCATCTCCCCTTAACCCTTTTAACACCCTTTTCAATTGATCCAGCAAAAATTAAATTTTATGAAGCTAAAATCAAAGCTCATGAAACGTCACCTATATCCATGAAGGCATTGAATCTATTAAAAAGAATAATTGTCACCCGTACTTCGCCAAATCTCCTAAAATCAGAGAATAAAACTCAATTAACCTTTTACGATAAAAATTTAGCAAATCTTCAAATTTTAATGGGAGTAGAATTTTTATACTCTGAAGTAATTGTTATTTGTAAAAAGGCTCTAAATGCTTCTGAAGAGCTCATGTATGAAGCTCTCTGGATAGGAGCTTCCCCTTTAGTTAACTTACTTCACGAACCTAAATTTGGTGTTTAAATCTTTGACAATTATTGTAAAGATTGTACTTCTAGGAGATGGTTCTGTTGGTAAGACTACTTTACGTGAACGATTCATGGGTAGGGGATTTACAACCAGTTATTTACCTACTTTAGGAGCAGAATTTGTCTCAAAGGTCCTTCCAATCACCAGACCAACCAAAACAATATCATTGCGTTTTCAGATATGGGATTTGGCAGGGCAACCAACCTTTAAACAAATCAGAAAATTATATTATCGTGATTCGGTAGGATTAATTCTTGTTTTCGACATTACTCGTCCAGAGTCTCTTTACAATTTAAAAACATGGTTAAGTGAAGCAATAACTTATTCAGGGTCTAAAAAATTATCTGTTGTCATTTTGGGTAATAAGATTGATCTGAGAGAATTAGACTGGGTAAAAGCCGAGGAAATTACTCAAACTTTAAATGAAATTAATAAATTTGACACTTTAGATTCTCCTGCTATCTTTTATCAAACATCTGCCAAAACAGGGGAGAATGTGAATTTAGCATTCGAAACTATAGGAAAAAAAATTCTCGATAGGTATGAACAGCTAAATTATTTTGATGAAGTATGAAGATTTTTAAACAAGAAGGTGTGTACAAAATTAAGTTGGATGAATTTTACAATGCAATCCTCAGACTTGAGTTACAAAGGAAAAACATGCGAAAGTTGTGCTTACTTAACAGAAAAGGCTCCGATTTATTATAAAGAGCATATTACTGAAAAAGAAGCCGGTTTATGTCGATTATATATATTAAAGGACCATTTTGCTATTATGTTGAAGAATGAAATTGCTTGTCCAGAATTTATTTCCAAAGAATAGAAGATCTTATGAATAGGAGAATATTATGGCTATATTGGCTAAAGTTTTACTTTTAGGAGATGGTGCAGTTGGTAAAACGGCCTTAAGAGATTCTTTTCTTGGACGAAGTTTTTCAACCAATTATATACCAACATTGGGTGCAGATTTCATCGCAAAAACCATTACACTTGAGGGGAGAGAACTCAGATTTCAAATATGGGATTTAGCTGGACAACCGGCATTTCGTGATGTTAGGAAGCTTTATTATCGTAATACAGCTGGAGCATTCCTAGTTTTTGATTTAACACGTTTGGAGACATTAACAAACATATCTACATGGTTGACTGAACTTGCGATTAATGCTAATACTCCTAAGGTTTCAATCGTAGTGATTGGAAATAAATTAGATCTATTAGAAAAAGAAATTGACCTTGAAAATGAAATTGAATCAATTTTGGAGACCATAAAATTAAAACATCTAGCAAACATTGATACACATATAACATACATCGAAACATCAGCTAAAACAGGCAAAAATGTCCCTGATGCGTTTTTTAAATTGGGAGAAGGGATTTTACAACTATATGTGAATGAAAATTTTTAACTTGTTTCAACCACTGGTAGACGAATTAGAAACGTTGCACCTTGATCTAATCCCTCACTACTTACTTTTAATTCTCCCTGATGTTCCGTTATTATGATACGAGACAGATATAATCCTATTCCAGTCCCAGTGATTTTTTTTGAATATTTCGATGGAAATGTTACGAATGGTTCAAAAATAGTTTCTAGCTGATCAGGAGCTATTCCTGCACCGTTATCATTAATAGAAATTTCCACCGAATCTTTATATTTATAGCACTTAAATTTAATTTCTCTTTTCTTCTCATCAGTGTGATTGATAGCATTTTCTATAAGATTATTCAAAACTTGAGTAATTCTGTCCTGATCAATCTTTACGAAAATTGGAAAGGTTTCATCACAGGTATAGATAAATTGAGGTCCTAAAATGTCTTGATGTGGTCTTATAGCTTCTTCAAGGTATTCCTTGATACTTATGATTTCGAAGTTAAGAGTAAAAATTCCACGTTCAATTTTGGTTAATTCACTTACTCCTGAGACTAATCTATTCAATCTCTCAATATTCTTTTGAATTATCTGAAAGCTTTTAGATCTTTCTTCTTCTGAGAGGGTAAATAAGCGCTTTCCTAAGAGATCGATATATCCTTTAATAATAGAGAGAGGTGTACGAAGTTCATGACTAGCTAAACTAATGAACTCAGCTCTCCGCTGTTCTAAATCTCTTCGTGCTTCTTCAGTACGTTTTTCAGCAGTAATATCGCTTATTACTCCAAAAGATCCAATAATTCGATTTTCTGAATCCAATAAAGAAGAAGCTGCAACACGTGTAATCACCTCATCGCCGTTTTTATGGACAAACACAAGTTCATAAGCACCAGCAGACTTTTCGTGACGTTCTTTATTTACTCTAACAAATGTACTAATTGAATCTTGAGAAATAAAGTTGATTACGTTTATACCAATCATTTCATCTTGGGAGTAACCCAACATTTTCTCTATTGCAGGATTGACATAAATTGTGATGTTATTAATATCAGTAAGCCAGATTCCCTCACTCATTTTAGTAATTAGTTTACGGTAACGCTCCTCACTCTCGACTAATTTATTTTCTGCAAGAATTCGCTCTGAAACATCAGATAATGTCACAACAAGATGATTAGGTTCAGTTTGAAACGCATTTACTTCAAAAACTCCTTTAATTCTTTCGTCTTTATAGGTGATAATTTGATTTCGCCATGGTTTTCCATTTGCTGCCACTTTTAGAAAAGCATCATGAGCTTCTTCGCTAATTTTGGGGAACAGATCTTCAATACCTTTTCCAATATAGAGATCTGTTTCTATTCTTAAAATATTATCAGCGGCTAAATTTGCTCCAGTGAAGATTAAAGTTTTATCATCTGGTAATAATTCGAATAATAACATTCCTAAAGGTGAGGAGGCCCAGATATTCCGGTACCGTTCTTCTGAAAGAAATAATTCAGCTTCTGCTCTCTTTTTAGCTGTTATATCTCGACTCACTCCACGGTACCCTTCAAATTTATCCTCATGAAGTATAGGTACTGCACTTGTTTCTAATACAATTTTATCTCCATGCTTATGATTAAAATCAGCTTCAAGATTATCAATAGGTTGAGTTAATGATATATGTTTGTCAATCCTATCCATAATTGCTTTCATATTATCATGCATTAAAAAAAAACTGAATTGTTGGCCTACAATTTCTTCAGGGAGATATCCAAGGATTTTTTCTACTTGAGGACTTGAATAAGTAAATTCCCCAATTTTATTAATTTCCCAGACCCAGTCATTGATTGTTTCAACTAATGATCGAAATCTTTCCTCAATATTTTTAGTTGTTTTAGTCATAAAAATACGGTATCCTATACATATTTTCCCTGGGAATCATCTAGTATAAATTAAATTCTCCTAGTCTTATTTCTTTTTCATCATTAATTATCATTTTCTTTGATAATTATATTTATTTACATTTTGATCTCTTATCAAAGCTATCATCGAATTATTCATTATAATAATTCTTGCAATATACTTTTGATTGACCCTAGAATATTCTTTGTGATGATTCTAAAAAATCCAATCAATTTTCAGGAGATCAACCTTTCAAAATGATAATCAAGTGTTATTTTGAAATTATTTCAAGTAGAGCTTCAATTCGAGTCATTGCTTGTTCCTCAGAGAAACTCCTTGCATCACACATATCTCCTTCAATTAAAGTCCCTGGTATCCCTGTTAATTCAGTAACCTCTCTTTTAGTTACTGGTTGACCAAGTGAATATCGCTTACATGATCTCATACTATGATAAAGTATCCCATCACAGGAATAATCTTTAGCAAGTGAACTGATAAGATCAATTTTATGCTGAAGGGTTTTATTTAAGTATATATTTGAATACATAATCGCCACATCTTTCAATAATTCACCAGTCTCTTGAAATTCCATAGACCATGCATGTGTATAAGTATCCACTGGGAATACTACTCCTTTCTCAGCTAAAGTATTAAAAAAATCATATAAATTAAACCAGATAGGGATATTATCGAATAAGAGTCTATATCGCTCCTCCACAGTGATAGCACCGAGATTCTGATTAATTCGATCTTTAATTTCTTCCAATGCATTCTCGTACAAGGCTATAATCTCAAATGTTCCTCTTTGAGACACTATGGGAGCCATAAGAAGAAAACGATCGGCACAATTTAAAGGACTAGGTTTTTTCTTCCCTTGAACAAGAATTTCACTCCATAGCTCGATTCCTCTTTTAGAATTTTGCATAACTTCAGTAAGCTTTTCTTCATCGAATTTTTTATTAACCTGATTCTCTATAAACTTCATATATTCATCTAATTGAACCATAATATATTCTAAATAGTGTGAGGGAATTTCATCACTATTTAGTGGAGGGGTGTCAAATAAAAAAAGTGGAACATTAAAAATACGTGATAGTTCTTGATACCATTTTAAAACAGTGCCACAAATATTATTCCCAGCAACTAAAAAGTCTGGTTTTGCTAATCCACCTGTTCCATCTATTTCATGAAGAGGTGTAGGAGGAAGTGTAGAAAAAATGCTACCAAATGATGTTCTAGCATAAGCACAAAGATCAGCTGAAAAACCATGTTTTTCTGCAACTTGACATAATCGAGTTGAATCCTTAGCTGCTCCTGCTATCGCTCCATACTGTTCAGGATATAAAGGTAGGATATCCATAGCATAGAGAAATTCAACTGGTGCTCCTGAGGTAATCCAAGCAATTTTTTTTATTTCATAAGGGTTTTTTGACTGTAAATAATAAAGCGCTTGATTATTCTTAACTTCTTGTAAACAATTTAATCGACGATACACAGGTTCTTTTTCTGGCATTAAATACACCTTAAGATAATAATTCAAGAAAAGCAGCTAATCTAGTGTGAATCTGTTCACGATTTGAAAGATCTGGAGTGGTTTCAATTATTAAAGAAGGAATTTCTATCTCTCTAAGCTTATTTTGGAGATGTACAAATTCAAAAGCTTCTGGATCACACCATTTTGTATTTAGAAGAATCACTCCATCAATCTGATTGTCTTTAATTAATTTCTTCAGATACTCCATTCTTTTATGCATGTCTAATGCTGTTGGATCAGGAATTCTTTCCATATATGCTTGAGTTAATCCTTCTAAGAATTTTCCAGTAGGAACAACAAAATTGAAGTTTCTGGTCCCAAAACTAAGATCATCTGCTACAATATGATTGAAACCTTGAATTTTCCAAATATCAAAATTATCAACTCCCATTCCTCCAGTAACTAATAATCGTGGAGATTTGGGAATTTTTGATGAATCTATGTCTCTCAAGCTCTGTAGATATTCTTCTAAAAGACTTAAAACTTCTTCAATTGGTAAAATATCACCTAAATAAAGTAATTTTGCCATATCAAGATACAAAATTTCTCTTTGTGAAACTAATGATGCCAGTTTTTGAAAATATACCCTTCTTTGGTTATATAACTTTATACTTTCAACTAGCTTGAGCTCATGTTGTGAATCTACAAATTTTGAATGTAGTGAATTGATTAGATTTTCAAATTCAGTTTGAAGGTAACTTCTAGCTGCCTTAGTAGATGTTAAAACTGGAAAGGTTAGATTATATATCCATTGTTTTGGAAAAACTTTTCTCCAGAGATCTGAAACGTTCTGTAATGAATCGCACGTACCTGCTGAGAAAATAATACCATCTAATGTCCTAAAACCACCATTTAATGCTAGATCCATAATTTGACGAAGCCAAGAACATCCAAAAGCTTGTATATATTGCTCTGATGCACCAGTCTTTGTGATTCCCATTGACACAATTCTTATAGGATGTAACCCTAAAGCATGGATTATTTCTACTGGAACACGGTTAGTAAAATAACCAATGAGTTTTTTTCCATCAGTCTCTAATCTTTCCAAAGCTTCTGTATAATTATTATAAAGGATGGAATGTTTTTCTCCATTTATCATTTGTATCACTATTTTATCGATAATCCACCATCTAATACTAAATATTGACCAGTTATTCCAGCAGAGGCTTCACTTGCTAGATAACAAATTGCTGCTTTAAGATCAGAGGGATTAATAAATCTTTGAAGAGGGATCGTCTCAAGTAAAGCTTCTCTTACAGGACTTCCTTCGACTGTGAACATCTGAGACATTGAATCAATTCCTTCAAAGAAGCTTGGAACTATGCTATTTACTCGAATCTGTGGAGCCCATTCTACTGCTAATTGCCGTGTTAATCCCAATAATGCAGCTTTACTTGCTGTATAACCTATTTGAGGGATTATTGCTGTCCCTTGTAACGCGAGAAGAGAACTTATTAAAATGATCTTTCCACCATTTGGATTAGGTTTGATTAATTCACGAGAAAAATCACGAATGATCAAAAAACTTCCAGTAAGATTGGTATCAATGACCTTAGACCATGTTTGCAGTGTTTGTTCATTTGTTGGTGCAGCCCATGTTACACCCGCGTTACATATCAAAATATCCAAATATTTAATAATATTTTTGAGTTCTTTAACAATTTGTTTAACCTGTTCTTCAATACTTATGTCACAAGTAAATCCTTTTATCTTAGCATCGGGAAACTTCTCTTTCAATCGTTTTTCTTCATCCTCAATTGATCCATGACGCCCTCTTCCACAAAAGAATATTGAACTTACTCCTGCTTCCAATAAACCTTCATTAATACTTCTTCCTAGACCTTTAGCACCTCCTGTCACAAAAGCAGTCTTTCCTGATAAACTAAATAAATCTAAAACCTTCATTGACTCATCAATCCTCCATCGACAGGAATTACCACCCCTGTAATATAGGATGAAGCATTACTTGCTAAAAATACAACGACTCCTTTAAGCTCCCATTGTTCTCCCAATCTACCCATAGGATTTTGATTTTCAAGTGTTTTTCTCATGGGGCTTTCCTTGTCTGTAAAATACCGTGACATATAAGAGGGAAACCAAGATGGTGCAATAGCATTCACCCGAATTCCATTAGAAGCATATTCAATGGCTAGTTGTTTAGTTATTCCAATAACTCCAGCTTTTGATGAATTATATGCTACAACACCATATTCTCCTCCTTTATAACCAGCAACACTAGATATATTAATAATAGAGCCACCTAATCCACGTGGTAACATAAGACTTGTTATCACTTCACGACACATTAAAAAAGTCCCAGTCAAGTTAATATCAATGACCATTTTCCATTTTTCCAAGGATAAACTTTCACTAGGATGTCCCCAAGAAACTCCAGCATTATTTACAAGAATATCAATATTTATTGACATTTCAGTTAGGGATTTTACTAATTTTTGTACATTTTCTTCATTACTTACATCGCAATTTAAAGCAATAACCTCAGGTCCTATTTGGGCAAGCTTGTTTGAAGCAGCTTCTAAAGACCCATGACGACCTCTTCCACAAATTATTACTTTAGCTCCTGCTTCCAATAAACCTTCAGCCATTGAATATCCTATCCCAGAGGCACCCCCAGTCACTAATCCAGTTTTATCGTTCAAAGAAAACAGTTGAGATATATTCATGAATTATCTTCTTCCTTATCAGATAGCAAATAATTATTACAAGAGATTTTAAATCACTTATGGACAGTTGAATTTTATACTAAATAATAGTCTTATTTGAATTAGAGAGAATTTATTCAATTCCTCTATACATGTTTTATCTGTAAGGTTTTTGAAAATTTAATAAAAGTTTACCCCAGATTCTCATTACTCTTTCATCCCTATTTAAATCTGTTAGCGTTTCATCATCCCCTACAAACGTATCTAGTAGCATAGCAGCACTCAAAGTGTTTAGTCGTGATTCATGATACTGAAGAAGCTCTTCTATTAAGAGTTTTTTTATTCCAGGAGACATATCTTTTAATATAGCAAATGGGGTCGAAAGAAATTTACGCTGAAAATCTTTGACAAGAAGTAAATCTGAAGTAAACCCAGTATCAATAGCCATAAAGTAATTTTTTCCAAAAATAAATCGCAATTTATGAATATAGGTCGTACCAAATGAAATATATTTGGGCTTTGAATCAAATAATGACTGAATGAATCCAACAATCGCGGAGAAAAATCCAGCCCAAATACCCTGATTTGTCAAGTTATAAGAAAAAGGAATTTCAAAACCATCAAGATTCGCAATTATTGCCCATCCCTGTGTCTGAATTAGGCTAGTGCGTTCTGCATGCTTTCTTAGATAATAATGAAGAAGTAATAATTCCTGAAAAGATAAAATACTAAAATTACTACCCGCAATACCAACTATATTGTCTAAAAGATTGTTATCTAGATATCTCTCATTAATATCAAGAATAATGTCTCTAAAGTGTTGTTCTATTGCCTCTTTGGTTTCTTTATCAGCATCAGTTACTAGATTGCTATATAAAATGGAAGCCTGACCAACCATCACAGCTCTCATAATTTGTTTGATATCTTCAGGGAGGCCTCCTTCAGCATCAATCAATAATAATGTAACTGCGGGATCTGATATAATTAGAAAAAATTTTTCTTCCAAGGAGACAATGAAGATTTCAGAGGATTTTAATCCTGAATGAGCTGGTCGGTCAAAATTAATTGATGCAATACCTTCAGTTCCAAAAAGTTCTTTTCCTAATTTTCCCAATCCCATCAAAAAATTTGAAACGACCTCTAAAAACTCATGACTAGGATTTCCATAAGACCATTTTACTTCTGTTCCTTCAATAAATAAAGCCCAGTGTTCTTGAACCCTCGCAGTTACTCTTTGCATTTCCTCACAGCTCATTGTTCTTTCTTAATTCATTTATTTTTTTTGAAAGCGTGTCTAATTTGAAAGATATTGAAATTAACATTTCTTAAATTAACTCGAAACCTTTTCGTATTAAATAATTTCAGGAAATTTAGAATGACTTCTTCCCTTTAAAATTTATACATATTAACTAAAGAAAATATAAAGTAAATATAGGAGTTGATGCAAGTTATTACTATTAAAAGCTTTTTGACAAACTAAAAAAGGGGGACAGATAGAAGATCTCCTTAAAAAGATGGTTGAGGAATCTTTCTACGAGCACCTCTTTTCTCAAGATCTACGATCACTTGACTAAATTCTCCTTTAAGTTCAGCTGGAAGTCGAGAAGGATGTTTAAATCCTGATTCACGATCTAAAGCATATGCGTATAAGAAAGTTTTGAAAGCAGTTCCCATAGGATAAGTTACAATAGACATAGGAATTGTTGAAAATATAATAGCAACTATTCCGATAACAAATGCACCTTCTACTGTGGAAAAGACTAAATATCCTACATAGGCTCCAGTGGCGCCCCATAACACAAAATTAATGATGTTAAAAAAGAACATTGCTAATCCAAAACCTGTTTCGCCAACCATGAGATCCAACCAATTATTCCAAACAATTTTAGCTGAATCGCGAATTGAATCTCTTACACCCTTCTTTTTAACTACAATTGCAGGTAGTGTGAAGTAAGTAAAGAATCTATATAGACCTATAATTATACTTACTATTACTGATGTAATTAGAAATAAAAAGACTGTAAATATCTGTTCATTCCGTCTTTTTCCTGTAGTAGTAGCTGATCGCCGTGCTCCACGTCCAAGGACTCTCGTAATCATTTCTAAAGTTGCCCTGATGATACCAAACCAAAGTAAAGGAGATAAAACCTGTCGTACATCATTCCATGCAGTTTTTAAACTGGGATCTTCTTTTCGATACCAATCAAATGCGTAAGAAACAATAAATCCACCAATGATATAATATAACCCAAAATAAACTATTAAATAAATATATTCAATAAAAAGACCTACAAATGAACCTAATTCAGATAATTCTACTGATCCCTCAGTAAATACTCCCCAACTATCATATATTTCTAGAAAACTGAAACCCATAATCATCCCAGCAAATATTGTAAAGAGAGCGACTATAATAGGAGCAATCAACAATGCTTTTTCTTCAAGAACTAAGCGAGCAGCAAACTCAACAAATTTTCCAGCTCTTCGCAATCTACGTTGGTTCCATATAGCAAATAATAAAAGGAGAACCCCAAAAATGAGAACTACATAACCAACAAGAGCAATGGGAGCTAATAAAGAAATAATTATTCCAATCCATATCATTACCCCAGGAATTAGAAATGACATGAATAATACAACAGGAGTAGCTAAATGACGCATTAATTGTAGTATAATCCATCCTAAAATAAGACACAATACAAAAAAAATCACTAATGCCAATAGTAGGTATGGTATACCTTGTGAAAGAAAAGGAATAATAGTTCCTAGTACTATTAAGATTGAATCAAATTCTGCAGGATATTTAATGATTATAAGATCATAAATGGAATAGATTCCAAATCCATAAAGAACTAGTACCAAAAGCAGAAATAAAAATAGAGAAAACTTTCCATGATTTGCAGTTTTAGTTTTTGACATAATTTTGAACCTCATCCTCTATTATTTATTGGTCTTTTTATGTTGTTTCGCATCAAAGAGAATTTAAGCTGTTAAAGGTGAATTTTCATAATAAGCATTTAATCAAATACTCCATCAAATTTTTAATCTGTTGGTTCATTCAATGGCTAATACAATTGAAATAATTTTTTTAGGTGCAATGGCCTCTTTAGGAGCTGGCTTAGCAACAACGATTGGAGCTACTCCCGTATTATCTGGTAGAGAAGTTTCTGATAAGAATCTAGACATCATGCTAGGGTTTGCAGCAGGAGTAATGTTAGCAGCTTCAGCTTTTAGTTTATTAGTTCCTGCTCTGAATATGAATCCAGTATTCACAGTATGGGAGCTAGAACCTGTGGTTTTAACAGTTTTAGGATTCTTTATGGGAGCATTTTTCATACATATAATCGATCGTTGGGCTCCTCATCAACATTTTATCCACGGACCAGATAAATCTGTTGTATCTATTAAAGAAGGATCAAAAAAGATGTCTAAGAGATTAGCAGCAACTTGGTTATTTGTCATAGCGATTACTATTCATAATTTTCCAGAGGGTTTAGCAGTAGGAGTGGCATTTGGTGCAGAAAATATCTCCACTGGTTTTATAGTAGCATTAGCTATTGGATTACAAAATATACCTGAAGGAACCGCAGTAGCTTTACCTCTTCTACGTGAAGGATATTCTAAATTCGATGTTATTAAGATAACATTAGCTACAGGATTAGTGGAACCACTTGGAGGTCTCCTAGGTGTAGCTGCTGTTTCTTTTGTTGGTGGTATTTTGGGTTTTGGGATGGCTTTTGCTGCAGGAGCGATGATATTTGTTGTTTCAGATGAAATAATACCTGAAAGTCATAGAAAAGGGCATGAACGTGCTGCTACATTTGGGGTTATATTAGGCTTTATCATAATGATGTTTTTAGACAATTTCATTGTCGGAGCATAAAACTACCAATAGAAAATAAAATTGATTATTGAATGTTATAGAATAATTCAAAAATAGCATTAGGTGTAAAAAGTCTAGGATTATTTTTCAACCTCTCTAAATTGATACTTTGTTCTATTATTTCCCAGTGATTTTTTAAATTTATATTTAATTCACTGAGCTTTGTTTTAAGATTTAGATCTTTCAGTTTCCAACATAATCAAGGAGAATTATCAGCTCGATGCAAGCATTTTACAATAGAATTGTGACATTTATTGTTTTAAACAGATTATTAATAGGTGTTCTCTTTGGAGTACCCTTTATGCTATTTGGTTTTTTCACAGAATTAGCTATAATGGGATGGGAAGGGTCAGTATTAGCGGATTCTTGGATACGCTTATTATCAGCCCTTGGAGTATCCGTGTTTCTACTACCGTATATTTGGATGAGTAATGATTACTATGATGCACCCTTTGATCGACTTGATGAAAAAAAACGAGAACTTAATTATTTCTGTAAAACAAATATCCAGAAAAAACCGATATTGGCTTTTTCATTACTTTTAACACCAATTATCATAAGTTTGGTTTTTAGTTTCATAAATGGAATTGAAAGTGTTTTTTTATGGGGTATTATTCTAATAGTAGGCCATTTTTACAATGCCCCTCCTATTAGATTTAAAGAGCGTCTCTTTTTTGATTTCTTCACCCATGGATTATATGCATCAGGACTATTTTTTCTCTTAGGAGGAGTTGTTTTAACCTCGATTTCCCAATTACTTCAGCAACCGATTTTTTTACTTTTATTCGTTTTTTCAATAATAGATGGATCTTGGATTCAATTTAGTGCACAGCTAAAGGATTATGAAATTGATAAAATTGGCAAACAAAAGACAACTAGCATTTTAATTGGTAAAAACTCAAGTCTCATTCTTCTACAAGGTTTAGTATGCAGTATGCTTCTCATACTACCATTATATTTGATTATCAATACTACTTTGAGAAAATTTTTTCCAGATTATCTAATCTTATTTGCGTTAATTATTTCAATTATTTCTATAATACTCTATATAAAACAGTTATACATGGTACGAGAAGATTTTATGAAGATACGCAAAATGTCTGGATGGGTAAGAAGACATTTTGTGTATAGTTTTGGAATCATTGCTGTACTGTTCATTAATTGCCCTTTTGGGTGAATTGTCTTTATATTTTGTCAGGAATTCATGATCCTGTTACTCTACCTCCAGAAACTCTAGATGAGAGTCAATAATCACCACATTTAATCCAGTGTACTCTTTAATAATGATCTCCTAAGATTGCAAGATTTAACGTATTAATGAAATAATTTTACCACATAGAAAATCTAAATAAACATTCACAAACTTTAGGGTTAAATGAGTAATTTAAATTCATTTATTTCAACCAGAGTCTCAAGTTCGAGATTAAAGATGCAATCTGAAGGGTTTAAATATGGTAATTATCTATAAAACTTTTGAACCAGATCAAGGGCTCGAAGAAATTCAGGCTAGATTATACACCAAAGCAACTGGCATTAATGTTACTGGTGAGGAAATAAAAAAGAGAATTATAAAAGAGAGAATTAATCCCAATTTTCTTCGTTATGCATTCTCAAAAGAAGGAGAACCTTTGGCGTATATTCAGGCTCGAAAGGAAAGAAGTCATATTTACGCGATTGGTTATCCTTGGGCGACTCCAAATTGTCCTTCAGATGTACAAGACAAGTTATTTGATGATCTGAGAAATTATCTCCTTGAAAAAAATCCAGATGAACTTAGATATTGGATTCATCACTCCTGGAAACACGTTGAATCGTTTTTTCTTAAAAAGGGCTTTAGAAAAGCTTTTAGTGGTTTTAGGTATGAGTTTGATGTTACAGAACTCTCTAAGCGGGATGTATCACTTCCTGGTTTTACCTCACGCCTTGCAACTATTCAAGATCTAGAATTATTGATCAAGCTTGCACGAGAAGATGAGGAATTGGGGAAGGTACCTGAATTAACTGAAGAAGCTTTAAAATCTTATTTCACTGATAAAGTCCTGAAAGATGGTCATTGTATAGTGATCTCTAATGAAAAAGGAGAAATTATTAATGCAAGTGCCCCATTAAGAGATTTCCCTAATCCTGAACCTGATAATAAATATATGATTTTACGATTCACTGCAACGCGTCCTGGTTATCATGAGACATGGAAATTACTATTAGTTGAAATCGCTAAGGAGTGTATTAAAGCGGGGTGGATTAATCTTCCTTTAGGTGTTAATATTAGTGAAAAAAGTCTTCATGGACCAATTTTTGAAACTTTAAATCCACGAAAAATTCCTGGATATAATTTGTTTACCTTTACGGTTAAGAAATAACCTGATGTCTTTTTTTACACTTTTGAAAAACTAGACAATAATGATGATGAACGTTTGAAACATAGGAATAAGGATACCCCCATATACCCATAAATTTCTGATCCTGCAACCAAATAAATTCTTGTTTTAACTTGACATTAGGAAGCTCACGTAATTTTAGAGCAAATTCCCAAGCCAAAGGACACATTTTTCCATCTACTTGACGAATATTCTGAAGAATAACGACTATATAACCACAATCCTTTATTATTTTACAAAAATTGATAAATAGAGAAATTAATTGACCTAAATATTGATTATACTGTGGAATATTCCCTAAGTCACGTGAATCAGTACCATAGGTCTCATCATAGCCGTTTTCAACTCGTTGTTTAAGAGTTGATTTTACACCACCCCTCGATTCAGCTAAGATATTCCAATAAGGGGGTGATGTAAGTAATAAATCTGCTAAGGGAAATTCCTGTTCAAAAAAAATCTTCTTACAGTTATGTGAGTCATCATTTGCTAAATAATAAGTATTGGATCCATTTTCTATGTTTTCAATACGCTTTTTAGCATAATTAGCATATTTACTATTTAATTCAATCCCCCAACAGTTTCGATTTAACTCCTTTGCAGCAGCAAGTGTACTTCCTATTCCCATAAAGGGATCGAATACCCATCCATCTTTTTTAGTAAAAAATTTGATGAAATGTTTTGCTAATTCAGGCGGAAAACTTGCGGGATGATCCTTGATCTCATATGGAAGATCTGAAGGTTTTCCATCAACAATCATCCAGCTTTTTGTGTGTCTTAACCATTCCTTTCCTGTTAGATCATTTAACTGATTTTTTTCAGAGTATTTTCCTTTGAATTCAATATTGTATTCCAGATTTCGTGTTATACGACCTAAAGTGCGAAAAATTCGGGCAGTTTCAATGAAATTCCCTTGAAGAAAATATTCTTCAGCAGTTTTTAGTAATTTTTTAATATCAAACTGAGTCTTTTTAATCAGTTCAGACGAATTAGTCCTATTTGGAGAAATTTTGATTATTTTCTCCAAAACTGTAGCATTTAATGTCCAAGAACTTTCTTTAGGAGTAGTTCCTTCTTCTTTAGAATTTTTCATTATGATTTTAATCTTTGCATAATGATTCTTATAACTCTCATGATCACTATTGAAAAATGAGAAATAATAACTTTACTTAAAAGAATATAGTGTTTTAAGAGGAGAAAGGTTTCCTAAAGTTTTTGGATAGAATTATTTGTTTTTTATTAACAAATTATTATTCTCTGACAAGATTCCTTTATCAATCAAATGATTAATTGCTTCTTCTAATTTAAGATTGTCTGGAGGAGAATTTCCATTAGAAATTGCTTTTATTGTAGCATTCATTACAATTGCTGCTTTATTCTCGAATTTACCTTGAAAAGCACCTAGAACCATCGATTCATATTCATCAAAATCACCTATAGGTTTTATTATTTCAACTTCTTTTTCTTCATCATCCGAATCAACATTTATTTTTGTTTTATTCTTTAAGATTAATAAGTCCCCTTTCGATTCAATTGTGCCTTCTGATATTAACTCGTCAATTACCTCATTAATCTTATCTTTTGAAGGGAGTTTTTCCCCTCTTTGTGCTTTCTCTACCACAAATTGCATAATAAATGCTTGACGTTTTTCCATTTTGCTAGGAAAAGTATTTAATAATTGTTCCTTTAATTTTTTAGTCAATTTGCACACCTATTCTATATTCAGCTGACTTCGTTTCATCCTAGCCTTTAAAATCGTCTGAGACAATATTTCAATTGCTTCATGAACATTAGTTCCCATTCGAGCTGAAGTAGGAAGATATGGAATTTCAAATGGAATATTCGGATTACTATCAAGAAACTCTTGTAATAATTCTTTATTGTATACTGCTGGTAAATCACATTTATTTCCTAATACGATAAATGGTACTTCAGGTCCTGCATTGGTATGAAGTTCTTCACGCCATAATTTTAAGTTCTCCATAGATAGGGGTCTGGTAACATCAAAAACCATAATACAGGCTCTTGAACCCTTGTAGAAAGGCCCCCGAACTAAATCAAATCGTCGTTGTCCAGCTAAATCCCAGAATTGGTATCGAAAAAGCTGGCCACTTGCACTTGTATATGGATATGTAGCAATATTTGCTCCAATGGTCAACAAATAAGTGGAATGAAACTCTCGTCCTAGTAAATATTCAATAATACTGGTCTTTCCTACAGCTCCATCTCCAATTATTGTTATCTTGTAGTATTGACCAATATGAGGTTCCATTGTTATGCTTCACAACAACCTATTAGTTCCAATTATTTGAGAGCTCTAGAAGAAAACCAATCCTCATTTCTTATATTCATTTGCAATTAAATTTCAAAACTAAATCTATTTCAAATAACCCAAAGCGGTAATTTCCTAGATTTTCTCTTCTTTTGTGAAAAAAACGTTTTAACGCTATTCAATCCTCTACAAGGAATTGTGAATGCTTCAAATTAATGATTACGGAATAGAATATATTCATTTAACACTAATTTATCCTTCTTCATAATCTGGGGTTTCAAGCTTATAAAAAACACCTGTTCCTTTCAATGTTTCGTGAATTTTAATTGATAATTCCAAGATATCATGAACAGTAATATCTCTTCCCCAATCATATTCTAAATCATATTTACCTGTTATAGGTTTGAATCCTAGTCCAGTTAATCGTTGCATTACTAATAAAGGATTTTCTCCACTTGATGAATGAAAAAGGATTAGAAAAGTTTTCATAATTATCTATTTCTGAGTGATGATCTTAAAAAATATTCTATTTTAATTTAGATAAAAAATCAAATTTCTATAAAATGCTAGGGTGTTGAAAATTCACATGAATAAAAGCTAAAAGGTCTTGGATAAGGAAAAACAGGACGAATAAGTATCTTAAATGATCTAGGAGTGTCTTTTAATATGAAATCAACTTTTGATTTTTCTCTACCTTTTAATTCAATCGTTTGCAAGTATTTTTCATCATGAAATACTTGAATTGAATTCTGAGTTTCTTCTGCTTTTATAGATAGACTGATTTTAAGTAATTCATACTGTAAATTGCCAGAAACTTTGATTTCAATGTATGAATAGTTCCAATAATCCTTCTCAAGAAGGTTTGAATTTTCATAATTTAATCTACCCATAAGGACTACTTTATTCTCATTCCATTGATCAGTTATTGAATACTCCTGACCATAGGAATACCCTCCATATGTAATTAACATTGCTGTAAACATATTTCCCATTATACAAGGAAATTGGGGAGAAATTGTTAATCTTGGTTCATCATTTAGCATAACAATCAAAAAAAGGAAAGATAAAGTTAAATTTATTTTCTTTTTTCGTAAGTAATCCCTTTTGTAAACAACTTATTTTAGTCAGATTGATAAATAATAATTAAATCTGGTGGACAAGAGCTGATAGAGAGTCATCATATAGATAAAACGTTTCTTCATCCACGTTATTACCGGAATTTTCTGACATGGATACTTGGACATTTATTATCTCATAAACAGTTATTTATTTTAGGATATTTTCTGCTTTTTATAGGAACAAGCTTAGGGATCATCATTCCATTAATACTACGCTATTATTTTGATGAAGCAATCTATTCAGGAAGAATAAATGTTATTTTACTTGTTTGTTTTGTCTTTCTTGGCATTTATCTTTTCAATTTCGTATCTCAAGCCTTTGGTGCTTACATCAATGCACGTTTCAGTGAAAAGGTAGTGAGGGACGTTCAGGTTGAATTTTTTCAGTCAATTCATTCGAAATCCATGGCTTTTCATGACTCTGCTCGGATTGGAGAACTCCTTGCTATGGCAACATCAGACTCACGTCAATTATCTTGGATGTTGATTAGTATTCTAATGTTTGCTTTGGCGATCTTTACAACCTTCGCTAGTCTATTAGCAATGTTCACATTAAATATTCAGCTTTTTTTCATCTTTCTAGGCTTTATTCCATTTATTCTCTTTAGTATGTTCACTTATGGCAAATCATTAGGCCCTGTGTCAATTAAAAGGCAAGAACTATTTGCAAAATGGCAAGCAACACTCCAAGAAAATCTAGCAGGTATTAGGGTTTTACGTACCTTATCAAATCGAAATCAAGAATTCAAAAAATATGATGAGGATTTAAAAGCTGTACGAGAAGTTTTAACTGAACGAGGGATAAAATCAGCTCGTTATTATCCAATTTTGATTTTATATATCGCTTTAGGGATCGACTTTATTATCGGGGGTTATTTAGTCTTTTTAGGAGAAATTACACCAGGAACTTTAATTGCATTCAATAGTTTGATCCTTCTCCTTCAAGGTCCTAGTGAATTTATCCGATTTACTGTATTTCTAGGGTCAATGGGATTTGCAGGTGGAAACCGTGTATTTTCAGTTATTTCTAAACAGCAACAATTAGTTGATGGTAAAATAGACTTGGAAAAAGTTCATGGTGATATTGAATTCAAAAATGTTACTTTTCGGTATAATCCAGAAGGCCCTGATGTTTTAAAAAACATCAATTTAAAAATTCAATCTGGTCAGATGGTAGCTATCATTGGACATACTGGGTGTGGAAAAACTACCCTCTCAAAACTTGTTCAAAGGCTTTATGACCCTGTTGAAGGAGATATCTTGGTTGATGGTAAAAATATTAAGAATTTTCCTATTGATCAATATCGAAGACAAATTGGTGTCATTGAGCAGGATATTTTTCTTTTTTCAGCTTCAATTCGAGAAAATATCCTTTATGGATGTGGAAAACTCCATCCTGAATTAGAGAAGAGAATGATTGAAGTAGCTAAATTAGCACAGATTCATGACTTTATTTCTACCTTACCAAATCAATATAATACTGTTATAGGAGAGCGAGGGGTCACATTATCGGGAGGACAAAGACAAAGATTAGCTCTTGCTCGAGCTTTTATGATAGATCCTCCTATTTTAATTTTAGATGATTCAACTAGCGCAGTTGATTCAAAAACGGAAGTTAAAATTCAAAACGCAATAAATAATCTTTTATATGCTCGGACAACCTTGATTGTAACCCATAGACTCTCTACAATAAGAAAAGCTGATTTAGTAGTTTTAATGAAAGGAGGAGAAATTGAAGATATAGGTACTCATGACGAATTATACCTACGGAATGAAGAATATGCAAGTATTTTCAAGCAGTTTGAAGATCTTCCAGCTATTCCAACAGAACTATTAGTAGAGGAGGAGATTTAATTGGCTTGGCACATAATGGGAGCATTACGCTCAGAGAAATATGACAAAAAATATTCAGAAAAGGAAATATCAAAACGGCTAGCTCCATACATGCTAAAATATAAGAAATTATTGGCATTAATTACTATTTTTTCCCTTTTAGGAGCTCTAACATCTATTATAGCTCCTCTAGTTATGGGAATAGGATTTGATGAACTATTCAAAGGAGTGGAGAGTCAGTCTCTTGATTTAATCATTCTTATTTCCATTACATACTTCTTACTCCTTACTTTCGAATGGATTTTCAATTACTTCTCTCAAATAAATAGTTCAATTCTTCAGGCAAATGTTACATATGATCTTCGTCGCAAATTATTTGAACGTATTAATCAACATGAATTAGCTTTTTTTGATGCAAATAAAACAGGAAAAATAATGTCTCGAGTCAGTGGAGATACATTTCAGCTCGGGGGAGTCTTAACTTCTATTATGGATCTTGGCTCAGTCATTCTACGAGCAGGGTTAATTCTCACAACAATGTTTTTTCTAGATTGGCAATTAACACTATTTTCGTTATTGATCTTTCCTTTTCTTTTTCTGATTGTTTTTGTATTTCGTAGAGTATTCAGACAATATTCTTTACTCCAGATGCGAGCTGAAGCGACATTAAATGCCTTTGTTGAGGAACAGATAAGTGGAATTCAGATTACTAAATCCTTTGGTCAAGAACAAAACGTTTTACAAAGTTTTGAAGAACTTCAGAACACCAAAGTTAAGGTAAATATTAAACAAGCGACTCTTTTCAGAGCTGTTGGACCTTTATTTGATTTAATTGCTGCAATAGGATTAACACTTATATTATTTGGAGGAGGTATTACAATAACCCAAACTCCTTCTTTGTTAACTCCAGGTCTTCTTTATTTATTTATCACATATCTTCGACAACTTTTTCAACCTTTGATTGCACTATCTACTTTTTATGCTTCTTTACAAGGAGGATTTGCTTCTGGAGAAAGGATCTTTTCATTAATGGATGTACCAGTTGAATTAAATGAAGGTCATCTAATATGTCCTCCTTTAAACGGTGAAATAGAGTTTAAAGACATTAATTTTGGATATAATTTAACCACTTCAGTTCTAAAAGACTTTAATCTTCACATACCATCAGGTCAAACATTAGCGATTGTAGGCGAAACAGGAGCTGGGAAAAGTACTATAACATCTTTGTTAGCCCGGTTTTATGAATACAATTCTGGGGAAATTATTTTAAATGGAAATCTTTGTCTTAAAGATTTAGATGCAGATTCATTAAGAAATCAATTAGGCTATGTACTTCAAGAACCATTCCTGTTTTCTGGAACCATTAGAGATAATTTACTCCTTGGATCTCCATCAGCTACTGAAAATGATCTACAATGGGCCATTAAAACCGTCAATGCTGACTCTTTCATCAGTATGCTCCCCAAAGGATTAGATACACCGATAAAAGAACGAGGACGAGGACTATCTCAAGGACAAAAGCAGTTACTCTCTTTAGCACGAATATTACTCAAAGATCCTAAGATATTATTGTTAGATGAAGCAACAGCGTCAGTAGATGCATATACTGAACATATGATTCAAAAAGCATTGGAGATTGTATTCAAAGATAGAACAACAATTGTGATTGCGCATCGATTATCAACTATCTTAAAAGCAGATCGAATTATAGTCCTAGATAAGGGCCAGATTATTGATTCTGGTACTCACCAAGAGCTAATCAATAAGCCAGGAGCATACCGAGATCTATATTATACCTATTATGCTCACCAAGGTGCTCTTGAGGAATTAAAATTAAAACAGAAAGAAATACACATACTAGTGGAGGATTAATTTATGACTCAGATGTTAAAATGTAAAGAATGTGATGAAACACAACCTATTCCATTACATTGTGGGAAAGCAATGCATATTGAGAAATATGAAGGAAAAGAAATGCTAATTTGTTGGATGGGGGCTAATTGTGGAATCAAGGAATTACCAATTCATCACGGTAAGCCAATGATGATAGTAGATATATGAAAACATATTCATTATATTATTTCTAATCCTTGAATTGTTTAGAGATGTCTTTATAAACTTTTTCAAGTTTTTTATCTGTTTCTACAACAATTTTCAGGTATTTTTCTATCTTTTTTATTTTCTTATCAACTTCGCTGAATTTTTTTTCAACGTTCTTCTGATGAGAATTAATTTTTTTGAGATGATCCTCTATTGATTTGAATTGCTTTTCAATGTCACCGATAGGAACAGTAATTCCTGATTCATCTTTGATAGTCATAACAGAAAGCTTAGGAGGAGTTGGAGGAGGCATTTGCTCTATCTCTTGTTCCATGCTCAAAGGAGGAAATTGTTTTGGCATTACTTGGGATTGGGGTTTAGAAATTATTGGCTGTGAAGCACTAGGTGGAGGAGATGAATAAGATGGTTTTACTGGAGGAGGTTTACTAGGTGGAGGAGGAGTATAAGGTATTGGTGATTGAGGAGGAGGTTTTGGAATTTCTAGAGGTTCAGAAGAACGAAGAAGAGGACTGGGCGAAGTTTCATGACCTTTTATTGGTGGTGGAGGTTCTTTAAAAGATTCCTGAAGATCTAAAGGAATAATCGGCTTTATCTCATTAGCTTCACGATCTGTTAAAGCTTGCTGAGCCCCGCAATGAGGACAGGGAAAGTCCATTACATAATTCCGACATTTTTTACAGACTGGACTCATGGTTATTACATAATTCACCTTATTAATAAACAATTTTTTTCTGGATTTTATTATTTATTTTTATATTCAATATTTTTAGCAAAGCTTGAACACAATTTTTCCGACAATATCCTATTTACTGGATAAAACGAAAATAAAATACTTATTAATATAGTAAAAAATGAGTAGGGGAACTATTAATATATACAAAAACTATCTGATACCTCTTCACTCCATTGAAACTGAAAATGCTTTCGAAGGTAGCTACATATTCTATGTCAAGAATCTTTTCACTATATCTTCTTTGATTCCACGTTCCAAGGCATTCTTAGTTTTTTCTCCAAATATTACTCCTCCTCCTAAGGGTTTGTACAATCTCATTTTCTTTTCAGGATCGTAACCTTCAGAAACAAGGATTGAGTTATATTTTTCATCATAAATAGATGTATATAAATGACTCTAATTGAGTTATTTTTTTAAAATTCTCTCCAGGAAGAAAGAAGAAAATAATCAATGAATTTCTTTTGACACTGGTAATCTTAAAAGAATATCTAATGACGAACTTGGCCCTTTCCTTTCTGCTTCAACTTTATTTTGTAAAACCTATTATAAATCGAACTGTGTAAGAAGAAGAACTTAATAATAGGTTAAGATACTAATTTAAACAACTTACTTTCGAATTCTTCTCACTTCATAAATCACTGGGTTCCAAGCGTCAGGACAAGCATGAGTACTTACATCTGGATTTTCTAACCAAGGAAATTCAGCTCCATATGCCATTGCAAATACTTTAGGCATAATTGAGTAAAGAGCGTGTAGACAGATTTTCCCACTTATCTCATTCCTTTCAAACGAGATTAAAACTTCGTCTCCGATTTTATGTCCTGCTACGCAAGTTCCTTCTTGATTTTTTACGATTAATTTGATATTATAGGTCATTTTTGAATCCCAATTGCTTAAGAATATGTAGTGATCTCTTATTAGGAGCTTATATTTACATCTACAGTCTTAATATAATTATATCTATGACCTATTTTTTATTAACTAAAAAATCATCTAACAGTTTTGAATTACTTCTTTTCATTGTTACTTTAGTATCCCACTTCTTAGAAAGATTAAGGATAGAACTTGACTCCTTTTTACCTTGTATTAGTTGTGATAATGCAAAACTTTCCCAAAGTTCATGAAAGTTTCCATCTGTTAAATTTTGCAAAAGAGGATTCAATGGCATTCGTGATTCGTATTCTTTTAATACATAGTTTAATTCTTTTTTTGTCATTTTTATCCTATTTGAGTTATCGATAATAAAAACACCCCTATTAGACTCGAAAAGGATAATAAAGAGTGGAAATCGTTTCTTAAGAAAATATAAAAAGGGTTTTTCATTATGATGGACTAGTTTTTTAGAAGAGGCATATAAAATTCCATGAGGAGAGACAGATAATCGTAAAAATGCTTTATGAGAATGAAGATCTGTATCCACCTCTCTACTCATCCGTACGGCCTTTTTGGCAATTGGATTGCCAATATTTTCTAAAATTTCCTTTGATAAGGTCTTTACTTCTTCAAGAAATTTGTCGTCAACTTCCTTATGACGACTTAATGCCCTGATAACCTTCTTCTTGTGAATTCTCCTTATCATATTCTTTACCCAAAGAAAGAGGATTTAATTGAAAAATCCATTTAAATTGGTTTGTTTTCTTCCATTTACAATTAAAAATGGTTTAGCTCTCTTTAAAACAACTCCGAGTTGACAAAGATCTTTATAACTCTTAATTTTATGATTTATTTTTCTTAAATTACAAATCCGTTTTGCGGAGACTTCTCCTATTCCTGGGCATCTTAATAACTCCTCATAGCTCGCTTCATTGACATCTAAGGGAAATATTTTATCTTCAAATGCGATTGCTAGTTTCGGATCGATATGTAAAGGTAACATGCCATCCTCATTGAGAATAGAAATTATTTCTTCTTTTTTATAGGAATATTTTCGGAATAACCAGTCAATTCGATATAGAAAATTCTCTCGCTTTGATATTGTATAGGGAAGTTTAACTTTCTCTAGTGGAGTTTCTTTCATTGGAGTAAAAGCAGAAAAATATCCTCGCTTAAGGTTAAGATGCTTATATTCCCAAACAAGTCTTTCAAAAATCTCTTTGTCTGACTCACTTGAAGCCCCTATAATAAATTGCGTTGTGTGGCCTGCAGGAGTTAAGCCAGATTCAATCAACTGCATAATGATCTTTTGAGGTCTAATAATATCTAGAATGTAATCTTTTGTACTTGAAACTTCTGTTAGTCTTGTAGCGCTGGGAACTTCTATATTTAGACTAACTCTATCAGCAATTTCCATAATTCTTCTAATCTGATATTTTTCAGTTCCAGGTAATATCTTAATATGGATATATCCTCTGAATTTATACTGATATCTAATTAAATCAATTGCTTCAATTATTTTCTCTGTAGTTTCATATACACTTTTTAAAACCCCCGATGACAGAAAAAGTCCTTCAACGTAATTTCTAATATATAACCCAATAAAAGCTTTAGCTAATTCCTCTGGTGTGAACATAGTTTTTAATTTGGCTTTAGAACACCGATTTATGCAATAAAAACAGTCATTAAGACAATAATTTGTCATAAGAACTTTAAAAAGACTAATACACCTTCCATCAGGGCTAAAAGCGTGACATATACCAGCATGATGCGGATTTCCAATTCTATCTCCATTAAATACGTTTCTAGGTGAAGCCATGGATGCACATATATCAAATTTGCTTGCATTACCTAAAATTTCGATTTTTCTTTGTAATTCACCCAAATGTAATCCAACATCTAGATAAGGTTTTTATTAAATGAAATCATGAAACTCATTTTATATCCTATATTCTATTACCTCAAAATAAAAAAAGGCTGAATTTCTTACTAGTCTAATCATACGTATAATCAATAAAAATTCTTGTAAATAAAATACCGAGATTCCATTTCTAAATCGTTAATAAGAGGATTAATCTTGAGTAAACACCCAATAAATAAAAATGATAAAAATTTAGGGTGGCGTTGGGAGTTGGTCACAAACATTGATGAATGGAAAATTCCTGATGGACAGGTTATGAGATTGGCTTTTATTCTAGAAAAAGAGAAAGAGAAGAAGATCCTTGATATAGGATGCGGATTAGGAAGACATATTGTCTATTTCGCAAGACAAGGCTTTCAGGTATGTGGGATTGATATATCAGAACATGCAGTATCACATACTAATAAATGGTTAAGAGAAGAAAAATTAGAAGCTGATGTCCATAAAGGGGCATTTACAAGCATAAATTACCCAAATAACACATTTAACCTTGTAATTGCTTTAAATGTAATTTATCATGGATTTAAAAAAGAAATTATAAAAGGATTCTCCGAAGTTTTACGTATTCTTAAACCTGGGGGGATATTTTATGGAACCCTTAAGACAAAAAGTAAAGATGAACCTTTCGATAACGAAGGTATAGAAATAATTAATAACCAGACGATTATTTTGAGAGAAGGAATAGAAGCTAATGTTCCTCACTACTTTTCTTATAAAGAGGATTTGATTGAATTTTTTCAGGGTTATGAAGTAGACAAAATAATCTATTGTGAATATTTTTACCCCCCACAATTAGTAAAGTCATTTATTAAAAAAGCTGGATCTGGTTATTTTCATTATTTTCTAAAAAAACCCGCAAATTAGACTTAAAAATCTATGCTCAATAATAAATATTATGGCATTTATCTATAAACCAGGATATCTACACACCATCATTGGCCCAATGAAGAGTGGAAAAACAGAAAAATTTATTGAAATTTTCGCAAATCTAAAATTTAGTGATATTCAAGGGATAGTTTTCAATCCAGCTATTAATACACGTGATCCAGTAATTCGAAGTCGGATTTCTAATAGATGGCTCGAAACCATTAGAATCGATGAATTACACCCTGAGAATGTCTTTAGACATGTGTCTGATTCACAGAATGTGATGGTTGGATTTGATGAGACACAATTTTTTGCTATGAGTATTATTACGGTGATTGATAAACTTTTAGAACAGGATTTTCATATTGTTGCTTCAGGACTGTTGTTAGATTTTCGTGGTGAACCATTTGGCCCGATGCCAACATTAGTAGGTCAAGCACATGAAATCACGAAACTTTCAGCTATTTGTGAATATCCAGGCTGTAACAGACATGCAACACAAACCCAGAGGTTAATTAATGGAAAACCTGCCGATTACAATAGTCCAACTGTTTTAATTGAAGGAGGTGGATATAATGAAGAGTATCAGGCACGTTGTCTTCGTCATCATCATGTTCCTCGCTCTTCTTAATTCATCGCACATCGATTCGGCCCGATTTCCAAGTCATTGATCTGGTTTGGGGCCAAAATTGTCTTACCAGCATTAATATTACGTATTTTTTGATAAGAAGGTGGATGAGGTAGCGTTTCTACACGATTTACTGCATATTCGATAAATTCGTTTTCTGTTTTGTCAACTATTGGATTTTGAATGAAAGTTCTTACATCAGTTAGTAATGGTTTATTAAAGTGCTCTAGTGTGAATTTCCCGTGATGAGCTGGAGCAATAAACATATCTTGAGACAAAGATTTGTATAAAGTCATACTCCTATATAAATCGCTGGCAAATTCTCTTGCTTTGTTTGCTAGATCAGGTCTACCAACACCATCAGCAAAAATTGTATCCCCAGATAGAATACCATATCCATCGATAGAGAAAGAATATGAACCAAAGGTATGACCTGGAGTATGGAGACTTTTTAAATACGTACCATTTAACTGAAATTTATCATTGTGTTTGATAGGTGTATATTCTATCGATTTAAATTCATATGGGTCTTGACTTGAAAGAAATAGTGAAGCATCACATTTTTCAGCAAGATTTATTGCCCCGCTCACATGATCGGCATGCAAATGAGTATCAATAACCTTAGTTATAGTTAGATCATTAGTACGAGAGTATTCTAAATACGGGTCAAGATTAAATGCAGGATCGATAACCAAGGCTTCATCTTTTCCAATTAACATGTACGAAAGACAACCCTTTGCGATACGACGAAATTGTATCATTTTAACCCCATCATTCCTCAAAACTTCCTCATGATCAAATATACTATTCCATAGGGTTAATCCACCTTCAAGAGATAATGCATTCAAACCTTTCTTTTGAAGGTCCTTTGCAGCTATTTTTGAATCATTCCCTGATCCACATACTGTGATAATTTCTTGACTTTGAAATTCAGGTGGTAATTCTTCCTTCTTGGTCGAAAGAAGAGTCATTATAGGGATATTAAGGCTATCAAAGATTGTCCACTCCTTATGTTTTTGGATTCCCCGTACATCTAATAAAAGGGGCCTGTAACCATTGCGTAGTTGTTGATAAAGTACTTTAGGGGATATTTCAATCCTCAATTCAGATTGTGGCAATTTTACTCACTTTTTTTAATTAAATTGACTTTTAATAATAAAAATTTATATTTTCTTTTACGATTGTAGTTGGAAATTTCAGTTCTTACAAGGATCGCTAAAAAAATGTAAAATTTAATTCGCTGGTTGATAGAAAACAATATTTGTTCTTGAATTAAGAAGTCAAATGTAGAGGCTTAGATATTTTGATTAGAATATATGATGAAAACTCATCTGAAATATCCCTTTCATATTTTCTATTCCTGACCTTTAAAGCTCTCCATATGATTGGTTATCTCACGATCAGAATATATTTCATTTTCTCAACTTTTTGGATTTAATTTGCTTTTTTTTGTCCTTTCTGTTTTCTACAGCAGTAGGTTTCCTTTACATTAGGATAGTGGAGCTAAATTATTAATTAATCATCATTAAGACCGATCAAAAGGTTCTCCGCATTTTGGACAGAAATTTCCTTTAAAGTTAGCCCCACAAATCCCGCAGCTGACCCATCTTGATGGTGAAGGCTTCTCCTTTTCATGTGGTGAAGAGGAATATTCCCTAACATTCATTAAACCTTTTTCATCGGTAAAAAACTGTGTGTATCCACATTCAGCACAGATATAAATTTCAAGGGTTGCAGTTTTAGGAAATGCTATTGGTACAGAAAATGTATACATTCCTGGGCTAAATTTAAATGCTCCACGGATGTCAGAAGCTCCACAATTCGGACAATGCTGGACAAATCTCATGTTTAATATAATTGATTCTTTAGGTTAATATTCCTGTTGATTCCAGAAGAGTATTTGTATAGAAGTTAAATAAAGATCTTGGCTTCTATTTCTTTTTGCAATTGAAATTTAGATTTTTAAGAAATCTATTAGGTAAAGGAGGGTTTTGAATATAAATTAATTAAATAATAAATTTGGCCCCTATGATAATTATCATGGTCATACCATTCTTCCAACAATTGAAATATTTTCATCTTTTCTCCCCAAGGTGCCTTTGTGTCCTTTTCATAAGAGGAATCTTCTGCTTCTAGAATATGTTCTGAAAAATCTTCAGTGACTAGGAATTTTTCCTTAATTTCTTCTAATGAATAATGTACTCTCTCTTCTATTCGGAAAAAGACATTTCTGACCCATTGTGCTCGCACACTTAAATCAGTTTGACTACGATTTGGATCAAAACTTTGATGAATATACCGAATTTCAGAACCAAGGATATGCCGTAATATTTCGTCTATTGACCATAAATTTTCTTTTGGTCTTTTTTTAAATTCATCTTCATTAAATTGTGTCAAATTTTCCCATAATTGTTGACGATGTCTTAATATTCTTGAATAACGACCTTTCCAAATTTTTCTATATGAATCCAAATTAAAACACCTTCTTTTTTCGACAAGAAATTATCAATGAAAAAGGAATAATTTGATTGACCCGAATGAATTTTTCATTAATTTTTCTATCGTAATATGCAAGTTCCTTAAAATTTGATTGTCGAAGCTGTTCTCTGTTAAAACCTTTTGGTTCTACAATTCTTTCAATTAGAAAACCAGAGTTAATTAGACCATTAATTAACTCTTCAAAGCGTCTATATCGTTGACCAAATGAAGCGATTTTTTGTTGATTTTCATCCTCCCAATTCCATATGTCACGTGATTCATTAAAATATGAATATATTTTCTCGAAGTTGTATTCTTCTAAGGCTTCCCATAAGACAAATTGAATTGGATGTAAAATACAGATTAGAAATTGTCCATTATTCCTTAAAATTCTAAAACTCTCATTGAAGACTTTCTGAATATCTTCTACATAACTGATTGCATGTACGGAAATAATTAGATCAAATGATTCATCTAGAAAAGTTGTGGAAAGATTTTCCATATCTTGCCTTATAAACTTTATATTCACATTTTCTCTTGAAGCAAGACCTTGAGCATAAAGTAATTGTTTTTCAGAGATATCTAATCCAGTGACAGATTTAGCTCCCCACTTTGCTAAAACAATGGATATTTGTCCTCCTCCACACCCTAATTCGAGGCAATCTTTACCTTTGACACCATCTAATAACTTCAAATGCTTTTCACTGGGAGCATAAGGACCATAATGAACATCCTCTAGAGATATAATTGTTTGAGCTTGATAATAATCGCTTAATTTATCCCAAGAAATTCTATTATCTTCATTTGACATAAATTGGCCTCTAATCTAAGATATTCGATAAAAATTATTTATCTTATTGAATTGTTTAAAGTTTTTCCCTCTAATATGTCTTGAAGGAATTTTTCAACCGTATCAAAATCATTTTTAGGCTTTTTAGATGCATCTAGGGTTTTTAGAATACCTTCTCCCTCTTCAATGAGACATGAGAGATTGCTTTTTAGTTCTATTATAGTTATTGAATTAATTGTAATTAATCTTTTTATCATTACATTTTTGAATAAAAAGATGAAAAAGTTCACTTTTACTAAAATGTCGCGATCCTACAATCATTAATGGGAGTCCCTTCTGACCTTGAAAGAGAATGAAATATCCAAGCTCACCAAGTAAGGAAAAAATAATTTTAGCTCAAGTGGAAATTCTAGTCAATTCAATTGTTAAGCTAAAATAATATTAATAGTTCTTAAATGCTTCCATCGGATTTTTAATTAATAAAAAGAGTGATGAAAACTTGATAGAAATTCTTTCAATTGAGCAATATTCGCAAATATTAGATCTTTGGCATCTTACCAATTTACCATTGAAAGAAAAAGGACGTGATAGTTATTTAAGCCTTGAAAAACAACTAAATACAGGATCAATTATTATTATAGGTTATTTTTCAGAGAAAACTTTGGTAGGTGTTGTATTAATAAGTCAAGATGGGAGAAAGGGATGGATAAATCGACTCGCAGTTCATCCAAATTATCGACGACAGGGTATTGCTTCTCAATTAATCCAATATTGTGAAAATTATTTTAAAAGCCTTGATATTACCGTTTATGGAGCTCTAATTGAAGCAGATAATACCCCAAGTAAAAATTGCTTCGAGAAAAACGGATGGAGCTGTTGGCCAGAGATTCAGTATTATTCAAAACGTAAAAGTGATCAGAGTTAAAATAGCTATTTTATAGATGAATAGGGAACCCGAAAGTTAATAATAATGTCATTATGATTAGGGGAATTATTCTAAGATAACCAACCTCACGTTCAAAACCCCATAAATATTCAATTGCCAAAAATAAGTAGATTATAATAAAAACAAAGGAAAAAAATTCAAGTATTATTCCGAATGTTCCTGCATAATCTGTGATGTTAAAAATCAAAAAGCGAGCTTGATCAAAAGAAACATTATAATTTAGCACATATGTTTCATAATTACTCAATTGATTTATAAGAGCTAATATAGGAAGAAAAATCACTTTAGGCGCTATTAATACTGAAATTATTTTAAGAGTCTGTAAATATTCAATCTTCAAGGGAGCATCATAAGTTATTAAGTATATAACTGTTGTATATAATAGAAATAAGATTAAGTTAAGTATCAAGTATCCAATTATACCATCACTAATTATTTCATTTTGAAGCGGTACCCATTCCATTTGTTTTACTGGATTTCCATAAACAAATCTTGGCACTGTGATAATTGTAAAGATTATTAGAATAATACTTGAAATTGTATAAAGAATGAGGAAAGGAATCCATGTATCAATACCATAACGAAGATAATTGAAAATCTTCTTAGGGAAAATAAACATTTGAAATTGATAAATTGTTCCTGAAATAGAATCTCTTTTATTAGGGACAGGAATATTTTCCTTTTGACTAACGCCCCGAAGTTGAGAAAGAGGCATTCGACATGAAGGGCAAGTTTTCTTTTCAAGATCTCCTTCAGATAGACTTTTCAGACAAACTTGACAATACTCATAATTTAGGATTGAATCAAGTTCTTTACTAGAAAAATCCAACGAATCCTGTACAAATTGAGCCAATCCATGAACTGCCGTAAAGTATTGATAAGCAGTAATTTTTTTCTCCTTATAACGAATTTTTTGCTTTTTTAACCATTTAATCCAGCTATAAGTGGTTTTCTTATATTCAATCTTTTCTGGTGTCTTTTCCAATTCATCTGTTATGAAATTAATAATTGCTTCTAGTGGTATATCATTGCTACTCATTAAAAGCCCTCATTTGACTCTATTTAGCTTGAAATTATCAGGTTTTTAAAACCTAAAATAAAATATCCCTTAAAGATTTTAATTGTGATTTTTAATTGAATAAAATGCTTTTCAGAAAAACTATATAATATTTTGTTAAGCAGCACTTATTCTTTTCTTATTTTATTCTAAATAAGAAGTTTTATTACGAATAAATACTAAAAATGTATGGAGTCATTAGATTTATGTTCCAAATCCAATTATGCGGATTAATTATTTTTTTCTGTGAAGTGGTTTCTAACATTACTTTATTCTATTTTATAGCAAAAAGATACCGAAGAACGAAACTTCTTGTAGTAGCTATTCTTTCTAGTTTATATATCGTATTTATCGCTTTTATTGCTATAGAATTATTCTTTTTCCTTATAAACTTTAATAATCCTGTCAATGCTTATCTTGATGTGGGAAATAATTTTTTCACTTCCCTTTTACCCTTTTTTGGGGGTATATCTGCTGGGATTTTTCTTCTTTTCATAGAATATTTTCGTAATGAACGAATAAATCCAATTCACATGGGTATTTATGGTGTCTTTTTAGGAGCATTTATTCTAAATCTTCTTTATCATTACATCATCCCAGAAACAGTTAATATCAGTGAATTAACTCCGCCTTTGATGACCAATGATGTACAAGAGTTATTTTATTTTTTTCTAAGCTTTTTATTTTCTACTAATTTTCCTGCACCCTATTTTGTGGGTTATGTTGTCATTATAACTTTACATTCATTGAATCAAATAAATAAATTAATTGCTCCTCATGAAAAAATACAAAAACGTCAAATAAAGTTAATGGAATATTCGATCATTTTTTATTATCTTTTCACCCTTCTTTTAGTCGTTTCAGGCAATATTCTTAGAAACATTACACCCCCTGACGTCCAAGTTTTTTTGAAACATTTTGCTCCTCATATAACAGTTCTTTTAGGGCATTATACAATGTTTCAAGCATATGTTAAAGCTCCTATTGGATTCTTGCAATTTCAACGAAATGAAAAAATTCTTGTTATGAACCAATCAGGTATTCCTTTATTTTCATATGATTTTGAAGATTTTAATCAGGAAAAAATTTTTAGCACTCATCTAAAAGGGGAGCAAGATCTTCTCTTATCTGGGGGAGTCTATGCGGTTCTATCGCTTTTTCGAGATATGATCCAAACAACCAATATCAAATTAATTCAATTTGAAAAGAAACAACTCATGCTGGCTTATAATGATAATTTCATTACCTTTCTTATAGTAGATAGAGTCTCTCAGTTTCTTTGGTCAGCATTAGAATCTTTTTGCCGTATGTTTAATCTAAGATATGGCAATGAAGCAGGAGAATTAACAGTGGTTCCTGTTTATATTTTTGATGATGCAGTTGAATTAGTAGCCTTAGCATTTGGTCGAAAGTAAATTTCGGATCCTTATTTATGTTTTCCATTGATATTTAAGATTTTTACCTTCAAGAAAACTTAAAATATCAGAGACAATCATTTCAGTTTGGTGTCGGATTACATCTTGAGTATTTCCACCAAAATGAGGCATAACTGTAACATTGGGAAGTTTTAAGAAACGGTTATCTGAATCAACTGGTTCATCATCGAAAACATCGAGGCCAGCACCTGCTATCTTCTTTTTTACAAGAGCTTCATAAAGAGCATCTTCATCGATGCAAAAGGAACGAGCAAGATTAAAAAAATGCGCTGTTGGCTTCATTAATGCAAACAATTCTTTGGTAATGAGTCCTTCTGTTTCCTCTATCGGAGGAGTATGAATCGTGATCAGATCAGATTCTTTCATCAACTCTTCTAGCTCAACAGCTTGAGCTAGGGTTTCTTTAACAACTAGATGATTTGAATCTATATAAGGGTCATAATAGATTATTTTCGATCCAAAGCCAAGATGTAGACGTTTAGCTACTCTTTGGCCAATTTGGCCAAATCCTATTATCCCAATTGTCAATCCACCCAATTCAATTCCAATGAATTGGTTATAGAATTCCGCAAATCCGCTTTCATCTAATTCTGATATGTCAAACTCTCCACTTCGCAGAAATCTATCCAATTGAATAATTTTCCTTGCTTGAGATAGCATCATACCAACTGTTAAATCTGCTACTGCATCAGCATTTCTATGGGGTGTATAAATAACAGGGATTCTTTTTTCTTCAGCTGCTTCAGCATCAATATTAACAGGAGTTCCTCGAGTTGACGCAATCAATTTTAAATGGGTTTTCTCTATTACCCAAGCATCAATTTCATCAGCTTCTGTAATAATGATTTCTATGTTCTCATTATTTAATTTTAAAATTAGTTCTTCATCATCAAAAAATAATTTGCCTGTTTTCCTCCAATTTTCATATTGAATATCCAATTGAGGGTGATTTTGGAGTATTCTAAGACCATTCTCATGAAATGGAGCCGTTATTAAAACTTTCATTCATTGGATCTCCTAAAATACAGAGTTCACTCTTCAGTTCGTGACTCTTGGTAAATCTCTTTCCATCGCGGATATAATGACTCATATTCAGCATTTTCAGCTTCTTGAGGATAGAAATAAATATGTTCTCTGAAGAACTTGCAAGCTTCCTCCATATCCTTGTACACTCCAAGACCAATCATGCTTGCAATCGCTCCAGCTAGAGCTGCACCCTCAGGTTCTAATACTCTGATCTCAGAATTAAGAACATTCGATAAAATTTGGGCAAAAGCTTTTGAACGACTTAATCCTCCAACTAAATTAATTTCAGAAGAAGGAACACCAGTTAGATCGCTGATTTGTTCGTAATTTGCCCTGACAGCATAACTAAGGTTTTCAAGTAAAGCTCGAGCAAAAGAACCAATATTTATAGGATTATCAAAAGAATAAGCAATGGGAGTAAATTGATACCCCCCTCCACTAGGAATTAGCAACATTTTCTGAGCTGAGAATATTTGAGGACCTAAATCTGCAAACACTCCACCTGATCCAGGAGCTTCAGACAAAACAAGCTGTTCAAATTTTTCCCATGGATTATGAACCTCTAGAGGGGATAAAATTGATTCAATAAACCAATGGTGAATGTCTCCACCTGACCCTGCATTCGATTCAATTACCCAACGATGAAGAGGAAAAGCACCAGTCCATATATTCTGATCTGGATCAATTAAAGGTTTTTGTACGACAAATTGTAATGGCATTGTTGAACCAGCGACAACACCCATAGAATTAGGATGAATAGCTCCACATCCAATCAAAGAAGCTTGGGTATCTGCAGCACTCATAATCACGGGTATCTGGCTAGAGAATCCTAACTGTTGGCTAATTTCTGGGTTAATTGAACCAATAACCTCCCCGAATTGTAAAAGTTCAGGAAGAATCTCATGAGAAAAATTAAATTCTTCCATAATTTTATCAGACCATTTTCTTGCAGTGATATCAAATAATAGTGTTTCAGCTGCTGCAGTATCATCACTAGTATATTTTCCAGTTAAACGATAATTTACCCATCCATCTATTGTTAATAGGTGTTTAATCATATTATATTTTTCTTCTTCATTTTCTTTAAACCAGAGTAATCGTGGTAGTGCGAATAAAAATGGAGCTCCATGGCCAGTTATTCGGAAAAGTTCCTCATTAGTCATGTATTCTTCAACATCAACTTCTAATCCTCTAGCATCACGATTGGGTCCTGCATATATCTCTTTTCCTTCTTTATTGAGAAATACACACCCATGTCGTTGAGATGTTGCAGAAATTGCCTTTATTTCACGTGCTTCAACTGATGCATTCTCTAATGCTTGTTGAATACACTTTACAAGAATATTCCAAAATAGATCAGGATTGAATTCGTGACCATAAGGCTCAAGACCTTCAGGTATCAAATAATGTTGACTCCATGGAATCTTTGAAAATCCTTTAATTTTTCCTATTTCATCAATAATTACCGCTTTTCCTCCACTAGTTCCTGCATCAAGCGATAAATAATAAATATTCATTCAATTCACCTAATCCCAATCAGGAAAACGACGAAGTTTTCCTTCGAACTGCTTTGCATTTAAATAAAGTTGTAAATATTCCTCTAAAGCTCTGGTTTTTATAGCTGCTCTCTGAAAGGATTCCTCACTGACAGAAATCACTCCATGATTTTGGAGTATAAGAACCTGACTGTCCCAAAGAGCTGTTGCAACTGCTTCACCCAATTCTTTTGATCCACTTCTCTCATATGGAACAATCACCACCTCTGGAACAAGAAAAGCTAATTCCGCAGTAAAAGGTTGAAATTCAGGTGGATTTTCTAGAATTGAGACCGCTGTTGCTAAAGGAGCATGAGAATGAATAATAAAGCGGAAATCTTCATCTTCTTGATAAACACGGAGATGCATAGGCCATTCTACACTCGGTGAATAGGTAGAATGTTCCTTTACTATTTCACCATGCAGTGTCATTTGAATGAGATCTTTCGGTTCAACTAAGTCTTTTTTCAATCCTGAAGGAGTTATCCAAAATTTATCAGTTTCTTCAACAGACCGAAAACTTAAGTTTCCCCCTATATCGGTCAAGATCTTTTCTGAATAAAGCTCCTTCATTGTCTTACATAATGATTGTTTCAATAATTGATCGTCCAAATGAAAAACCTCTTTTGTAGGTATTCATTTCATCAATTTTTGAAGTTTTAATAAATCAGGCATACTTCCTTTTACTTTCAACTTTTTAGCAGTATAAGCTTTCATCCCACCTATCTCCCCAGACATGATTCCAACCCATGTTTCAGAATCAGTGGTGATTTTGACATCTGATTTTTCAGGTTCTCCTTCTTGGATCTCGCTAGGAGTACCATTTTCAATTTTGAAATAATAATGTTTTCCAATATCACTGAATTCAAACGACATTACTTTATTCCACTTTCGAAATACTTTTTGAGACTTTTCAGTTAAAAAGTTTTCACGGAGTTTGTTAACGCTATCTACATAATCTTCAGTCATTGATTTCACTTCCAAATGATTGTTGGGTTAAGAAAGGAATTATTCCTATTAAATATAGATTCTTTGAAAAGGATTGTGTCATAAAAATACAACTTTTAATTTTTACTAAAATCTTCTGTAAAGCGACAAATTATTTATATATTTGGAACAGGTCGAAAAATATTATTTTTATTATATCTGAAACTCAAGAAGGAGTATCAAGCAGATTGGAATATTCAATTAATCCTAAATCTTGCAAGTGATTTTTATTAGGTAATGAAGTCTCTAAATCCCATTTCAATTTATTATAAAAATCACGTATAATCTGATTTTCTTCTTCGACAGTAATACCTTTATTTGGGCCACTAATTGCTGTTTTAAGAAGTCGAGTAGGTAATTTGAATGCTAAAGGATTAATTCCTTCTCGAATGTTGAACAAATGTTTAAGAGTAAAAATTCTTTCACCAATTATTGCAAGTTCTTTTCCTGAATAGGTTGAACCCAGAGTTAATTTTAAGAATTCAGCTATTGGGAAATTTCCCGTTACTAAAGAAAATTGACATAACCCCAGTGACGAAGTGAGTTGATTATAAAAATAAAAATTAGAGATTTGATCCTTCTTATCTAATTCAGGATACATTTCGTTATATTTAGATAATCCAATCATCAACTCCATAAAAGCAGTATGTCGACCAGGAGCTGGATCTATTCGATAGGGTAAAACAAGTGTTTTAGAATAACGGGGATCATGAGCTGGAATTGGTTGATTTTGGATATGCATCGCATATTCTTCTCCCAATTCCTTTTCAACTGCTTTTAATCCTTCTGCAAACCGATCCCCAAGGCCTCTACGATGAACTATTAGCTCTAAAAAGGCCAAATAGTTTTGCGGGTGTCCCCAATCTAGGATTAAACCTTCTAAATCTTGAGCTGTTAACCGTCCTGTTTCCTGTGCCTCTATAGCATAAGCTATTAATGCACCAGCTGCGATTGTATCCACTCCCTGTCTATTACAAAAGTCATTAAGCTGAAAAATTGATCCTAGATCATCATTCAGGAGATTTGATCCCAGCATTGCTAATGTTTCATATTCAGGCTTATGGGTATCTTCAAAAGTATATCTTTCATCTGAATAACGCATTATTCCTCCACAAGCCATTGGACAGGAATGACATCCATAGCTTTTGATCTGATATTGTATTACATTATCTCCAGTTATTTTTATACTATTTTTTAACGGAAAATCCTTATGAGAACCACCCCAATTTTTTACTGGACCATCTCCTGTTTCTACTGCAATAGCCGTTCCAGCACAAGTTCCCCACTTTCTATACCCCTCTATCACTAGATTAGAAGGACTCATAGAGCCGAAGTTTTTAATCCTGAAGCGTCGAATCCATGGTGCAAATATCGTTGAAGCTTTTAAAGCAGGTTCCATTAATGAACTAATTCCTTTATTTATCCGTTTATTAACCAATTTTCTAAGCTCGGTTAATCCATCTGGGTCACTTACTGGTATATCCTTTGTTCCACTAACGACAATAGCTTTCAAATTTTTAGACCCCATGACTGCACCTAAACCACTTCTAGCCGCTATTCGTCCTTTATCGGTCACAATACCACTAATTAATACTTTATTCTCTCCAGCTAATCCTATAGAAGCAACATGTACCTTTCCATATTGATTCTGCAGTATTTCCTCAGTTTCTAAACAATCCTTCCCTTTTAAATGAGGTGAGGAAATAATCTCTACTGAATCATCAGTAATACGTAGAATACTTAGCTCTTTAGATTTTCCTTTAATTATAAGACCATCAAATCCAGATTTTCTTAATTCTGGCCCAAAACGTCCACCACAGTTAGCCTCTCCCCATGTATTAGTCAGTGGAGATTTAGATGCAACAGTAAACCGTCCAGAAAAAGGAATTCGTGTTGCACTAAATATTCCTGTAATAAAGCATAAAAAATTATCTGGAGAGAGAGGATCAACTTTAGCAGGCATATTTCTTAAGAGATAATCAATAACTATGCCATGACCACCTAAAAATTTTAAAAATTTTTCTTCACTAAATCCAATTGACTCTAATGAAACAGATTTATTTGTTAAGTCAATTATTGCAAGACGATATAATCTAGAATTAGAAATACTCAATTAATTACCATCCATTGAAGATATACAATTCAAATAGCTCTATATTTTTACTCATTTGAGACCAAAACCCATTTGCATTAATTCCGAAAGCTTAGCGAGGAATCGAGTCGCGGGAGCTCCAAGGGACACCTCCTCATCAAACATCACAGTCATACTGAGGTATTCGCCAATGTCGACAGGGTTAGCTAGATCTCTTCGCTTCTTAAAGATTCCCCCCAATGCGAACACAACAGGATGCAAACCGATTGGGATGGCCCATCCCCCGCCTTTTCCGAACATACCTACTGCTGTGACACCAACAGTACCCATGAGACGCTTCCTTAGAAAAGGATCTGATCTAATTTTCCACCAAAAAGGCTTCTTCAGGAAGCCTGGTAAGCGAAGAAAGACACTGACTGACTCAGGAATCCCTTCACCAGCTATGAAACGTCCACTGGTTTCTAACCTCTGGACCCGACGAATCTCATCATTAATCTGCCTGAAGCTCTTCTCATTCGCCTTCCTCACGATGTATTGAGTAGGAACCTTTTCTGAATTCACCTGCCGCTCGATTATCATGCCAACATCAACATCCTCGAAGACAATGAGCTTTATTTTTCCTTTCTTAAAGGCTTGAATTTCTCTATGCTCGCCTATGGCTTGAGCAATACATTTTATCACCCAAGCTGTGAAAGAAAGCTTCTCTCCAGTCTTTACTTCATTCTCTATGATAAACTTCCGTGCTTCTGTGACATCAATCTCAACTAGCCCATAGATACGGTTTTTCGGTGCTAGGTTGTTAAGAAGGTCTATGGGCCAAGTAGATCTGCGGGTTATTTCTCTGAAAGGAACAGTACTTCCTAATTCTTCGGGTTTCATATCTGGGTCCTGCTTTTTTGAACTCATAAACAATAAACCTCATTTCCATCCGTTAGAACCAAAATACTAGAGCACTTTGTCCCTGTTGCGTATAGGCATATTATATATAAATGTATACTAAATGTACATTAATCGTTCTATATATAAACCACAGGGTGAATCAAAGTGACCAAAAAAAGTGTGATTTCAGGGTTTGTCAAACCTAGGTTTGAAGCTGTACAGGAAGCCTTCGCTGAGAACTTTGAGCAGCGAAATGAACTAGGGGCAGCCTGTTGTATTTACCACCGAGGAGAAAAAGTAGTCGACTTATGGGGTGGCATTAGAAACGAAACTACTGGAGAACCATGGGAAGAAGATACCATGGTGATTGTTTGGTCAACTACAAAGGGATTAGCTGGATTAGCTATGGCACTTGCTCATTCACGGGGATTATTTGACTTCGATGAATGTGTCTCAAAGTATTGGCCTGAATTTGCTCAAGAGGGTAAAGAGAATATCACTATTCGACAGCTACTAGCACATCAAGCGGGACTCTTTGAATTCGATGGACAAGGTGACAAGAACACGATAGCAGACCTTGATCGTCTAGCAGAGAACTTAGCACGACAAAAACCTGCATGGGAGCCAGGAACGAAGCAGGGATATCACGCTATCAGCCTTGGATACTACCAAAGCGAGCTCTTGCGCCACGTTGACCCCAATGGCCGTAGCCTAGGGCAGTACTTCCAAGATGAAATTGCTACTCCACTTGGTCTCGACTTCTACATTCGACTTCCTGAAGAAATTCCAAATTCCAGACTAGCTACCCTTCGAACTGCCAAGATTGGCCTTTTGGCGATACGAGGTATGCCATTCCGCTTGGTTCTTGCATCGATGTACAAAAATTCTACATTCCGTAGATCGCTATTTGGGAGTGACATTTCCTTGGACAAAGAACATATTTATGCTAGGAATTTCGAAGTTCCTTCAGGAGGAGGTGTGGGAACAGCCCGTGCCATTGCTCATGCATACAGCGTTTTTGCGACCGGTGGAAAGGAACTTGGACTGCGAGAGGATACACTTCAACAATTAATGGCACCCCCCGTTGCTCCATTACAAGGATCCAGAGATCTAGCCCTAAAAGTGGAGATACCATTCTCTCTCAGTTTCACGAAACCCTCTCCAAAGACCCCCTGGGGTTCTCCTAGCTCATTTGGGATGCCAGGAACAGGAGGTTCATTTGGATTTGCGGATCCACAAGCTAAGATAGGATATGGGTATGTCCTCAATGGGATGGGTATGTCACTTACTGATCCAAGAGACCTCGCTCTACGTACAGCAATGTACCATTCAATTGGCATAACAGATCCGTACTATGAGTGAGGAGACAATCCAACACTAGGAACCAAGAGATTCAAAACGATACAAATTTTAACAAGTCTGCAAATTCTAATACTTCCTATTGTATTTTGCCTTCACATTTGAATATGAAAACTAACATACTTATAGGTACTTTGTGGTAGGTTACAGTTTCATTACTGCGTACAGATATTGATTTCGTCTCTACCCAATCGGAACTCTTTTATATTCCTCGTGTTAGGTATCTTGGGATTCTTAATAGATCCCTAGATTCTGAAAGGATAATTATTGTGGTTAATCAGGATTCAGGGACATATTATAATCTATGATTGTATAATATTGGCGACAGTGCAAGTCATTGTCCTCCTACGTGGAGATGAAAACCAAGTTTGATTAGCAAAACAGATCTATACCACAGGACCAGCTAGAACATACCTGAAATAGAAAAGGAGCAAACAGAATCGTCCCAGAAAAAATCAGTAATAAACAGATTACAACCAGATAATAGAATAGGGCTATAGGGAACAATATAAGTAATTGCAAATTATATAAGTCACTACAATACAAGTGATTTAATATTATAGGACAGTGTTACAGTGATTATTAATAAAGAAATTCTAGAGGTTGTTGTTAGCATAAACAACCATCAGGAAGATCTATTCATTTGCAATATTATTTTTAGTTTTCTACTTCATTGATAGACCATTTTTGCAAAGTGTTGAAGTATTTAAAAGAGATAATTGTTTCCTTTTGAATCGCACAAAAGAGAAAAGATTCTCAGCGGTGTGCAAAGCATTAATTTTGTTGACTTCCTGATGGAAGGAATTTTCACCTCTCCCCTATCCTATAGCTATTAAGACGGTGTGAAACCTATATTTTAAATTATAACCTTTTCCTTTGTTTACAATCGATACTTTAACCTTAATACTATTGTTTTTAATTGCTTATTTGTTATATCACTATTTGTGACAATATAACTTAGGATCAAGTATACTCAAGCAGTTAACATCCATTGGAGATATATAGTATAACACCAATGAATCATATATTATGAGTCTTCTCTATATGAAAGTTCTTGAAAAATCTCCTGACCAGTATGATAAAGAATTTCAAAAATTATTTCCAGAAAGCGCAGAAATATATGAATTAATATTAAAGACAATCGGGAAAACGGGAAAAGTGCTGGAGGTTGGGAGTGGAACAGGAAAACTAGCGATTCAATTGAATAAACTTGGATTAGATGTTACTGCTGTCGATACCTCGAAAGATATGATTGATTTTGCCTTAAAAGAAGTTCAATTAAATAATATAGATGTTAAATTTATTCTGGGAGACTTTACTTCTCATATTATTTATCAGCAACTAGAAACAGAAGGACCATTTGATTTTATTATTTCTACCTTTGTCTTATCAGAACTCACACCTCTTAAACAAATACTCTTCCTTAAACAAATATTTAATCTCTTATCCCCAAAAGGACAAATTTTTATTGCAGCAGAAACATTTCCGAAGACAAGATTTGCGAAATATTTCTATAAACTAAAAATAGGTATTCTTAATCAAATTAATATTTTTCGTGAAGGGTATAGTACTTATCCTATCCTTGACTTCAAGAAAAGATTAGAATATTGGTTTCAAGGTGACTTTTTACTGGAAAAAAGGAATATTCAATTATATAATGGAACAAAAAAAGATTCTGAACCTGAAATTACACCTTTACTTTCTTTAGAAAGTCAACTGGGACGATTTCGATGGTTAAAAGTATTTTATTGTATTCTTAATGGAGTTTTAACCCGTAAAAGTATTAAACCAGGTTTATATAAAGTCGGGAATCCAAATAACCAATCTCCATTGTTGGTTACCTCAAATTACTATTGGACCGCTTCAACAGTCTCTAAAACTTTACAAAACTTTCAAATTGACTGTTATGTACTCGTTGCAGATACCAAAGGAATTAATGTTTGGTGTGCTGCTGGAGGAGGTCATTTTACCCATCATAGTATTATCGATGCACTCAGACTCTTTGATGTGGATAAATTTCTGACCCATAAAGAAATTGTTATTCCTCAACTTGCAGCAACAGGAGTTGATAGAAAAGAAATAACAAAATTCAAATGGGAACCAAAATTTGGACCAATAAGTATTAAAGAAATCCATAATTATCTGATTAATGGTCGAAAAAAATATCCTTCCCAATCCAAAATTAGATTTGATATTGTTAACAGAACATTTATGGGAACTCAACATACAATATTTCTATTAATAATGTATTTTCTCCCAATTTTCTTATTAACTGGATTTCTGGGTTTTTTAGGATTGGATCGATCATTCTTTTGGTTTAATGTGTCGTTTCAAGGTGCTATTATTGCATTATCCCAAAGTCAATTTTTTGCTTGGTTTTACCCCCTTTTCAATTATACACGATCCTTTTTCATTAAAGGACTTACTTTTGGAACAATTTCTAGCGTAGGAATCTTGTTTCTCATGACTGGTTTAAAAACCTCATATAACCTCTCCACCATTATTTTCTGGTTTCTGCTTATAATGCTCCTTGGTCTGCTCGTAAGTTTGGATTTTGCTGGACAAACACCCTATTCAAATCATTTAGAAGTCGAAGCTGATTTGATATTGTTTCTTTTACCAGCGATTCTCATAATAATCTTTTTAATAACAATGTTGATATTATTTCCTCCTATTACGCTATTATTTTAAGAAAGGTGTATATAGTGACTGCTAAAATCTTTCAAGAAAAATGCATCGGATGTACATGGTGTGTTGAGGTCTGTCCTCATCAAATAATAATTATTTCAAAAGAAAATAATAAAGCTGAGATTATAAATGCAAAATTCTGCATAGAATGTGGAGCCTGTGCATTACAATGCCCTGTTGAGGCAATTCGCTCTCATCCTATAGGTTGTGGATGTATAGGTGGAGTATTAAGAAAAAAGATTAATAAAATTTTACGAAAAGAAAACCCTAAATCTTGTTGTAATTAATTATCCAAAGAGGGAAATTATAATGGAATACAAACTATTAGGAAAGACTGGTATTCGAGTTAGTCGAATTTGTTTAGGAATGATGTCTTTTGGCGATCCCAATATATCTAAATGGACCTTGGGGATTGAAGAAGCAAAATCAATAATTTTGAAAGCAATCGATTTAGGAATTAATTTTTTTGACACAGCAAATGTCTATTCTGCTGGGAAATCAGAGGAAATAACTGGTGAGATCTTAAAGGATTATAGAGATGAAGTTGTGATTGCTACTAAAGTCTTTTTCCCCTTAAGTGGCTATAGTCGTGATCCCGAACCAAAACCAAACACTAATGGACTCTCACGCTATCATATTAGACAAGCAATCCGTGATTCGCTAAAAAGGCTACAAACTGATCACGTTGATTTATATCAAATTCATCGGTTGGATCCATCTTTACCAATTGAAGAGATTCTCATATCACTTAATCATCTAATTCAACAAGGAAAAGTCCTTCATATAGGAGCCAGCTCGATGTTTGCATGGCAGTTTACAAAAAGTCTCTGGATGGCAGAAAAATACAATTTGGAACCGTTTAAAACAATGCAAAACCATTACAACCTTTTATATAGAGAAGAAGAACGAGAAATGATTCCATTGTGTCAAGACCAAGATATTGGTCTTATTCCTTGGAGTCCCCTTGCCCGAGGATTCTTAGCTGGTAAATATCAACGTGAAGAAGAAGAGACATCAAATCGAAGTAAATATGATCGTTATTTAAAGCTGAGATATTTCAAAAAGGAAGACTTTGATATTGTTGACCGAGTTGTTGAAATCGCAAAAGAAAAAGACGTTGAACCTGCTCAAATTGCTTTAGCATGGCATTTTAGTAAAGATTATATTACTGCACCTATTTTAGGTGCAACCAATATCAGCCATGTCGAAGATGCTGTAGAAGCGTTACAAATTAAACTTACAGACTATGATATTGTACGTTTAGAAGAGCTCTATAAACCTCAACTGATCAGTGGTCATTCCTAAGAATTATCTCTAATAAAATTATCTTTAAATGAAAAAATACTGAATCTTTTTATTAGGTAGGATTCAGTGAAGAGGCTAAAACTGATTTGGAAGAAGAACAATTTCATATACACACAACACGTTTATTCGCTGTGTTTGTAATGATGATTGCAGCTTTTTTCTGGGGTACAACATATATAATAGTAAAAATCGGTCTTTCCTATCTTGATCCTCCTCTTCCACCCCTTGGTTTTTTATTTTTAAGGTTCTTAATAGCTTTGATAATTATTTTCATTCCTATAAGCCTTCTCAATCCTATTAATGATTTCTTTGTCTTATTAAAAACCAAATGGATTATTTTTTTGGGAGTAGTTAATGCTATTGCCTATATACTTCAGTTTTTAGGTCAAGGCGGGACTACTTCCGCCATAGCAGCTTTATTCATAAATATATATCTAATATCCACCCCATTCATTGCATGGGTGATTTTAAAAGAACAAATACCGAAAAAACTTATAGGAGCAATATTTTGTGGATTGATGGGAGTAATAATGGTTTCAACTGCAAATATATTAATCGAACCACCTCAGGATTATACAATCTTCTTTTTAAGCACGATATCGGTCTTTTTCTCGGGAATTATTTGGGGAGGATATTCTGTTATCTCTAAAAAAATAAATATTCTAGCTAATGAAACAAACTCTATTCAAATGAAAAATGCCCCTTTGATCTTTACAACCTCAAATTTCTACACAGTCTGCATAATATTTTTTTCTATGCTTTTCTTTCACCATTTACCAAATATTTCCATTTTTACATTAAATTCATGGTTAATAATTCTATATCTTGCTATATGCGGGACTTTAATTCCATTTGTTCTTATAATTTATGCTTCTCGTTCGTTGAAAGCATCAGAGATTAATCTAATCACTCTTTTAAATGTAATTGTTGGATTAATACTTGCTTCCCTCGTATTAGCAGAGGATTTTACATTGTTAAGTGTGATAGGGAGTTGTTTAATTATAATAGGCATTATTACCTCTATCAATACTAAGTAATTTGAATTTAGTTGTTTTTTTTGTTAAATAAAGCGAAGAGCTTTTATTTTTATTAATAAAGGCTCTGATTAGTGGTGTCACCATATGATATGGTCTCGCGAAGAATTACATGACCTTCAATTATCAGGAAAAATCGCTAAATTAACATTAGATCAGATTGAAGCTTATATCAAACCAGGAATTTCGATTGGGGCATTACATGATACTTTAGTTAAATTAATACAGAAACGTGGAGCTGATTTAGCTTTTCCTCCAAATATTAGCTTAGACAATTGCGCAGCGCATGATACAGCAAATATTGATGAAAAGCGAGTAATTCCTAAACGAGGCTTAATTAAAATTGATATAGGTGCTAATGTTAATGGGATGCTTTCTGATACTGCCAAAACATTTTCTACCGACGGAAAGAATGTTCGACTTATTAAAGCATCTCAGGAAGCTCTTGATAAAGCTATCGAGACATTAAAACCTGGTATCAGAATTAGTGACGTTGGATCAGTTGTACAAGAAACTATTGAACGTTTTGGATACAAGCCGATTTCAAATTTGACAGGCCATCAATTAGAAAAAGCTCGTCTTCATGCAGGAGTATCAATTCCAAGTGTCAAGGCGATGCCTTTTTCAAAGCGTACAAAAATCAAAGAAGGTATGATTCTAGCAATAGAACCGTTTGCGACTGATGGCAAAGGACTTAATTCTGGGTATGTTGATAATTTTGGTGAACCGCTGATTTTTTCTTCTAGTGGAAATCCCCGAACAGAGGTAGGAAAAATTTTAACCAAACGTTTTGAGTTATTACCTTTTTCTCTTAGGTATGCGAATCAATATTTAATTGAAAAAGAGAGTAAAGTTTCTAATCTAGCTCAAATTTTGACTCAAGACCATTTTCATGGGTACCCACCTCTTGTTGAAAAAACAGGTGGACTTGTCAGTCAGGCAGAACATTCAGTCTTGATTACTAAATCAGGTATAAAGATCTTAACTGAATGAACTATATCTTACCAGAATGATATTGCTTATAAATATGTAATAAATTCAAAGATTTGTTTTTTATAACTATTGTTCAATATAAACTTATAGGTGCTACTAAATTGTCCTCAATGAATCAAGATGAAGATCAGAAACAATCATCTAACTTGATTGGTTATCTTATTTTTCTTTGTGGCCAATGGATATCAATTTTAGGATCAAATATAGTCAATTTTGTAATTATATGGTTCTTAGCATTAACTACAGAAAGTGAATTTGTTTTAGGTCTTTCCGCTTTTCTTGGTTTTATGCCATTCATTCTTGTAACCCCCATTGCAGGAGTGTTTGTGGATAGATGGAGTAGAAAGAAAGTAATTGTTTTCGTTGACTTTATGCAGGCATTCTTTACATTAATCCTGATAGCTGCCTTTATATCAAATCTTTTCACTGATATTCAGCTTGTACTCATTCTTCTTTCCTTGAATTTTATTAGAGGAATCTTTGGGGCATTTCACACTTCAGCAACTGATACTCTTCTACCAATCATGGTTCCACGGGATCAACTAAGTCGAATAAATGGTATGAATTACTTTGTTAATGCTGGAATAAATATTATTGGTCCAATTATCGCTCCTATATTACTTGAGATTTTTCCAGATATTACTCAAATACTCTGGCTAGATGTTATTACCTTTCTTCTAGCTATTGTACCAACATTATTAATAACTATACCAAAAATTATTAAGAAAGTTGAAAAAATTGAAAAACCTTCTTTCGGACACGAATTCATCGAAGGAATTCGATTCATAATTAAAACACCTGGGTTATTCCCTCTTCTCTTTGTTTTTGCAGGTGCAAATTTCTTTTTGACTCCACTCTTCACTCAACTTGCTTTTTTCATCAAATTCATCCATGGAGGTCAGGCTCAAGATTTCGGATTTATAGCAGCTTTACAGCAAACAGGTCTGCTTATTGGTTCATTCATTATGACATTCTGGAAAGGCTTCAAGAATCATGCTTTAGGTGTTGCATTTGGATTGTTTTTAGGCTACTTAGGACTAGTTATAATGCTTCTAGCTCCTATTGGTTTTTTCCTAATATTAGGTATTGGAATTTTTATTACAGGATTTGTATTACCAGTTGCTAATGTCTCAAGTGAGGCAATCTGGGGAGCTACTGTTCCACGAGAAGTATTAGGCCGCGTTTATGCGGTTCGTCGGACATTGGCACAATTTAGTGCACCTGTTTCAATGCTCCTCTCTGGAATTTTTGCAGAATTATATGGTTTAACCATCATTCTCTGGGTAGCTTCGATATTGGGACTAACTGTCTTAGGATTCACATGGTTTTTCACTCCACTACCAGAAGTCGAGAAACGTATCAGTATACAGAGATCAAATACTAAAGATGCTTAAGCTTGTATTCGATTGGTTTTATATTTTAATTGACTTTCAAGAATATCTAGGAGAGAAAGACAGGAAAAATAACGTATACTAGGATCTTTCTCAATCTGTGGATCAATCAACTTGAATAGCTCTGGAACGATACTAGGATTGCTACGATATCCTAAGGCTTCTGCTGCTAATTCACGTACGCTATAAATCTTCTCTATTTGAATTGCTTGAACTAAAAACTGATCTATCTTGATATCGCTATTTGGGATATGACCCAAAGCATGAGCAGAGGCTGCTCGTACGGTATTTGCTGGATCATGAAGAAGGTGATGAATTAACCTTTCTAAGATCGGATTTAGACTAAATGACTCATCTAAGTCGTCTATTTTGTTGATAAATACTCTAAATGCTTCTATTATTTGTTGACGGACTTCAAGGCGATCAGAATGCAATAGAGAAAACATTAAATCTAGATCAGAATATTCAATCCAATTAGTTAAAATCTCAAGATAATTCAAGTTTAATAATAAATCTCTACTATTCTTTATTCTATCTAGAATATGATTCTTAAAAATTCTTTGGTCTAACTGTGATATAGCCCATGTGGCTTGTCTTTTGACCCATGGATCTGATTCTTTTTCTAAACATTCTAATAGAGCCTCAAAACTTAAGTTTTCCTTTAAATTTCCTAGAAATGTGCAAATAGAAGCTTTAAGTGAAAAAGAAATTGATAGTTGAAGATTTTTAAGAATTAACGGCAAATATTTTGATAAAAACTCTATATCTTTCTTTAACAACGGTATAAAGCTTTCTAATCCCTCTAAGATGGACTCTTTTAAGGAGGATGATTGAATTTTGAAATACAGATCTATCAAGCAAGCCATTGATTCTTCATAGCTATTCAATTGTGCAAGTAAGGAGATAATATTCTCCTTTACTTTGAAATCAACTTCTTGAGAAAGACAGGTTTGACATAATCGCTGCATTAATTTACCTCTTTCGGCCTCATCAAGATAAAGTTGCTGAATTGACCATGCACTAACAGACCTGACGTATGAATCTTCATCAATTAATCCTTTTAATAGAGATGAAAGAGCTTCTTGACTTTTAATTATACCTAGTGCCTCAGCAGATGCTTCTCTTACTGAAAAACTAACATCAGTCTCCAGACTTTCAGCTAAATCTCCTAACGCTTCATAAACTTTTAAGATTCCTAGTGCTTCTGCAGCTGCTGCTCTAATTTTAGAATTACTATCAAATTTTAATCGTTCTATCAAAATTGGATATAAATCATATAAATTCTTCTTTCCTATTAATTTAACTGCTTTTAACCGAATCGCTGGATGTTTTTCTGTCTCAACGATAACGTCGAGACTATTATTAACTTCAGTGGTCTCTAACCACTCAAAAGAGTCTAAGGCTCGTTTACGAAGGCCGATATCTTCATAAGATGAACTGTTTAATGTTAATAGAAGGTGTTCTAATTGTTTTGAGATTTTTTTTGCTTTTTTAGAATAGAACTGTAAACCCTCAATAATTCCCTTCTTTATCTTTTCATTATATCGATTTATATTCCATTGATGAAGAAAAATATCTTCCACAATTGGAAAAGGAAAATTTCCTAGTAATTCTAAATAAGTTGGTAATTTTTCTCTAATATTGATTTGTTGTTGAATTTCGGTAAAAAGTTCTTCTTCATTTGGGATTATACCAGATAATGTCTTATTTAATGAACTTTTAATTGAGTTGATCACATCAGGATCTTCCTCCCTTCTTAGCCATTGCAATAACTCATTAGAGATTACAGTTTTTCCAGTAAAGTTATTTGCAAGAATTATTCTTTGAATTTTATTATTTGAGTATGTTAAAGGAATCAGCTTCTCCGGAAATATAGCAGCCAATCGTGTTATAAGTAATGATACAATTTGATGATCAGGATCAACTTCAATAAGGTTTATTAATGAATTTTGGATTAAATTAACATCTAACGTTTTTTTCATCAGTTATAAACCCTGAGACATTCATAATGGTGCGTTTAATAAAATTCTTGTCCTATAAACTTTAAAATCTAGATTATAATGATAATCTTACTCTAAACAAGATTCAACGATTATAAAGAATCATTCGTTTGCTCCACCTGAGGTTTAGCATGCTCTAAAGCATCAATAGTATACTAATCGGCTTTAGTTGAGCATTCAGAGCTTGGATATTCGCCTCAATGATTAAGTGAGATTGAAAAACAAATGAAAACACCCCAATTTAACCCATTTCGCTCTCCTCATCGACCTTTAGTCATGGGACATCGAGGTGATCAAACAGTTTCTCCTGAAAATACTTTATTAGCTTTAAAAAATGCTGCTCTGTTAGAACTAGATGTTATTGAAACAGACATTCGTATGACTAAAGATAATGAATTAATATTATTTCATGATGAAACTTTGGATCGAACGACTAATAAAACGGGCCCTGTGAAGAATTACACCCTAGATGAACTCAATCAGGTAGATTTAGGTTATTCATTCACATTAGATGGTGGAAAGTCTTTTCCTGCTCGTGGTCAAAATTGGAAAGTTGTTACTCTCCGTCAAGCATTTGATTTATTCCCTAAAATGCATTTTAATTTGGATATAAAAAATGTTGATCCTATTGTTCCAGAGCTTCTAGCGAAAATAATAATAGAATATTCTCGTGAGGATTCGATATTAGTGGGATCATTTCATCATTTTCAAATAAAAAAGTTCAGAAAAATCCTTCCACATGTTCATACGTCAGCATCACCTCAAGAAGTCAGAAGATTTTTAACTTTTCAAACACTATTTCTGGAGAGAATAATTACTCCGAGATATTCTGCATTTCAGGTCCCTATCACTCATCAAAATCGCACGATTGTGACAAAACGATTTGTAAGAGCTGCACATGCCAAAAATATTGCAGTTCATGTTTGGGTTGTTAATGACCGGCTATCATTCGAATATTTAATTCAACTCGGTGTTGATGGGATTTTTACTGACGATCCTTGGCTTCTCTTGGAAGTACTACAGGAAAAAGAATTAATTTGAGGTTTTAAATGGAGCATCCTACACCTGATGATCAGAAAGTATTAAAACACTTAACGCAAATTCTATTCTTCCCTTCTTGGTCAAAATTAATAGGTTCAGAATATTATTTGGGTTCTTATTTAAATCAACCAGTTATTGAAATATTAAAGGATAATGTTGTGTTTTTACCCGATCAAATACTAACAGGCGAAGAAGAAGATTCTGAAGAAGCTTTTGTTGTTTTAACTGGAGTTGGTCTTTATTATACCCAATTTCGTGTCACTCCTAAAATGATTAACACTGATTTTCGAGAATTGACATGTCTTTTAATTTCATTAGATGATTATGAAAAAGCTCAAGATATATCAACTTCAATCATTAATTCTGAAAATCTCCGTATGACTGAATTGATGATTTCCATTCCATTTGCACTTATTTTGGCACGACAAACCACTCAAATGTTTATGAGAGGGGTCATTGCACGGAATGTAGTTCATCCATACAAAGATTGTTTTGATGAGTTAGTCCGAATGTGCAACAATCCAAACACTCTTTCCTCTGAAAATGGATATAAATTACTTTCAGGAGGGGGAAAATTTACTAATCATCTTTTAACAGAAAAAATTTTAGATAGATATTCTCAAGTCACTGCAGGTTTGAAAGCAGTTGAAACCTCAGCTAATATAATTTTAGATTCTCTTCAATTAACGGAAAGTAGGATAAGATTAGCAATTTTTGAAAAAATAAGGTTAATCAAACGTGATTTTGTTGATGTTGGGTATCCCAGACTAATGGATTGGACGCCTTGATAAAAAAGTCCATAATTGTTTAAGACAGCTTAATTATTGAAAATCACTCATTCTTAATAAAACAGATTTCATTCTTATTTATCAAAGAATTCTCAATCCTCGATTTAGATTTTCGGTTATTATGACTACGTTTCCCTAGACAGGTATAGGAACTATTATCTTTATATAGGATAAAGGCAATTTAGTGTCATTAGTTGAATCATGCAATTAGCTAAACTTAGTCTTAGAAACTTTAGAAGCATCGCCAACCTCTCTCTAAGTGATCTAAAGAGTTTAAATTGTTTTATAGGTCCCCATAATTCAGGTAAGAGTAATTTATTGGAAGGTATTTCTGTTTTTTGGGATGGAGCTTTTCGTGCTGAAAATCAGCTACAATTCCCACAAGAAGAAGTCATTTCAAGTTATAATTTTGAAAATCTCCTCTCATATTTTGGAGATTCCAAATCCATATCTGGAGAATTTCATCTAAGAGTAAATGATGACATTCAATCATGGCAAGATAATGAAATTCTACGTAATATTTTTGTTGAAACTGCGAAATTTTATCGTTATTCTCAAGCAAATCAAATTTTTGATGAATTTTTAGATCTATTAACCCAGATCACTTCACATGGAGAAATAAGTCATTTTGTATTTAATTTGTCCTTGCAAAAAGAATTATATACCATACTAGAAAAAAAGATCTATCTCCAACTCCGAAATGGAGAAAAGATTCCTTTTCCCGAGGAAAAAGTAGCCCCTGAAATCGTTCAAGAGTTCTTTTCACGAGCATTCTTTAGCTACTTTCAAACAGATTCCGATTTCAATAGATCTCTCCATACGAATTTATTAGATTTACTACATGAAAAGAATTATCAAATACTATCTTTAATTGAAGAATTTCTTCAGGATGTCCTCTCTCAAAGATTTCATTTTGAACTTGGGGCACGAACACGGAATAACCATCAAATAATTGATGTTACTATAGAAAATGCTTTTACAAATCCGCTGTGGAAAATTTCATCCAGTACAAAACGGATAATTTCTCTTGCTTGGCTTCTAACTTGCAGTCCTATAGGTAGAATTGTTATTGTTGATGAGCCCTCCTTATTTCTCCATCCACGCGGGGAAAGAGCTCTTGCAAGGAAACTTGAACAATTCTCTCGGAATCACCAAATATTCTTCTCAACTCACTCCACACGGCTTTTAATTGGTCACGCATATCTAGTTGATCTTCACAATGGGTGGACTCGCATTAGACCTATAAAGGGAGAAAAAACCATGAAAAAGGTTGTTAATATCCTAGGGATCCAACCTTCTGATTCCTTTGGATCTGATGTGGTAGTTTTTGTTGAAGGACGAACAGATGAACGAGTTTATCGAGTGTTTGAAGATATAATAATAGGTTCTGGAATACGAGCAGCAAAAAATCGTGTAAGTTTTATTCCTGTTGGGGGATGGACTAATATGAAATTTGTCATTTCTATAGAACTCTTGAAGAGTAAATTTGTTCGTTCCCGAGCTGTTGCAATCACTGATGGAGATATATTAAATTCTGATAATTATGATAGAGTTCGAAATAACTGGGAGATGGTTTTCCCAAAAAATACCTTCTTTTCTCTTACTGAAGAAAGTATTGAATCATTATTCCTTAATAATAGCGTTATTTTTCCACGATGTTTCACTAATTCTGATTCTATTACTATAGATCAGCTTAATGAATACATCCAAAAACGAAGAAATCGTGGGATTCCTGATAAAGCTATTTTAATTGAATTATTAGAAATATATTACGGTAAACGCTATAGAGCACCATTAGCAGAAGCTCTTGCCAAGAAATTTACAAAAGAAGAAATCCCAAAGGATCTTCAAAATTTTTTTATCTCACAGATATTGTCATAGCTATATAAAAAGATTAAATGCTGTAATTTTGGTAATGTCTTTATTTATTAAAAACTATTTTATCTAAAATCCAAGATAATTTTACAGAACTAAACCAAATCTCTATTTTAGCATTTCAATTTGACCAAAATCACGGTTCAATGTAAATTCACTTAAAATCTCCAAATCTAGAGGAGTTGTCTTATCTAATATCAATCTAGCCAAGACATCACCTAAGCCAGGGCCTATCATATAACCTTGTCCACACATACCTACTGCTAATAACATACCCTCGATATTTTCTACCTTTCCTACAATTGGTGAACCATCAGGTGTCATAGGATATAAACCACGCCATGTTCGTCGGATTTTAATATTTTTTAATCGAGGTAAGAGGTGAATCATTCTTTTAGCTATTTGAGGTAGAAAAGAACTAGTTTCTCTCCTATCGGTTCCGAGTATAGAAGGGTCTGGAGTCAAACAAAATATGATTTGTCCTTCCTTATTTTGATAAAAATAAAAATTCTTAGAATTTCCCCATTTAGAATCGATAGCAGGTCTAATATCTACTACCATAGGGGAAAAAAAGTACTGGACAGGTTCAGTGATTCCAGCTTCATGAGAATCAGGAACGACTGGAATATCTAATCCTATAGGACGCATTATTTCCGAAGCTTCTCCACCAGCTGCATTTAAAACTATCGAGGTTTGATATTTTCCTTTATTTGTCCTAATTCCTGTAATTTCTCTTTCTTGAAGGAGGATTTCTTGTACGTGTTCTTTGAAATGAAACTCTGCATCAAGTTCTAGAGCTCTTCGATAAAAAGCATGTACTGAAAGTAGTGGAGAAGCATTTCCATCTTCAGGGGAAAATGTTCCTCCCCGAAGGTTTTCAATATTAATGCCAGGTACTAATTCTTTTATTTTTTCAGGAGTAATAAAATCAATATTCAGACCATAATTCTTTTGTAGTTCTACAGTCTGTTTTAATAAACGTTCATGTTCAGGTGTATAAGCAACAAAGGTGTATCCACCTTGGATCCATTGAATATCATCCCCATATTTTTCTTCCCATGTACTGAAAATTTCAATAGAACGTTGACAGACCTTGATTTTACTTTTTTGAGAATGAGTAGCACGAATCCCCCCAATGGCATGTTTGTTATCCGCTTGTCCAACTGAGGCATTTTTCTCAATAACTAAGGTCTTTAGACCGTTGTTTACGAATGAAAGGGCAGCTGGTACCCCAACACTTCCAGCACCAATAATTATAACATCATAGATCATTAATTTTTCCCTCCGTGTGATTTTGTAAAATCTCCCATAGGAACTTCAACAAAAAGTGGGCGTAAGGTGCCTGGTGTAAAGTTATGGAGAGAAATTCCCTCCTCTGTAAACAGACGCTCAATTAAACTAGAACATGTTTTGCCACCACAAGCTCCCATTTGAACCCGTGTCAATGTTTTGAGCTCATTAACATCAGTAACGCCTGTTTTTATCCATTTTCGTATATCTCCTGCAGTAACCCTTTCACAACGACAAATAATTGCTTCATCTGGATAAGTAGGTTTGTGAAATATATCCATAGGTTCAATTTTTGTATCAGCTTGTAACCTAAGATTAACTGCAAGTTTAGCAATTTTATTTGGTAATCTTATTGTAATTAGCTGCGTTCGAGGAAATTCTTTTAAAATTCGTACCCTTTCTACAGGAAACTGTCCTAATAATCCCTCATCCCCCATTACAGTTACTAATTTTCCCTTCTGAAGTTTTGTGGTTGCTATTTCAAAAGGGAATGTGACAAACGGATTATCCTTATCTTTTCGATAATCAAGGAGGGTAATAGCTAAGCCTGGACACACAGCTATGCAACGTTCACAGCCTATACACTCTTTTTCTCCTTTGAAATAAGGTAAATGTGTTATTAAATCATCCTCTGTATGTATTTGATCCTGTGGGCACACACTTGCACATGGATTACATGGTATTTCTTGATCACAATGAAATAATGGAAAGATATCAGCCTTAACATCAGGCAGAGGTCGATTAATAGGAGGAGGAGGGTGTATTTTCATCAAATTTGCTTTTGCTTCTAGCACCATTAAATCTTCGGTTGTTTTAATTCCCATTTCATTTAGAAGACGAATTGCTTCAACACGTCCAGTAAAGATTGCAGCACTTGCTTCGGCTATCTCTTGTGCATCCCCTGCTACTACTGCTTTAAATCCAAAAATTCCAGCTTTTTTATAAAATTCATCAACTGGGGAAAGACCAACAGCAATTAGGATTGTATCGCATTCAAAAGTTTGTTCTGTACCTTTAATGACCTTCCACTTATCATCCAATTGGCCTATTGTTACACTTTCGACACTATTGATCCCATTTGCAGCTATAATAGTATGGTTTGTGTAAATTGGTACTCCCAGACGTCTCAGCTTATTTTCATGAACTTTATAACCTCCACATCTTGGAAGAGCTTCAACAAGACCAACAACGTTAATATTAGCTTGAATAGCATGGTATCCAGCTATTAATCCCACATTCCCACCTCCTACAATAAAGACTTTTTCGGATGGTTTCACTAAATCTCGATTTACTAGAGTCTGAAAAGCCCCTGCTCCATATACCCCAGGTAATGTGTCTCCTGGAAATGCAAGCATTTTTTCACGTGCTCCTGTAGCCACAAAAATATATTTAGGTTTAATCAAAGCATAAACCTGTGAATCTTTCCACACTCCAACCAGTCCATCTGAAAAAACTCCAATAGCAATACTATTTAACCAAATATTTATTAATTTATGATTTTGTACTTGTTTCCCTAAAATTTCTGCTATTTCAATCCCCCGTTTTCCAGCATAAACATCCTCTTGAGATCCAAAAAATTTATGCGTTTGTAGTATTAATTTTCCTCCAAGACGATGTTTATCATCTATTAATAATACTTTTACGCCATAATCAGTAAATATTTTAGAGGCTGAAAGTCCTGATGGCCCTGCACCTATTACTAAAACTTCAGTTTCATAAATTAAAGGATCACCCACACCCTTATCTTGATCATCCTCAGGTAAAGCAGGTAACCCAATACATGGTTCAATTTCCATATTAGGTCTTAATACCGTCATACATGCTTTTACAGGACGACCATTAACTATCACGGTACATTGTGCGCATTGTCCATTTGCACAGAATATCCCTTGGGGACTATTATCCTTTGGATGATTTCCAAATACTTTTATTCCATGAGAAAAAAGAACAGAAGAAATTACCTTACCCTCTTCTCCTATCAAGGTCCTACCCTTCCAAGTGAATTCAATATGCTGTAATTTTGGAATGTTAAGAATTGGATGTTGAGTAATTCGATATTTCATTAAAGTTCCTCAATAAATCATCATCAGTCAAGAAAGAAGTCAAGATTTAGGATGAATCTAGGGAAGAAGAAAGATATTTAAGTAATCTGACTTGAAACCAATCGTATCCAACGTTGTTTACTTTTATATTTGAATTTCTTTATGGTATTTTTGGTAATATTCGTATAGATGAATGTAATTTCATAGTGATATTGACTTCCAAAAGATTAAACCACTATCTTCTCTCAAGATGAAAAACAAATTAGTAAGTGAAAATATGTTGAGGAAGAAAAAATGGTAATTACTCCAGATACACAGACTGCATTAGACATTCTTCGTGTATGGCCTGAGGATTTTAAATGGTATCTAATACCTATTTTTGCTCTCGTTATCTATGTCTATTTTAGTGAAATAGAAAAAGGAAATTGGAACCGCGTATTTGCAGGATTAGCATTTTGGGGAATGGATTGGCTTAATGAAATTGCTAACGCTTTAATCCTTGTTTTCACTCAGGAATCAGCCTTATGGACTTGTGGAGGAGAAACAGGATTCCTGATTTTTGTTGGATTAAATATTGAAATTTCATTAATGTTTGCTATGGCTGGTGTTGCCTTTGTAAAGGTACTTCCAGAGGATCGAAACCTTAAATTTTTTGGTTTAATACCTAATAGATGGGGATTAGCAATTGGAAATGCAATATTTTGCGTATTTGTTGAGTTAATCCTCAATTATGCTGGAGGATTACTTTGGCATTATCCTTTTTGGAATAATCCCTTGCTTGGTTTTCAATATATTCTGAGCTGGATCCCTATTGTTATTTTTGGTTATTTACATTTCATGATAGTCTGTTTCTGGGTCCATGATATGAAATCGCAAAAAAATCAAATTATTGCTGTTTCAGTTATTTATACTATTGCTATAAGCGCAGTAATCCTTTTTGGTATTGTTTTAAAACTACCATATTTCTAACTTTTTATTTATTCTCAAATTTTGAGTAGAATGTTCGCTCTTTACTGAAATGGTGGTAATTAATCTAATGATCTGTAAAACCTTCTGGATTATGAAAATCTTCAGTAGAAAGATACAATCAAATCATAAGTTTCGGGTATATATCACCCTATATTCTGGAATCGTGTAGAAATCAAAAATTAACCTTAAAGAACATTAAACTTAAAACCTAAAAATAGATCGTACAAAAAAAAGTGATTTATATGACCTTTGAGAATCTTCATTATCCTGAAGCTCCAAAAATTATTGATAAGCTTCCAGGAAAAAAAGCGCGAGATATACTCAAAAAACAATATGAAATTGAAGGTAAAGCTGTCTCTTACCCAAAAGCTATTCCATTAGTAATTGGTGAAGGTAGAGGAGCAACTATTAAGGATAGCGATGGTAATATCTTTATTGATTTTTTTGCAGGGGCTGGAGTGGTTGCATTAGGCCACTGTAATCCAATTATAATAAAAGCAGTAGAAGAACAGCAAAAAAAGATAACACACACACTAGATTTTCCTACCGAAATACGTATCAGACTAGTTGAGAAAATTCGTGGAATTTTACCTGATAAACTTAGAGATAAAATGAGAATTCAATTTGGGGGACCCACAGGTTCAGATGCTGTGGAAATGGCAATCAAATTTGCTAAATGTATGACTCAACGAAGAGCTTTTATCTCATTTGAAGGAGCGTACCATGGCATGACATCAGGAGCTCTCTCATTAACCTCAGGAAGATTTTGGAAGGAACAATATTTACCATTACTCTCAGAAATACATTTTCTTCCCTATGCTTATTGTTATAGATGTCCTTTCCAAAGGATACCAGACACTTGTGAGAGAATTTGTGCTCAATATTATGATTATAAACTGAATGATCCTCATTCAGGTGTTACCCAACCTGCAGGTACAATAATCGAGCCAGTTCAAGGTGAAGGAGGATCTATTATCCCACCAAAAGGATTTATTAAACAAATTCAAGAAATAAGTCAGAATTATGATATCCCAATCATTTTTGATGAGATACAATCAGGTTTCAATAGAACTGGTAAATTTTTTTCATTTGAGCATGATGGAGCAGTACCTGACATCATAACAATGTCTAAAGCTCTGGGGGGTGGTTTCCCATTGTCAGCAATAGCATATAGGGAAGAATTTGATGAAAAGGAAAAATGGGTTAAAGGAGCTCATATCGGAACTTTTAGAGGAAATGTCTCAGCTATGGCTGCAGGTGTTGCAACTATTGATTTCATGATTGATTATAATCTATCCGAACATGTTAAAAAATTAGGAACCTACATGGTACAATCATTGAAAGATTTAGAGAGAAATTCAGACATTATTGGTGAGGTTCGAGGAAAAGGGTTAATGATAGGGCTAGAAGTAGTAGTTAATAAGGAAACCAAACAACCTTCGGAAGAGCTAGCTAGACAGATTAGAACAGAAGCATTCAACCGAGGAGTATTAGTAGAAATAGGTGGCCATTATAACAATGTAGTACGGTTACTGCCACCATTAGTAATAACACAAGATCTAGCAGAGAAAGGGATTGAAATTTTAAAAACAACTATTGAAATGGTTCAGAATACTTCTAACTATGTGTAAAAGATCTAATTAATCGAATATAAAATTCTGTCGCTTTAATTAACTGATTTATAGCCACTTGGTCTTCTGGAGTATGTGCATGTTCTTCTTTTCCTGGGCCAAATCCTATTGTTGGAATATTAAAAATACCTTTGGTTGCTGCTCCATTTGTAGAAAAAGGCCAATATTTCAATTTAGGTTCTTCTTGGAATTGTTCACGATAAACCCCCATTGCCTGTTGAACGAAAGGATGCTTTTGATCCATTATCCAAGAGGGATAATAGGATTTAAAAGTAAATTTTTTTCTTGAATTTAACTGTACAGTATATTCAGGAATAAATATACGAGTCTGAATAGTTTTAAAGGATTCTAAGTTCTTTAATTGTTCAATTGCAGTAATATCAGATTCATTAGAAACCAATCGTCGATCAACATATATGATTGCTTTATCAGGGGTTGCATTAATATTAGGACTACTTGACTCTATTGCTGTGACACTTATTTGAGCTTTTCCTAACAGAGGATCTATGTGAAGATTCTTCTGAAGTTTTCTTATGTCCTCAATAATAGGGAGTAGGTTATAAATGGCATTAATACCTTGGTCAGGATTAGCTCCATGGGCCGAAATTCCATTAGTTGTTATTTTTAGATCAACTCGTCCTTTTTGACCGATAGCAATCTGAAGATTCGAAGGTTCTGTTAATATAACTTTATCTGGTTTAATTCTTTCCACTTCAATTAAATGTTGCCAATTAAGTCCTTCATGTTCTTCTTCTCTTACTGAACCTACGAAAATTATCTGCAAATTGTCAGGAATACCAATTTCAGTCAAAATTTTTAATGCATAAAGAGTGGTAGCAAGACCTCCTTTTTGATCTGAAGCACCTCTTCCATAAATTATTTCATTCTCAATTTTTCCATTAAACGGTTCATGTTTCCAATTTTCAGGATTACCCACATCAACCGTATCCATGTGACTATCAAAGGCAATAATTTGCGATCCATTTCCTAAACTCCCATAAAGATTACCTATTGCATCAATAGTAATATCATCAAAGCCAATATGCTCCATTTCACCTTTGATAAGTTTTCTAACATCATCTTCCTTTCCAGGCGGTGAAGGTATACTTATTAGCTCTTGAGTAAATTTAATCAGCTTATCTTTCTTTTCATTAACTAAAAAATTAATTTTATTATTCATAATACCGTCTCAAATGAAGGATTTTTGATTAGAAGTATTATGTTCTAGTTGAAAAAATTTTAGATAAAATTTTCTTTTCAATAATTTTCATGACTGCTTACTTGATTTAAAATTACTGATAAGTGTGAACATTCCGAATTTCAAATCTAAAAATACATATTAGACTCTTTAGTTTGTTTTATCATGAAAAAATTGAGTAGCTATTTTTATTTGGTTATTTTATTAGGAATTACCCTATTTTCTCTTATTTTATTTTCTCAATCTTCCCAATTTCAACTTAAAGGTGAATATCTGCCTTCAGTAAAGTTTGAACTTATGAAAGTATTTTCCAACCTTACATTCACGAAGCCTTTAGGCCTTTATTCCGACACAAAAGATTTTTTATACGTTGTTGAACAAGAAGGATTAATTAAAAAATTTAAAAATCAGTATAATACCTCATCCACAGAGATTTTTATCGATTTACGTGATAAAGTCCTTTTGGGAGGGGAACAGGGACTACTTGGATTTGCATTTCATCCACAATTTCTATCAAATGGTCAATTTTTCGTGGATTACACCGCTGATAACCCTAGAAGAACTATTATATCTCGTTTTAGTCTTTTAGACACACAATCTGTAAACTATAGCTCTGAGATGATAATTTTGGAAGTTCCTCAACCATTTAACAATCATAATGGAGGACAAATCGCTTTTGGGCCCGATGGATATCTTTACATAGCTTTAGGAGATGGTGGAAGTGGAGGGGATCCATATAATCATGGTCAAAATCGTTCAACGTTATTAGGATCAATTTTACGATTAGATGTGAATTCAAAGACATTAACTACAAATTATACAATTCCTCCAGATAATCCTTTTGTTGGGAATTTATTAGGATATAGAGAAGAAATATTTGCATATGGATTGCGAAATCCTTGGCGCTTTAGCTTTGATTCCTTTTCAGGAACCTTATGGGCAGCAGATGTGGGGCAGAATATGTGGGAAGAAATTAATATCGTTGAAAAAGGGAAAAATTATGGATGGAGAATAACAGAAGGATTTGAATGTTATAACCCTTCAGTCGATTGTAACCGTGCTGACTTAATTGACCCTATCTTTGCTTATGGACATGACCTAGGAGCTTCCATCACAGGTGGATTTATATATCGAGGATTGGAACTCTCAGTTCTCTTTGGATATTATCTTTATGCAGATTTTATATCAGGAGTTATTTGGGCTTTGAAATTAACAAATGGAATAGAAAATTATATTCTAGTTGATACTCCATTAAATATTGCTTCTTTTGGTTTAGATAAATCAAATGAATTTTATCTTTGTGCATTTGATGGGTATATCTACAAGCTGATTTATGATCATTCATCATCAAATTTGACTACTAGTTCTGCATTAATAACTGAAAGTTCATTTCTAATTAGTTCCACCCAATCCACATTCCCTACCTCAAGTCCATATCTGCAATTTCTATTAGGATTACTCTTCCTGTACATTATTTCTAGAAAAATTATACGCAAATAATTCGTGATTTTACCTTGAGAAAAGTTAGGTAATATAAATAAGAGTTGGGGGCAATTTTTAGTAAAATAATTTGAGTACTTTTTTTAACTATGAGGACAGAAATTAATTTAGTATAAATCTCAATTTCAAAATATTCAGTGGGTGGATAAACTACGTTCGGCCTTGATATCATCTCTAAACCTGGATTTTTATTACTTTCCCATGAATTTGTCAAGGGTTGGTTATATGAAGTTAATACAGGAATTAAAGATCAGGACATTCATGCAAGTCTTATGAGTGCAGCTATCAATACACTCAAAGAGACTCAAGGTCAAACAATTACAGCTATTCGGCACGTAGGATTTACACTCTTATTATATGAGGGATTATTAACATATGGTATCTTAACAACTTCCGAGGCAGAATATGATCCTATTCAGTTTGAGTTCCTACGTGAGGTAATTTTGAAATTTGAATTAATGTTTTCATTTGAATTGTCATCGGGGACTCTGTTTACCCGCAGTGATTTTGAGGTATTCCATCAAATTGTGGATGAAATGTATGATAAAATGGTGGGTATTGATGTTGATGGACTCAGGAAAATTTTGAAAGTAATGAATTATTCAAAAATTAGAAATTTTATTGTCTACGAAAATCATCACTTTCAACCTGTTTTTACAAGTATCGTCGACCCGCTTGTTAATATCCCCCTTCATAAAATCACTAAAATCTTCCGAGAAATGAATTATCTCTGCGAACCAGTTGATGGAGCTTCATGTGAGATAGATTTTGATGATATATGGATTTCTGGAGTAAGAATCCCAACTCATTGGCTAATTTTATTATCACCAGTTCAAAGGTTAAATCGTGCAAGTTTATACACTGAATTAAACGCAATCCGAGATACTTTATTAAGGAAAGAGAATAATTCATATATTTCAAATAATTAGATTTTAAACGGACTGGTTAACTTCTGTATCAATGCATTCATACATAATAAGGATCTATTAGCCCTATAAGGAAACTTCCTTCGTTTAGTTAATAAATTACTTTAGTTTTATTTAACATCAAGAAACTCATTTTGCTTTTCTTCAATCAATACTATTCTGCGAATAACGTTAAGAGTAGATTTTTTAACTCAACTATTGTTAAGATTATATGAAGGTTTATACTTTGAAAGTATTTCTGGATAACAATTCTAGTTCCAAAGTTTCGGAAACAGTAGTAAAAGCTATGATACCGTACTTTACCGATATAGTTTCTCCACCAGGAAGTGAATATGGTATTTCAGCGGGAATTGAAGCTAAAGAAGCTCTTGATGAAGCACGTAGAGTCATTGCAGAGAAACTCAATGCTGATCCTGATGAAATTGTTTTTACAAGTGGTCAAACAGAGTCAAACAATTTAGCGATTAAGGGGGTTGCATTTGCAAACCTTAATAATGAAAATAAATATATAATCGCCTCTAGTGTTTCCCACTTCTCGGTATTAGACAGTTTGGAGTCATTAAAGAAGTATTTTGGCTTTGAATATGATTTAATTAAGGTAGATTCAGAGGGATTCATCGATAGAACTCACTTATCTGAATTATTAGCCAAAAATCCTCTAATAGTCTCTATCCCTCATGGTAATCAAGAAATTGGCACTGTAGAAGATCTTGAGGACATTATTGCTCTTTGTCATAAATTTAATTCCTTAATTCATATTGAAGCGTCTTATAGTTTTTGTAAAGTTCCTTTAGATGCTTCTAAGCCAGATTTAGTAACAGTAACGAGTCACTTAATCCATGGACCAAAAGGAGTAGGAGCATTAAAGATTGGAAAAAAAGTAAAAATTGTACGGCTCATGGATGGAGGTCTCCAAGAAAATAAAAAACGTGGAGGAACAGAAAATATTCCAGGAATAGTGGGTTTTGCTACAGCTGTATCTGAATATACACCAGAAATTAATAAATATACACAAGAACTTAGAGACTACTTATGGGAAAATTTAAAGAAAAATATTGCTAATTTTCAGCTTACAGGAGCAGTAGATAAAACAAAAAGATTACCAAATCATCTTTCCCTTGTATTTAACTATGTTGAGGGAGAATCGATCTTGCTTCATCTAGATATGCTAGGATTTATGATTGCAACAGGTAGTGCATGTTCTTCAAAACGACTTGAAGCCAGTCATGTTCTTACAGCCATAGGATTACCAACGGAAGTAAGTCATGGAAGTGTTCGGATTGCAGTTAGTCAATATAATACAAAGGAAGAAATAGATGCGTTTATTCCTGAATTAGCAAAAGTCATTAAACGTCTTAGAGAAATGAGTCCTGTTAATGCGGAATTTATGAAAGAATATTTTGAGATGAAAGCAAGTGGAAAAATACATGATGAACATGATCATCATGATGAAATAGAAGAGCATGATTAAGATGGCACATCTATATTCAAAAGAAGTTATAGATCTATTTATGAATCCCCAAAATATGGGTGAAATAGAAAATCCCGATGGGGTAGGTAAGATAGGTAATCCTGTATGTGGAGACATTATGTGGATTTATCTTAAGATCAATCCTGAATCCGATGTAATTGAAGACATTAAAGTAAAAACTTTCGGTTGTGTAGCAGCTATTGCTACGAGCTCAAAGACAACAATGATGACCAAAGGAAAAACGCTAAAAGAGGCTTATAGATTAACAAAAAAGCAGGTAGCAGATGAATTAGGTGGTTTACCTAAACAAAAAATGCATTGTTCTAACCTTGCTGTTGATGCCTTACACAGAGCTATGGAAGATTATCTGAAGAAAAATGGCCGTTCAATGGATGAATTGGTGGATTAAACATATTGTCTGGTCTATTAGTGGATGAAACTATTGATATAACAGGATTAATTTGTCCTGTTCCACTTATAGAAACACGACGAGCTATTAAAAGAGCAAAAGAAGGACAGTTAATCGAATTTATTGGCACATCAGCTGAATCTACATCACGAAAAGACATCTTATTGGCAATAGAAAATTTGAAACAAGAACTTCTTTCTAATGAAAACATTTTGGATTCAGATAAATGGCGTATAATAATAAGAGTACAAAAAGAATAAATGATGTAATATTAAATCCTTATTCAAATTAATGATTAATTCCGCAAAATACTGTGTTTTTAACGAATATAATTTTCAAAAAAATATTACAATCACTTACATTTGAAGCGGTGTAAATATGATTATTGAATTGTTTCCTATTTTAATTTTTAGCCTAGTAACTTCTCTCAGAGAAGTATTAGAGGCTGCATTAATAATTGGTATTATATTAGGATATTTAAATGTTATTGATCATAGAGAAATGAAAAAAGATGTATTATATGGAATTCTGAGTGCTATTTGGGCTAGTATTTTATTGGCAATTATTTTTTTGACTTTTTTTTCTGGAT